>NZ_JBEXIM010000050.1:0-39509 GCF_040608575.1 Micromonospora sp. NPDC005171 | reverse complement strand
CCGGGCGGAGGCTGGCATTCCAACCTGCGCGACCCGCATCCCAGGCCCGGTGCGGGCCGGGCGGCGGGCGGTGGTGCTGCGATCGTCAGAGTATGCAACGACCCCGACCCGGCCACGATTCCAGCCCACGGGTGCACCCCGTCACCACCCACAAACCCCCACCACCCGACGAACCACCCACACAAACGCCGCACACCACGGCGTCGAATCCGCCCTCACCCCCGTGATCCACTCGGGTTTACGGAAATCGGGGTGTCCCGGACTTCCGGACACCCCGATTTCATGAAACCCGAGTGGATCACGGAGGGAGCCAGCACGCGAAGACCCGCAAGAAGGACACAACGACCCATTGAGTCGAGCGCGACCACGCAATGCCCGCGGAGCCGGGCTTCTACGGCGGGCAGGGCGCCCTCCGGCAGCACGACGAGGCCGAACCTGGCGGACGCACAGGCCACACCGGCGGTATGTCGGCGTTCGTATCAATCAGGCATGAACCGAGGGGACGGCACTGGCCGACCCGTCTCGCGTGGGTGCAGCGCAGTCTGCCGGTGTTGCAGGCCGAGGACCCGGAGGCGCGGGGTGAACAGGCTGGCGCCCGTCGGAATGTTCCGACGGGCGCCAGCTTCGGTGCGATCCGGGCACGGCCCGGTGTGTGGATTAGTGCGCCGCACCACCGAAGCGCTGGCGACGACGCCAGGCAAGGGTCAGCAGCAGCATGACCGCTCCGGCGCCGACGAGGCCGCCGCCGAGCTTCATGGGCGTGCCGAGGCTGTCACCCGTGACGGGCAGCGGCTGCTTCTTGTGCAGCACCCGCAGCTGCGTAGAGGCGGTCCGGCCGGACTCCCGACCGGTGGCGGTGAAGGTCAACAGACCCGTCACCGACGGCTTGTAGCTCTTGGTGAAGCGACCCTGGGCGTCGGTGTACGCCGTGAAGCTCAGGGGCGCGCTCGCCTGGTAGGCCACCGGGGCCATGGCCACGGTGCTGCCGTCGCTCCGGCGAGCCGGAGCCTGACCGCCGGCCGGGGCGGCAAACGGAGTGACCGTCACGACGATGTCGACGGTCTCGTTCGGGCCGAAGTTCCTACCCGTCAGCACGACCGTCTCGCCGAGGTAGATCGTCGGACGGTTGACCGTCAGCGACGCGACGGTCGGCGGATACGGCGGCGGTTGCGGCGGGTCGGTGGTCGCGCTCGTGCTGGGCGACGGCTGGGCCGGTGCCGCCCCCGCTGCCGTCGGCACGGCGACCACGGCCAGGCCGACCGTGAGCGCCATGATGATGCGGGATAGCCGCATGATTGGTTCCCTCCTACTGGTCACAGCTTGGTGCGGAATGAACTTGGGTGGTCCAGGGGCTGGCGGTGGGGGTCAGCCACAGCTCGGCCTGCCCGACGCCGGTCTTGGCCGTCAGCACTGTGACCTCCAGCGCCTTCTCGGCACCGGGGCCGACATCCACGCTGGCCGTCGCCACCTGACGGCGGCGTTCGGTGCCGCTGCCAAGTGCCGTCTCGACCCCGTCGAGCCGGGCCTCGAGCACCGCTCCACCGGCCGGGCTGAAGATCGACACCAACGTGCGTGCGGTGTACGGATCACCAGCCAGGCCGAGCCCGAGGACCGACTCGCTGAGTCCGGACTTCGGTGCCGTCGAGCGGAGGGTCACCCGCAGCCGGAGCTCGCGGCGGCCGTCAGGCTGGCATTCGCCGACCGTCAGGTTCGCCGTCGGCCGCAGGTAGTAGCCGAGCTTCGCGCCGCTGCCGTCGTTGAGGAACACGCCGACGGTCGGCACGGTGTCCTGCTCCGGAAGCGTCCCGGCCATCCGGCTGTCGCCGAATGTCCGCTGCTCCTCAGGTCGGGCACTCCAGAACAATATCCGGCGTTCAGTGATAGCGCGGTCAAATGCGGACAACAACACCTTCGGGTTGACATTCTTCTTAAAAAAGGCGTCGAACACCGCTGCGGCCGCCGCCGCGAAGAACTCGTCCTGCTGTTTGATGTCCAGCCGCTGATAGCTGTCGTTGAGCAGCGTCTGCACGACCTTCTCGCTGGCGAGCGGCACACCACCGGGCACGAGCACCGGGCCGGTCGCCTTGAGCAGATAGGACAGCACCACCGGGTCGACGGCGAGCACGCCGTCGACCGTGGTGCCGGTCTTGCGCCGGAACATCTCGCGGTACAGCGTGGCGGCGGTCGGGAAGTGCGGAGACAGGTTGACGTCGGCGGGGTAGATGCCGGGCAGGTCGGTCCAGAGGGCACGAGTCTCGGCGGGCACCTTCAGCGCCGGGGTGAACTGACCGAGCGAGGCACTGCTGCCCTGCTTGCCCATCTTCACCTTGCCGTTGTCGGCCTCGATCATCGCGTACGCGCCCAACATGCCGCCGGTCGCGCGCAGTTCGGCGAGGTTCTGCGAGACGAGCAGGTAGCGGCGTGGGCCGTTCGCGCCGAGCAGCGGCGGCAGCAGACGGGCTCCCTGGTCGGCGGCCGTGGTGAGGCTGGCCAGCCGGTCGATCTCGGCACGCAGGTCGGTCAGCGCCTGCCGAATCTGGCTGACCAGCCGGTCGGCGGGCACCGCGGCCAGGCCCCGGCGCGTGCGCTGCACCGACTCGTCGGCCTGGGTCAGCTCGGCGGAGACGGCGGTGAGTTGGGCCAGGTCCAGCCGGCCGCCGGCCGGCACCAGGCTGGTCAGGTCCGCGCGAAGCAGGGTCGGGAACGCCTGCCGGGCCAGGTCGTCGATGGCGATGGCGATCTGCGCGACGGCGTCGAGGTCGTCGCCGGCGATCGGCGTACGCCGGCCGAGTTGCCAGCTCGGGTCGGTCGTCGCGGCTCGGGCCGCGCCAGCCTGCTCCTGGAGGGCGGCGAGGGTCCGCAGCGCCCGGGCATTGTCCCCACCGACCACCTGGGCGCTCAGCTCCCGCGCCAGCCCAGCGGCGTTGAGCAGGTGAGCGCGCGCCTGCCAACCGCGGAAGCCGATCCATCCGCCGGTCGCCAGCAGCAGCGAGCCGACTACCAGGGCGCCGAGGAGGGCCCGTCGCAGTTGGGCCCGCCGACGACGCCGGGACCGGCTCCGCCGTCGGATCGGTCGCTCGCTCACCGTCACACCACACTCCCATTCCACGGAACCGGACAGAAGGTCGATTCCCTGACGTTCTTAGCACGCCCTAGGGAATTTCGTACCGTTATTGCGGTTGTCGCCCTTTAATGAGTCTTCTTCGTCGTTTCGTGCAGATTGGGCGCGACGTGCCCGGCCGCCTCGTGCAACAGCCGTTCGATCTGATCCACGCCGGCCGGCAGCGACATCTCCCGCAGGTACGCGGCCCGCCCCCGGCGACCCATCTCGGTGCGGGCCGGCGGCGAAATGGTGGCGGCCAACCAGAACCGGTCGGCCAGCGCCGCCCAGTCCTCCGGTGGGCAGGACAACCCAGCCCGCGCCCGTTCGACCAGCTCGGCTGTGTCCCCGCCGGCCGACGCGATCACCGGTGCGGCAGACGAGAGCGCGGCCTGGAGCTTGCCGGGCACCGTGCCGCGCAGCTCCGGACGGTCGCGCAACATGACCAGCTGGTAGTCGGCGGCGGCGTACAGCTCAGGCATGTCGACCGGCGACCGCCGCTCCAGGAAGCGGACGTTCTCAGCGCCCAGCTCGGCGGCGAGCCCCCGCACCCGCCGCTCCGCCGCGCCCGAACCGACCAGGACCAGATCCATCGTCCGGTCCAGCGCCGCGGCCGCCCGGACCGCGGTCTCCAGCCCCTGCCGCGCCCCGATGGTCCCGGCGTGCATCACCACGCACCGACCGTCTCGACGGACCAGCTGGCGGGCCGCCGCGCTGGGTGTCGCCGGGTGGAAGATCCGCTCGTCGGTCCAGTTCAGCACCAACCGGACCCGCGCCGGATCGGCGCCGGCGGCGACCACCATGTCCCGCATCGACGGCGCGGCGACAGCGATTCGCGCCGCCGTCCGGTAGATCCGGGTCATCGTGGCGCCCATCCGCGCCGCCCAGCGTCCCTCGTTCCCCTCGTCCGCTCCGTCGAGGGCCCAGACGTCCTGCACGTGCAGCACCGCCGGCACCCGCCCGAGCAACCGGAGCACCCCGGCGGCGGCGAACGTCGTCGCCGGTAGCTGAAAGACGTAGAGCGCGTCCACGTCGCCGAGGAACCGGCGTGCGACCAGCCCCGCGCTGCCGGCGAAGGAGAGATAGCTGGCCATCCGGCCGCCGACCGACGCGGCACCCCCGGGGTACCGGGGCACCCGTCGGACGCTCAGCCGTTGGCTGTGCGTCTCGTGGTGCCACCGCTGTCGCCAGCCGGGATAGACGTGCCCACCGGGGTAGTCCGGGAAGCCGGTGAGGACCCGTACCTCGTGCCCACGCGCGGCCAGCTCCTCGGCGAGGCTCCCCGGGATGAAGGCCGGCTCGGGCGGAAAGTGGTACGACAGGATGCCGATCTTCACAGGTGGGCCCCCGTCCCACAGAGATCGCCGGCGGCCGGCGCGGCACCACGACCGGTGCCCGTGCGGCCCGCGTACGATGCCGACAACCCCTCCCCGCACGGCCACCGGCGTCGACGCACCGCCCTCGCGGTGCGAGCGCCGGTGTCCGTACCGATGAGAGGGGCACTGATGGCTGATCGCGTGTTGTTCGTCTGCCACGCCAACCTGTGCCGGTCGCCGATGGCCGAGTACCTGGCCCGTCGGCTGCTGACCGACCGACCCGTCGAGGTGGCCAGTGCCGGCACCGATGCGATCGACGGGCTGGCCATGCACCCGTACGCCATGGAGGTCGCGACCGAGAGCGGCGGGGATCCGGCCGCGTTCCGGACCCGGGGTTTGCGGCCCGAGTACCTGGTCAACGCGACGCTCGTGCTGACCGCGACCCGACGCCAACGCTCGGTCTGCACGGCGTTGGCGCCGGGGGCGCTGCACCGGACGTTCACGCTGCGCCAGTTCGGCCGGCTCGCCGCGGCGGCCGAACCGCCGGTCGGCTCGGCCGACGACCCGTTGCGGGCGGCGGTCGCCGCCGCCGCCCAGGCCCGGGGACGGCTGCAACCCGCCGCCCCGGACGAGGACGACCTTCGGGACCCGATCGGCGGCACTCCGGTCGACTTCCGACGTTGCGCCGAGGAGATCGAACGGTCGTTGCGACCCCTCGCCGCGCTCATCGGGACAGCCGGGTGAGTTCCTGGGTGTGGTCGAGGACGCCGTTGACCCCGTCGGCGGTCGCGCTGTGCCGGCCGGACGAGGACCGGTTGGCCGGCGCCGACGTCTCGGCCGTCGAGGCGACCACCCGGTAGGCCTCGTACTGGTACGCCTCGGCCTTGGCCACCTTGGCCATGTTCAGCACACAGCCGAGCAACCGGACCGAGACCGAGTGCAGTGACCGGGCCGCCGCGGCGACCTGGGTCCGCGAGGTACGGCCCTGCTGGGTCACCAGCAGCGCGCCGTCGGCCTGCACGGCCACCACCACGCCGTCGGTCACCGCGAGCAGCGGCGCGGTGTCGATGATCACGATGTCCGCCGACTCGCGCAGCGCCAGCAGCAGGTCCGACATGGCCTTGGAGCCGAGCAGCTCGCTCGGGTTCGGCGGGGCCGACCCGCTGGGCAGCACCAGCAGCGACTTGTCGCCCCAGCGCTGCACGACGTCGCCCACCTTCACGTCGCCGACAAGTACGTCGGTGAGACCGACGCCGGCGTCCAGACCCAGGTAGTCGTCGACCTTCGGGCGGCGCAGATCCGCGTCGACAAGCAGCACCCGCCAGCCCGCCTCGGCCAGTGCGATGGCCAGGTTGCAGGAGAGCGTGGTCTTGCCCTCACCCTGCAGGGCGCTGGTCACCGCGATGACCCGGGCCGGCTCGTGGACGTCCACGAAGCGCAGGTTGGTCCGCAGCTTGCGGACCGCCTCGGCGCGCGCCGAGGTCGCGGCGTCGCCCACGATGAGAGGGGCGCTGCGGGCGTTGGCCTCGAACGGAATCTCACCGAGCAGCGGGCTGCCGGTGGCGCGTTGCAGGCTGGCGGCGTCGCGCAGTCGGACATCGGCGACGCCCCGCAGGATCGCCAGACCGATGCCGAGGATCAGACCGACCAGGCCACCAAGGGCCAGGTTGCGGGCCGGCTTCGGCGAGACGGGTTCGGCGCTGACCCGCGGGCCGCTCACCACTTCGATCTTGATGGGCGCCTTGCCCTCCGGGGTCGTCTCGACCTTCTGGACGAGCTCGACGAACTTGTTGGCAAGGCTCTCCGTCACGCGCAACGCGCGGGTCTGGTCGGTGTCGGTTACCGACGCCCGCAGCAGAACGGTGCCGGCCTCGGTCGAGGTGCTCACCCGGCGCTGCACCTCGTCCGCGGTGAGGCCAACCGGAGTCTCGGCCACCACGCTCTGCGCCAGCCGGTCGCTGCTGAGCAGGTCGGCGTACGACTTGACGCGCTGCTGGAGGAAGAGCCCGCCCTGGTAGGCGTCGCTGACGCCGGTGTTGGGGGTGGTGACGAAGAAGGTCACCGAGGCGACGTAGCGGGGTTGGGCCCGTACGGTCAGGAACGCTGAGACGCCGAGAGCCACCATGACCGTGACCAGCGTGACCCACCAGTGCCGACGCACGTGGCGCAATTGGCGGAGCAGGTCCATCAGGAGCGCCCCCGTGCCGGTCCGGTTACGGCAAAGAACTTCACGAAAACCCCCAAGGTCGTCTCTAAACTCGTGAAACCATTAAAGCGGCTTATACGGCCTATGTCCGGAGTTATGCATTTTCCGGCGGCGAGATGTGCGCCCGCATGACCAACCCGACAAAGACCCATTCGGCTGCGGTGACAAGGGGAAAAAGTCGGAGGCCGATCGGATCCCGTCCGATCGGCCTAGTGGTCGCCGGCGACCACGCCGCCGGATAGGGTCGACAGCGGTGTGCCGGGAAGTCTGGTCGGCGAGTGGATTCCTGCTGCCCCGACTCCCGTAGGTGAGCCCCAGATGACCTCCCGCACCCCACCATCGGGCTCGCGTCCGCCGAAGATGCGGCTCTTCTCCCGATCGTCCTGGCCGCAGGCCCGGCACCTGGCCGACGTGCTGCGTACCGAAACCGTCGGCGGCGCGCTGCTGCTGTCAGGCGCCGTGATCGCGCTGATCTGGGCCAACTCGCCGTGGTCCGACTCGTACACCCGGCTGGGCGACGTGGTGCCCTGGCCCGACGCGCCCTGGCATCTCGACCTGGACCTGGCCACCTGGGCGGCGGACGGCCTGCTGGCCATCTTCTTCTTCGTGGTGGGCCTGGAGCTCAAACGCGAGTTCGTCGCCGGTGACCTCCGGGACCCGCGCCGGGCCGCGCTACCGGTGGCGGCCGCGCTCGGCGGGATGCTGCTGCCAGCGCTGATCTACGTGGCGGTGGTGTTCAGCGCGGGCGGGGACGGCCTGCGCGGATGGGCCATTCCGACCGCCACCGACATCGCTTTCGCGCTCGCCGTGCTCGCGGTGGTCAGCTCACATCTGCCCCAGGGCCTACGCGCATTCCTGCTCACCCTCGCGGTGGTTGACGACCTGTTCGCCATCACCATCATCGCGATCTTCTACACCGCCGACTTCCAGCCCCTTCCGCTGCTCGCCGCGCTGGCGCCGATCGGGCTCTTCGCGGTGCTGGTGCAGCGCGGGCGTACCTGGTGGTGGGCGCTGATCCCCCTCGCGATCGCCGCCTGGACACTGATGCACGCCTCGGGCGTGCACGCCACGGTGGCCGGTGTCCTGCTCGGCTTCACGGTCCCGGTGCTCGTCCGCCGACCGGTGGGCGGCGACCAGCCGGCCACCGCCGACGCGCAGGCGGGCGCCGGGGAGGCGGGCGAAGGTGGGCTCGCCGCCCACCTGGAGCATCGCTGGCGGCCGGTGTCGGCCGGCATCGCGGTGCCGATCTTCGCCCTGTTCGCCGCCGGGGTCACACTGCGCGGCACCGACCTGGGCGCCCTGCTGAGCGACCCGATGGTGATCGCCATCATCGCCGGGCTGGTGTTCGGCAAGAGCATCGGCATCTTCGGCTCGACGTACCTGCTGGCCCGGTTCACCCGAGCCGAACTGGACGAGGACATCACCTGGGCCGACCTGCTCGGGATCGCCCTGCTGGCCGGCGTCGGGTTCACCGTCTCGCTCCTCATCGGCGACCTGGCGTTCGGGGCGGACAGCACGGCCGACGACCGGGTCAAGGCGGCCGTCCTACTCGGCTCGGTGATCTCCGCCGGGCTGGCCGCCGCGGTGCTCACCCGCCGCAACGCGGCGTACCGGAGGGTGGCGGAGCGGGAGCGGCTGGACGCCGACGGGGACGGCATACCCGACGTCTACCAGCACCCCGACGCCCGCTGAACGGCCCGGTGGCGGGCTCGGCAAACGCCGGACGCCGAGGCGGCGGCGCGGCCCGGCGAACGCCGGCTCGCCGTCGTGCCGCGCCGCCGCGCCAACCGCGCGGCCCTCGGCTCAGTCGTGACGTTCGGCGGGCGGCAGGTCTTCGGTCTCCTCGACCAGCGCCTCGGCCGTCGGCCCGGTGAGGTCGTCGCCCGGCACCGCCACCGCCTCGACGCGATCCTGCTCGTCGGGCTTCCCGCCGGGCGGCGGCTCCGGGGCGGTGGCACCACCGGAGTAGCCGTACTCGTTCGGTTCGTCGTGCCGGGCCATGTGGTCATCCTCCCGCTTTTCCCGTTTCACCTGTCGAGGCCAACGGTAGGTGGTGATCGTCCTCGGCGCAGCGCGCCGGGGATTGTCGGCCGGACCACGGTGGCGGCCTGCTGAGCGCCGCCCCGAGCAGCTGACGCAGGGCGATGATCGCCACCGCGCCGGCCAGGCCGTTCCAACCCGGCTCGCCGGCGAGCCGGAGCAGGCCGGCCGCGGTGAGCAGGTCAAGGAGTACCCGGACGCCGCTGCGCAGCGCCCCGGTGCTGAGCGTGGTGAGCACCCCGGCGACCAGGGCCAGGGCGGTGACCGCCGTGACCACGCTTTCCATCACGCTCGACGCTCCCCCTCGGCCACCTGGCGCTGCTCCTGACGGATCTCACGGCCCAGGAAATAGTTCAACGCCGTTCGGATCGTCGCGATGGCGGCCAGTTGGCCGATCTGCGTGAACGACGGGGAGACCGCTGTGCGCAGCACGTCGGCCGCCAGTTGAAACTCCAGGCCGAGGGTCAGGAAGCGTCCCAGCGAGAGCCGGATCGGCGTGAAACGGGCGGCGGTGCGGTGTCGCAGCCCCTCGACCACGAACCGCACCGCCGCCCACACCGCGCCGACGAAGATCACCAGCGCGCCGGCCACCTCCACCACGGCAACCAGCACCTGGTCGCCCTGGCGCAACAACTCGGCCGGCTCCACCCCGGGCCGTTACCCGCCCACGGGACGGCTAGTCGGCGCTCAGGTCAGCTCGTTCACCGCCTCCAGGATCAGCCAGAGACCAGAGATGGCGAAGAGGATCGCGGCACCGTACTTGATGGTCTTCTCCGGCAGCCGCCGACCGAGCATCCGACCGACCAGGATGGCCAGCGCGTCCGCGGCCACCATGCCGATGGTGGAGCCGAGCCAGGTGCCGAACCAGCCGTACTTGGTGGCGAGCGTGATCGTGGCGAGCATCGTCTTGTCGCCCAACTCGGCGAGGAAGAACGCCACCGACACCGCCACGATCGCGGTCTTGCTGGTCTTCTCCGCCTTGCGCTTCTCCTCCTCGGTGAGCTTGTCCCCGCGCAGCGTCCACGCACCGAACCCGAGGAACGCCAAACCGGCGACCAGGGAGATCCACTCGGTCGGCAGCACCGCCCCGAGACCCGCGCCGATGGCGACCGACGCCAGGTGCACCACCGCGGTGGCGACAGTGATGCCGATCAGCACCGGGATCGGTTTGAACCGCGTGGCGAAGGTCAGCGCCATCAGCTGGGACTTGTCTCCCAGCTCGGCGACGAAGATGACGCCGAAGCTGACGACCAGCGCGGCGAAAAATCCCTCCATGACGTCCTTCCCGTTCACGCCGGGAGGAGGTACGGGGGCGCCCTCGACCCGGCTGCAACAGCCTGAGTCGAAGGTCTCGCCCGCCCCGAGAAACCGGGGCCGCGTGGCCGGATGCGGAACGCACCAGTATGTCGACCACGACATTGGGGGCTACTCCCCTTCGCGTGATCAGCCTATCGGATCACCACCTGGCCCGGCCGCGCCGGGTGAACAGGTTCACCGCGCCCGCGCAAGCGTCACCCCGAAGAGCCCGTCCGGATCGGTCCAGAACTCCGCCGCGGCGAAGCCGGCCGAGGCCAACTCCGCAGCGACCCCCTCCCGGTGGAACTTCGCCGAAACCTCGGTACGCAGCTCCTCCCCCGCCGCGAAATCGACGGTCAGCCCCAGCACCCGCACCCTCATCGGCCGGGTCGCCCGCAACCGCATCTCGATCCACTCGTGGTCCGGATCCCAGACGGCGACGTGCTCGAAGGCGGCCGGATCGAAGTCGGCACCCAACTCCCGGTTGATCACGTGCAGCACGTTGCGGTTGAACTCGGCAGTGACCCCGGCGGCGTCGTCGTACGCGGGCACGATCACCGACGGATCCTTCACCAGGTCCGTGCCGAGCAACAGCCAGTCGCCGACCTCCAGCGCGGCGCGCATCGCCGCCAGGAACTCGGCCCGCTCGGCGGGCAACAGGTTGCCGATCGTGCCACCGAGGAACACCACCAACCGTCGGCCGCCGGTGGGCAGCCGGTCCAGTTGCCGGGTGAAGTCACCCACGATCCCCCGCACCCGCAGGCGGGGATAGTCGGCGGCGATCTGGGCGGTGGACCCGCGCAACGCACTGACCGACACGTCGAGAGGGACGAACGTGCCCAGCCCACCCCGGCGGGTGAAGGCGTCCAACAACAACCGGGTCTTCTCCGACGAGCCGGAGCCCAACTCGATGAGCGTCTTGGCCCCGGTCAACGCCGCGATGTCAGGAGCGTGCCGGGCCAGCACGGCCCGCTCGGCCCGGGTCGGGTAATACTCGGGCAACCGGGTGATCTCCTCGAAGAGTTCGCTGCCCCGGGCGTCGTAGAACCACTTCGGCGGCAGCCACTTCTGCCCGGCGCTCAACCCGGCCCGGACGTCGTCGCGTAGGCCACGCTCCAGGTCACCCTCTTCGAGGTAGATCTCCAGGGGTTCCGCGGTCATCGGTTCGCTCCTCTGCTCGATCAACCGTTGCCTGCCTGCCCGGCGTGGCGCACCGGGGTCGGCAGTGGACGTACCCGAACCTCGCCCGCGGTGGCGACCACGAGGTGCCCCTCCGGCACCGACCGCCACCCGGGATCGTCGTCGTGCGGCTCGGAGGCGAGAAGCACCGAACCCCGCCCCTCGCGGACCGACAACGCGTGCCCCGCCACGCTGGCCACCACCCGATGCCCGTCGGTGAGCAGCAGGTTGAGCCGCGACCCGGGTGCGGCGGCGGCGACCTCGGTCACCGTCCGCCCGACCGCCTCGGCCGCGTCGACACCCGCCCGCAACCGGTGCCGCACCAGCGCCCAGAGCAGCGCCGAGTCGGTGGCGGCGTCCAGGGTGAGCAGGTCACGCACCGGCAGACCGGCGGCGAGCGGCACCACGGCGTCCGGCCAGCCGCGGACCACACCGTTGTGGCTGAACAGCCACCGCCCCTCGGCGAAGGGCGCCGCCGCACCGTCGAGCACCGCCATCCCGACCGTGGCCGAGCGCACCGCCGCCACCACCGCCGCGCTGCGGGTCACCGCCGCCAGCTGGGCGATGGTCGGGTCGCTCCAGATCGGCTGCGCCCGCCGGTACCGCACCGGCTCGCCCTCGCCCGGGTACCAGCCGACGCCGAACCCGTCCGCGTTGATCGTGCCGCCGCCCCGCATGTCACGAGGCGCCCAGGACTGCCGCACCAACGAGTGCGGAGGGTCGAACAACAGCTCGGCGAGGGTGACCGGCGGCCCCAGGTAGGCCAGGTGACGACACATCAGCGCCCCCGGCCCGCCGCCGGGCCGCCGGTCGTGCGGCGACTCACCGGTACGACTCGTCCGGTCGCGCGTCCCGGGCGCAGCGGAAACCGCTGAAGATCTGCCGGCGAATCGGATAGTCCCAGTTACGGAAGGTCCCCCGACAGGCAGAACGGTCGGTGCCGAACGAACCACCGCGCAGCACCCGGTAGTCGCCGCCGAAGAACACCTCCGAGTATTCGCGGTAGGGGAACGCGGCGAACCCCGGATGCCCGTCGAACGCCGTCGAGGTCCACTCCCAGACGTCGCCGATGAGCTGGTGCACACCCAACGGCGAGGCGCCGGCCGGGTACGCGCCCACCGGCGCCGGCCGCAGATGACGCTGATCGAGGTTGGCGTGCTCCTCGGTCGGATCGTCGTCCCCCCAGGGGTAGCGGCGCGACCGACCGGTCGCCGGATCCCACCGGGCCGCCTTCTCCCACTCCGCCTCGGTCGGCAGCCGCTTGCCGGCCCACGCCGCGTACGCCTGCGCCTCGTACCAGCACACATGCACCACCGGCTCGTCGGCCCGGACCAGCGCCCACTGGCCGAAGCGCCGACACGACCAGTCGTCGCCGTCCCGACGCCAGTGCATCGGCGCGCTGAGCTGCTCCCGAACCCGGTGCTCCCAGCCGGCCGGGCTCCACCAGCGCTGCTCGGTGTAGCCGCCGTCGGCGATGAAGGCCGCGTACTGGCCGTTCGTCACCGGGGCGGCGTCGATGACGTACGCCGGAAGGTCGACCCGGTGCGCCGGACGTTCGTTGTCCAACGCCCACGGATCGGTGTCGGTGCCCATGATGAACTCACCGGCCGGCACCAGCACTTCCGCGCCGACCCGGGCCGACGGCTCGGGCGGCGCCGGGGCGTGCAGCACCGCCGGCCCCGAGCGCAGCTGGTGGGTGGCGAGCATGGTCTCGTCGTGCTGCTGCTCGTGCTGCACGATCATGCCGAAGGCGAAACCGTCGGCGACCAACGGGCGCTCGGTGAAGGCCACCGCGTCGAGCAGGTCGTGCACCTTGTCCCGAACAGTCGCCAGGTAGGCGCGCGCCTCCGCGGGCGGCAACAGGGGCAACGCCGGGCGGTCCCGCCGCGGCTGCTTGAACGCGTCGTACAGGTCGTCGATGTCATGCCGGACCGGCTCCCGGCCCCCGACGTCCCGGACCAACCAGAGCTCCTCCTGATTACCGACGTGGGCAAGATCCCAGACCAGCGGCGACATCAGCGGCGAGTGCTGGCGCGTCAGGTCGGCGTCGTCGACCACCTCGGTCAACAACGTGGTGCGAGCGCGGGCCCGCGCCAACTCCACCGCGATCCGGTCGCGCAACCGCTCCCCATCGACCCGACCCGACTGCTGGGCTCGCAACCCCGGCTCACTCCTCGCGCTCACTGAGCTGCCTTCCGTTCGCGACTGCGAGGCTCGCAACCCCGGCTCACTCCTCGCGCTCACTGGTCTCTCCTCTCTGCGGCGGCCAGCCGCCGGCGTACACCTCGTTGGATCTCGTCGTGGGTGCCGGCCGGCAGCTCCAGTCGGGGTAGGGCGGTCAGGGCCAGGTCGAGCAGGGCCGCCGCGGCGGCGGCCAGCGCCGGGTCGGCCAGGCCGTGCCGGGCCGCGGTCGACCAGCGGTCCGCCACGGGCGTGGCGATCGTGTACGCCTCGCGCACGGTGCCCGGGTCACTGAACAGGGCGGTCAGCACCGCCAACGGCAGCCGCCAGTCCCGGTCGGGTTGGGCGTCCAGGTAGCGCAGCTCCAGGTAGCCGCGCGGGCGCACCGGCGGAAAGAGCGTGCTGACGTGGTAGTCGAGGTCATCGGTGGTGGGCGGTTGTGGCAGCGCGCCGTCGAGCCAGTCGGCGAAGGTCACGCCGGGTGGCGCGGTCCAGTCGGCGTTGTGCCGGCGCAGACAGAGCAGCGGCGCGGCGAGCACGTAGCTGATCCAGGCGTCGGTCGGATCGTCAGCGGCGCGGGCGGGCGACCAGACCGGGCGGGTCCGGGACGGGTCGATGGCCAGCCAGGCGGCCATCCGGGCGGAAGCCCAACCGGTGGGCCGTCCGGCGTGTCGAGTGGCGGAGGCGAAAGCCGCGAGCAACGCCGGCCCGACCGCGTGCGCCGCGGCCCAGCGGTCGGCGACCTGGTCCGGCTCACCGGCGTCGAGGCAGATCTGCAGGCCGGCGGTGCTGTACATCATCGTGCGGCCGGCTGGGCCACGGCGGTCGAAGGCCCCGCGCATCGCACGGTAGCGGGGGGTTTCCACCACCGGGCGGGGCCTTCGGTGGGGGTCGATGCCGCTGCGGCCGACGGTCAGCCCGGCGGCGGCCAGCAGGCCGGTGACCTGGGCGATGTCGGCCTCGGTGGCGCGGATCAACGCGGCGACCGAGGGGCGGGGCGGGGTGGAGATCTCCAACTGGCCACCCGGCTCCAGGGTGACCATGCCGCCGTGTCGCAGCGGCTCGGCCGGGCTGGCGGCATCCAGCGTGGCGGGGCTGTGCCGCCCCAGCGCCGCCCGCAGCCGCGTCGCGTCGACGGGGCGGGCGGGATCGGCGGCGTCGTGCACGGTCCATTCCAGTTCGACGCCGGTGTGGGTGGGTGGGCCGGTCTTGAAGCAGATCCGGGCGAGGTGTCGGACTGCGGCTGCGGACTCGCGCAGGATGGCGCTGCGGTCCAGGTCGGGTGACGTCACCAAGGGTCAAGCCCCCTCTCCGTGCGCCGGGTCCGGCACACTGTGCCACCGTAAACCCACCCACCGACACCGTCGGGGCGAGCGCGGCGCCACCAACCCTGTCTAACAGACGAATTTCCGGTGCACGGCGGAACAATCCGCTGCGCCCGGCGCGCCCCTCAGCCGTCGGCGGGGTGGCCCTGTCGCGGCGGTGACGGCGGCCCCTTCGCCGACGGGGACGGCTTGACCTTCGCCGACTCGGAGGGCGTGACCTTCACCGATCCGGTCGGGTTCGTCTCGGGCACCAGCCGCTGGCAGTACGCCTCGACCTCGGCGGGGCCGCCGGCGGCGGCCACCAGCCGCTTGAAGGTCGTTGCGCCCAGCGCCCTCTCCCGCTGGTCGGGCTTCTTCGCCTGCCACGCGCGGCACAGTCCGCGCAACTGGCCGGCAGGGGCCGATGGTGTGGCGGTGACCGACGACGGCGCGGCCGGCGACGGGGTGCCGGGGGCCACCGACCGACCGGGCTCGGCCGAGTGGGATTCGCCCTGGTGCGGCGAGGGTGACGGGCGCGACGGCGCCGGGACGACCGGGTCCGGCGCTCGGTCCCGGGTGACCGCGGCGAAGGCGGCCCCGGCGGTGGCGGTGGCTGCCACCGCGCCGACCCAAGCCACCGCGCCGGTGGTCACCCGGCGACGGCGTGGCCGCTGCGGCACGGCCGGCGCCGGGTCGGCCCGGGCGGCCCGGAACGCGGCCAGCGCGGCCTCCTCGCCGGCCAACTCGCCTGGGCGGACGGGGCCGGCCGCCGCGGCGAGCAACGCGGCCAACGGTTCGGCCGACGGCACGTTCGAGGCGTTCAGGTGCACCTCAGGTGATGTCGCATCCGCTTCCGTGGGCGTGGCGGAGCGGTCCTGATCGACAGTGGTGTCCACCCGGGCGTGGGCCGAGTCGAGCAGCCGCTCGGTCTCGGCGTGGTCAGCCCGCCGGAACGGGTTCATCGGGAGTCCCTTCACGTCAGCCGTCCGCCGGTTCGGCGTGCGGGGCTCGCAGGGCCGGGCCGCTCCCGGTGCGCGGCGGCGGCACCCCCTCGACCCCGACCGGCGGCCCGGCCGGGCTCTGCCGCTCCAGCAGGACCGCGAGCCGGCGTAGGCCTCGGTGTGCGGCGGTCCGGACGGCGCCGGCCCGGCGACCCAGCACTCGGCCGGCGGATCCCGCGTCCATCCCGATCACGGCCCGCAGCAGGACCGCCTCGGCCTCCCGGGGCGGCAGGGTTGCGATCAGCGCGAGGGCGGTCTCGGTGCCGATCGTCTCGCTGGCTCGCTCGGCGGTGTCCGCGTCGCTGGCCAGATCGACGAGCGCCTGCACCGGAACCGGGAGCGAGGGGCGGCGGCGCATCCGGCGCAGGTGGTCCATCGCACGGTTACGGGCGATGGTGACCGCCCAGGCCCGGAACTCGCCCCCGGTGAAGCCGGGCAGATCGCGGGAGATCTGGAGCCAGGTCTCGGAGGCGACGTCCTCGGCGTCGGCCCCGACGAGCGCGGTCAGATACCGCATCAGCCCGGGCTGGAGGCTGCGGTAGAGGAAGCGGAACGCCTCCTCGTCTCCCGCCTGCGCGGCGCTCACCACCTCCGACAGGTCGGCGGTCATTCGCGGCCCACGCATCGCCCGGGGCATGCCGGCCCGACCCGCCGCGCTGGGGCCCGCCACGCGGTACGAGCCGTCCGTCCGATCAGCACCCGCACCGCCCTCCGCCGCTCTGATTGTGCCCGCGACCATGATTGTCACGGCGGCGTCTACGGGGCCAACACCAGGGTGGTCGATCGGGGCGGTGCCGCCGAGGTGGCCGGCCGGGCCCGAGCCGGGCCAAGGCTAGAAGGGGGCTCACGACGCGACAACCCGGCGTCGCGTCACGGAAGGGTGACAATTATCAACCCTGTGGCACGGCGCGTTGCCGTAACGGCACGTGAGCAGGAGACGCCAATCGCGCCTGGACGCGGGTACTTGCCTTCACCGAGGACCCCGACGACGAAAATTATCGCTTTTCGTGACACCACACATCCGCAGCGTCACCGGAACCGAGCCTCCACACAGGTCAGGCCGGATCAGCCCCGCTGAACCGGCCGCCCGGCGGCCCTGCCGCGGCGCGCCGGCCCGCGCCACTCTGGGTACGGTAATGCCGTGTTGTCATCGGAGGTCGTGCTCAGCGGTCGCTACCGCTTGGACGAACGTGTCGCCACGGGCGGCATGGGCGACGTTTGGCGCGCCTCCGACCTGATCCTCGGCCGGCAGGTCGCGGTCAAGGTTCTGCTGCCGGCGTTGGTCTCCGATCCCGACTTCATCGCCCGGTTCCGCGCTGAGGCCCGGATCATGGCGGCGTTGCGGCACCCCGGCATCGTGCAGGTCTTCGACTGCGGCGAGGACGACCTCCCCGACGGCGGCCGGGCGGACTACCTCGTCATGGAGTTCGTCGCCGGTGAGCCGCTGTCCAAGCGGATCGAGGCGGCCGGGCGACTCGACGTGGCCGAGACGATGTCGATCGTGGCGCAGGCGGCCGCAGCGCTCAACGCGGCGCACCGCGGCGGCATCGTGCACCGCGACGTCAAGCCCAGCAACCTGCTGGTGCAGGAGGACGGCACTGTCGTCCTGGTGGACTTCGGCGTGGCCCGATCGACCGACATCACCAGCATCACCAGCACCAACGCGGTGCCGGGCACCGCCCTCTACATGGCTCCCGAGCAGGCCGCCGGCCGGCCGGTCAGCGGCGCCACCGACATCTACGCCCTGGGCGCGGTCACCTACTGCTGCCTCACCGGCAGTCCGCCGTTCACCGGAGACAACCCCCTCCAGGTCGCCGTGCGGCACCTGGACGACGAGCCGCCGGAGCTGCCGCACGACATTCCGGAGGCGGTCCGCGCCCTGGTGTCGCGGGCCCTGGCCAAGGATCCGCTGGAGCGGTTCACCAGCGGAGCGGCGATGGCCGAGGCCGCCCGGACGGCGGTCACCGGCGGCGAGCCGCCGACGGCGATGGCCACGCCGGTCGCGCTGCGCGACGGTGGTCCGGGCACCCGCACGGACGTGCCGGCGGGCGCGGCGGTGGCGAGCGGGTCGCGGGCCCAACGACGTCGGGGTCCGCTGGTCGGCGCGGCTGCGGCAGTGCTTGTCGCGCTGGTCGGGCTCGGCGCGGCACTGGCCGCGGCGCGCAACGCCGGCGAGGACCCGGCGGTCCACCTGCCGACCACCTCGCCGACGGTGGCGCCGAGCGGCCCCGTCGACCTGCCTGCGGCGAACGAGCAGATCACAAGCGTCGGCCCGGGCCGGCCAGACCGGACGCACGTCCCCGGCAACGCTCCGTCGGCCTCGGTCTCCGCCACGCCGAGCCTGCAACCCAGCCAGACGGTCGGCCCGCCGACGCCGACAGCGGGCGTCACCACGGCCCCGCCGACCAGCGCGGCACCCACGACGGGTGCGCCGCCGACGACCGGCGCGCCGCCGTCCGATCCAGCCCCCACGTCCAGTGCGCCTGTCGATCCGGAGGTGCCGGTGGGCGGCTGAGCCGCCCGCTGTGGCCGACCCCGGCCGTCCCACCAGCACCGATATCCCCAAAACGGACTTACGTCGCCGAAGACGCCTCTAGGCTCTCAGCAGGCCATTTACACCATCTGCTGCGGGAGCCTGGGTGAGCGCTGAAAAGCTGGTCGTCATCGGTCAGGGGTATGTCGGGCTGCCACTGGCGATGCGGGCCGTCGAGGCGGGGCTCGACGTGGTCGGTCTCGACGTCGACGCCGACCGGGTGAAGCGTCTCGCCTCCGGCGAGTCGTTCGTCGAGGACATCCCGGTCGATCGGCTGGGCCGGGCGTTGGGCACCGGCCGCTACCACCCCAGCACCGAGTACACCGACGCCGACGGGTTCGACATCTGCGTCATCACGGTGCCGACCCCGCTGCGCGACGGCACCCCGGACCTGAGCTTCGTCGAGCAGGCCGGCATCGGTATCGGCCCGTACGTCCGCCCGGGCTGCACGGTGATCCTGGAATCGACCACCTACCCGGGCACCACCGAGGAGTTGCTGCGCCCGCTGTTGGAGTCGGCCAGCGGGCTGACCAGCCCCGGCGACTTCCACCTCGGTTACAGCCCGGAGCGGATCGACCCGGGCAACCCGACCTGGCGGCTGGAGAACACCCCGAAGGTGGTCTCCGGCGTGGACCCGGCGTCGCTGGCCCGGGTGGACGAGTTCTACCAGCGCCTCGTGGAACGCACCGTACCTGTGGAATCCACCCGCGTCGCCGAGTTGACCAAGCTGATCGAGAACACCTTCCGCCAGGTCAACATCGCGCTGATCAACGAGCTGACCATGCTCTCGCACCACCTCGACATCGACGTCTGGCAGGCGATCGACGCCGCCTCGACCAAACCGTTCGGCTTCCTGCCGTTCCGGCCCGGCCCCGGCGTCGGCGGTCACTGCCTGCCGATCGACCCGTGCTATCTGTCGTGGCAGGTCAAACGCCGCCTCGGACGGCAGTTCCGGTTCATCGAGCTGGCCAACGACGTCAACCACGAGATGCCCGAACACGTCGCGCAGCGGATCATGGCGGGGCTGAACCGGGACAGTCGGGCCGTCAGCGGCGCCCGACTCCTGCTGCTCGGTCTGGCGTACAAGAAGAACACCGGCGACATGCGCGACTCCCCCGCTGTCGACGTGGCGCGCCGGTTGCAGGCCCTCGGCGCCGAGGTGCACGCCGTCGAGCCGTACGCCGAGGCGCACCAGATCCCCGCCGGCATCACCGTGGTGGGGCTCACCGAGCGGGAGGTGCGCGCGGCCGACGCGGTGGTGGTGGTCACCGACCATGACACCTTCGACTACGACCTCGTGGTCAAGCACGCCCGGTACGTCTTCGACACCCGTAACCGGTGCGTCGGCCCGATGGTCGAGCGCCTGTAGACCCGGCACCGCTGGCCGGTCCCGCCGCCGGGGAAGATGGCGGGGCCGGCCGGCGGATGTCCGTCCGGTGGCCGGGGCGAGACCCGGCCGGTCCAGAGCGCGACCGGCTCACTGGTCGGCGAGCGCCTCGACGACCGGGCGGGACAGCGCCCGGCGGGCCGGCAGCACCGAGGCGAGCAGGGCGGCCAGCACCGCGACGCCGAGGATCAACCCGAGCTGGCCCAGCGGCAGCACCACGTGGAAGTCGCCGCCGAGGAGGCGGTCCAGCAGGGCCATCGTGGACGCGCTGACTCCGGTGCCGAGCCCGATCCCGAGCACCGCACCGACCAGCGCCATCAGCACCGCCTCGACGGCGAGCACCGCCCGCATCCGCCCTCGGGTGAGCCCGACCGCCCGCAGCACGGCGTTCTCCCTGGTCCGTTCGACCACCGACAGGCTCAGGGTGTTCGCCACGCCGACCAGGGCGATCACCACGGCCAGGCCGAGCAGCGCGGTGACGAACGCGAGCAGCATGTCCACGGTGCCGGTGAGCATCTTCTTGTACGCGCCCTGGTCCATCAGGTTCACCGTCGGGTAGCGGCCGAGGACCGTGACGATCGCGTCGCGGGCCCGCTCGGGGTTCACCCCGACGGCGGGGTCGATCTCGGCGAGGTAGCCCCGCTGGGCGGGGAAGAGCGTGGCGAAGTCCTGGTCGGACAGGTCGATGACGTGACCTGTGGGCGCCCCGCGGCCGGAGGTGTCGTCGGTGACCACGGCGGCCACCCGGAACGGCTTCCCCCGGACGGTCACCGGCGAGCCGACCTGCCAGCCGCGCGCACGGGCCAGCTCACGGTGCACCAGCACCTGCCCGGGCCCGACCCGCTCGGCGTCGCCGGCCAGCACCCCGCTCAGCGTCCGGCCGACGAGCGCCGGGTGGGCCGCGCGGATCTCGACGCCGTCGACGACAGTGCTGCGCTGCTCGTGCACCACGCCCAACTCGGGGCGGGAGGCGAGTTCACCGACGAGCGCGGCCGGCAGGTCCTGACCGATTCCGCTGACCACGAAGTCGGTCCCGATCTGGGCGTCCACGCTGCGTTCGATGCCGTCCTTGGTGCTGCGCGCTCCTACCATGAACGCCGAGACCAGTCCGATCCCGATCACCAGTGCGGTGGCCGTCGCGGCGACCCGCCGAGGGTTGCGCACCGTGTTGGCGACCGCCAGCTCACCGGTGGCGCCGAGCAGGCGTCGTACCGGCCAGCCGAACAGCCGGGCCAGCGCCGGGACGAGCACCGGCCCGAACAGCACGATCCCGAAGAAGGTGAATACCCCACCGACCGCCACCAGCAGCAGCTGGCCGGCGCTGGCGGCGCCGCCCAGCGCGGCGACACCCACGGCGAGCACCACAGCGCCGATGCTCAGCCGCACCCGACCCGCACCCAGGCTGGGCTGCACCGCGGCGTCGGTGAGCGCGGCCACCGGGGCGACCCGCGTCCCCCTCCAGGCCGGCAGCAGGGCGGCGCACACGGTGAGCCCGGTGCCCAGTAGCAGGCCGGTCAGCACCGTCGAACTCGTCACTGTGAGGTCACCGGTGACCGGCACGTCCAGTCGGGACAGCAGCAGCCGCATCCCGCCGGCAAGGGTCACCCCGAGCAGCACCCCGAGCGCGGACGCGACCAGCCCCAACACGGCCGACTCCAGCAGTGCGGACCGGAAGACCTGTCCCCGGGTGGCGCCGATCAGGCGCAGCAGCGCGGTCCGTCGGGTGCGCTGGGCCAGCACGATCGCGAAGGTGTTGGCGATCACGAAGCCGGCCACCACGATCGCGACCCCCACGAAGATCAACAGCAGCATGCGGAACTGGTCCACGTTGCGGACCGCATCCTCCACTGCCTCGTCGAGGATCTGCTGCCGACTCTTCACTGTGGCGTCGGCGCCGGCCACGGCGCGGACCCGCTCGGTCAGCGCCGCGACGTCGGCGCCCGGTCGGGCCGCCACCATGATCCGGCCGTAGCCCCGCTCGCCGCTGAGGGCCAACGCGTCCGGCCCGACCAGGCCGACGAACGGACCGCCGACGTCGCGGGCGGTGCCGGCCACGTCGACGGTACCGACCAGTGTGAACGGGCGGGCCGCCCCGCCGGTGGCGCCGATCCGGACCGCCGCGCCGAGCCCGAAGCCCTGCTCGGCCGCCGTCGGCGCGTCGAGCACCACCTCCCCGGCCCGGTCGGGCAACCGGCCGGCCACCACGTCGTACGAGCGCAGCGCGTCCTCGGTGGGGATGGCGACGAGCATGGTGAAGCCGAGCACCGGCCGACCGTCGGCACCGACGATCCCGGCGGTGTTGGTCAGCTCACCGGCGGCGGCGGCCACCCCGTCGACCGTCCGCACCCGCTCGACCAGGGACGGGGGCAGCACCTCGCGGCTGGCCGAGTAGACCCCCAGGTCGGTGTGGCGGTCGAAGGTGCCGGCCCGCTGGTACGCCCCGGCCCGCATCCCGTCGACGAAGATCATCGTGCCGGCGACGAACGCGACGCCGAGCACGACGGCGAGCGCCGAGAGCAGCATGCGCAGCGCCTCGGCACGCAACGAGCGCAGGGTCAGGCGGATCATGCGGGGCTCCCGGTGCAGGTGGCGGATCGGACCCCACCGACGCTATGGCCGGGACCGGTCTGTCGATCTCCACCTGCGCGCTCGACCTGCATGCGCCCCGGGTCGCGGTGCGCCCGCCGGCCGCTACGACCCAGGTCGTACGCGGGGTCATCCGCCGGGCGTGACCAGCCCGCTCTCGTATGCCAGGACCACCGCCTGGACCCGGTCGCGCAGCTGGAGCTTCGCCAGGATCCGCCCGACGTGGGTCTTCACCGTCGCCTCGGCCACGTGCACCCGGGCGGCGATCTCCGCGTTGGACAGCCCCTGGGCGACCAGCAGCAGCACCTCCCGTTCCCGTTCGGTGAGCTGCGCGAGTCGAGGGTCGGCGCTCGGGGCGGCGCCGAGCTGCCCGGCGAACCGGTCCAGCAGGCGCCGGGTGATCGACGGAGCCACCACCGAGTCGCCCTGGGCCACCACCCGGATCGCGGCCAGCAGCTCCTCCGGCGGGACGTTCTTGAGCAGGAAGCCACTCGCCCCGGCCTGCAGCGCCGCGAACGCGTCCGCCTCGGTGTCGAAGGTGGTCAGCACCAGCACCCGAGGGCCACCCGCCGGCCGTTCGGCACAGAGCCGACGGGTCGCCTCCACCCCGTCCATCGTGGGCATCCGGATGTCCATCACGACGACGTCGGCCTCGGTGCGGGCCAGCACCCGCAGGGCGTCCGCGCCGTCGATCGCCTCCGCGACGACCTCCAGATCGGGCTGGGAGTCCAACACCATCCGGAACCCGGCGCGGACCAGCGCCTGGTCGTCCACGATCACTACCCGGACCGTCATGCCGCGATCACCTCCGTTGCCGGCTCTGACGGTAGCGGCAGCCGGACCTCGACCTGCCAGCCCCCGGTCGGCTGGGGACCGGCGGTGAGGTTGCCGTCGTACACCGTCACCCGCTCCCGCATGCCCAGCAGGCCGTGACCGCCGGGCGGCGCCGGGCTGACCAGCGGACGGCCGCGACCGTCGTCGACCACCCGGACCACGACGGCCTCGGCGGTGTACGACAGGACGACCTCGACGCTCGCACCGACGCCGGCGTGCTTGAGGGCGTTGGTCAGCGCCTCCTGCACCACCCGGTAGACGGTCAGCTCCAGGCCCGGCGGCAGGGCCGGTGGCGTACCGGTGGCGGTGCTGCGGACGTGCAGCCCGGCGTCGTCGAACCGGGCCAGCAGGTCGGGCAGCTCGGCCAGGGCGAGGCGTCGGTGCTCGGGGTCGGCCGCCACCGCCAGCCCGTCGGCCCCGTCCGTGCTGGCCGGGCCGGCGTCGCGCAGGACGCCGACGAGCCGGCGCATCTCCTCCAGCGCCTGCCGGCCGGTGTCCGCGACCACTTTCACCGCGGTACGCGCCTGGGCGGGGTCACGATCGAGCATGAACCGGGCCCCGTCCGCCTGAACGATCATGACGGCCATGCTGTGGGCGACCACGTCGTGCAGCTCACGGGCGATCCGGGTGCGCTCCTCGGCGACCGCCGCCCGGGACTCGGCCTCCCGCTCACGTTCCAGGGTGGCGGCCCGTTCCTCCAGGCTGAGCACGTAGAGCCGGCGGGTGCGCACGTTCAGCGCGACCAACCACACCGCCCCGGTGACCAGCGCGTACCACAGCGCGGTCGCCCACCACTGGATGACGTTTGGGGTCTGCGCGGCGGCCAGCAGCACGCCGACGGCCGCGACCGCGCCGGCCAGGACGCCGTCGCGCAGCCGCCGACCGTACTTCACCACGCTGTAGAGCGCGATCAGGACGGCCACGTCGTAGACGAGCGGACCCCACCGGGCGATCACCTGGATCAGGGCGAGCACCGCGACCGCCACCGTCACCGCGCCCGGGTGGGTGCGGCGGAACAGCAGCGCCACCGCCATCCCCACGCCGACCGCCGTGGCAGCCCAACCGCCCGGCTTGTTCACCGCCGCGGCCAGGGAGACGAGCACCACCAGCGCGGCGACGGCCACGTCGAAGGCGACGCCGCGCAGCGGGCGGCCGAACAGGGTGCGTGTCACGGTCACCCAGCGTACGTGCCGGGACGCCCGGCCCTCGCGCCCCGCGCCCGGGCTCAGGAGTCGAGGATTTCGCGCATCCGGTCGATCTCGACGGTCTGCTCGGTGGCGACGGAGTTGGCGAACTCGTTGAGCGTCAGGTCGGAGCCGACAGTGAGCAGTTGGGTGGCCAGCTCGATGGCGCCCTGGTGGTGCTCGGTCATCATCCGGACGAAGAGCCGGTCGAAGTCCGCGCCACGGACCGCGGCGAGCTGCCGCATCGCCTCGGGCGACTGCATGCCGCGCATGGTGCCGTGGTCGTGCCCCTGCATCTCCGCCGGGAGGCCACGGGTCTGCAGCCAGCCGCGCATCATGCCCATCTCCGGACCCTGGCTGGCCCGGATGCGCTCGGCGATGGCCCGGACGTCGGGGTCGGCGGCCCGGTCGGGGGCGAGTTCCGCCATCGCCAGGGCCTGCGCGTGGTGCGGGATCATCATCCGGACGAACCAGACGTCCAGCGAGTTGTGCGGGGCGGGGCCGACGTCGCGGACCTCGTGCGCCGGGCGGGTGGCCGCCGTCTCGCCCGGGCGGCCGGGCGCGATGACGGTCAGGTCGGTGGGGATGGGGCTGGCCGTCGGCGGCACGGCGGAGGTGGCGGGCGCGGAGACCGGCCGCGCGGCGTCCGTGCCGGTGTGGCCGTCGAGGCGGATCATCATGAACACCACCAGCGGCAACGCGAGAGCCAGTGTGACGATCGTCAGGGTGCGTGCGCGCCGGTTGGTCATGGGCCACTCCCTGCAGTCGAGGTCATCGCGATGCTATCCATTGAAGAACCTACTTTCATGTGATCCAGCTCACATCGACGTTCTTCGTCGGACGGTAACGTGTCAACCATCGTCTCCCCCTTGCGAAGGGCCCCGCCGATGATCAGACTCCACAAGCCACGGTTACGCCAACTGCGTGTCGTGGCGCTCGCCACAACCGGCCTCCTCGTCGCCAGCGCTCTCGCCGCCCCGGCGAGCAACGCCCAGACGGTGCCGCAGGCGGCTCCCGCCCCCGCGCTCACCAACACGATCCCCGGCGTCGACGAGATCGTGAGCAGCCCCAACCTGCGCCAGATCGCCAACGTGCCCAAGGTCGCCCCACTGGACGCGACAAACAGCGACATCGCCTTCCAGGGCAAGTACGCGTTCGCCGGCAACTACAACGGCTTCGTCATCTACGACATCTCGCGGCCCAGCGCCCCGACGGTCAAGGCCCGGGTGCTCTGCCCGGGGTCGCAGAACGACATCTCCATCCACGGTGACCTGCTCTTCCTCTCCACCGACTCGTCCCGCAGCGACGACTCCTGCAACAGCACCACGCAGGGAGCCGACGTGAAGGGCTCGTGGGAGGGCATCAAGGTCTTCGACATCAAGGACAAGGCCAACCCGCGCTACATCAAGTCCGTCGAGACGGCCTGCGGCTCACACACCCACACCCTGGTGCCGGGCAAGGACCGCAAGGCCGTCTACCTGTACGTCTCGTCGTACAGCCCGCGGGCCGAATTCCCGGACTGCCAGCCGCCGCACGACTCCATCTCCATCATCAAGGTACCGGTGAAGAAGCCGACCGACGCGGCCGTGGTCGCGACGCCGAACCTCTTCCCGGACGGTGGCTTCCCCGGCAGCCAGACCGGCTCGGCGACCACCGGTTGCCACGACATCACCGCCTACCCGTCGAAGGACCTGGCCGCCGGCGCCTGCATGGGTGACGGCATCCTGCTCGACATCAAGGACCGCGAGGCGCCCCGGGTCATCAACCGGGTCCGGGACGAGGTCAACTTCGCGTTCTGGCACTCGGCCACCTTCAACAACTCCGGCACCAAGGTGATCTTCACCGACGAGCTGGGTGGTGGCGGGGCGGCGACCTGTAACGAGACCGTCGGCCCGAACCGGGGCGCGGACGCCATCTACGACATCGCCGGCCGTGGCAACGCCCGGACGATGACCTTCCGTAGCTACTACAAGATCCCCCGGGCGAACGCCGACACCGAGAACTGCGTGGCGCACAACGGCTCGCTGATCCCGGTGCTCGGCAAGGACATCATGGTCCAGGCGTGGTACCAGGGTGGCATCTCGGTGTTCGACTTCACCGACTCGGCCAACCCGAAGGAGATCGCCTTCTGGGAGCGCGGCCCGCTCTCGGCCGACACGTTCGTCGGCGGTGGCACCTGGTCCGCGTACTACTACAACGGCCACATCTACTCCAACGACATGGTGAAGGGCCTGGACGTCCTGGAGCTGAACGACTGGCGTACCTGGTCGGCCAAGCTGACCCGCTACCCGGAGCTCAATGTGCAGACCCAGCCCAGCTACCTGGGCTGGTAGGCGCCGCGCACGCGACCGGGCCCGGTCCCCGATCTCCGGGGGCCGGGCCCGGCCCTGTTCGGGCAGGTCCGCCCGTCAGCCCGCGCTGGTGGGGCTGGTCACCCTGACGGCGCCAGCGCGGGCGGCAGACCCGCCACCGTGTCAACGTGGTCAGACGTGAAGCTTGCCGCCGTCGCACCGCCCGCCCCACCCGAGCCGACCACCCGCTGGCGGTCCCACCCGCTGGACCTGGTGGCGGTCGTCCTCGCCGTGGTCGGTGCGGCCTGCGCGCTGAGCGGGCTCATTCCCCGCGCGGAGACCACCGCCACACTGCACCGGATCCTGCCGCTGCTGCTCTTCCTCGGCACCGTGATCGTGCTCGCCGAGTTGACCGCCGTGGCCGGTGTGTTCGACGGCCTGGCCAGCCGACTGGCCATCGCCTCCCGGGGGATGTGGGCGGCGCTGTTCCTGCTCTGCGGCGGCCTCGCCACGCTGACCACCCTCGTGCTCAACCTCGACACCGCAGCAGTGCTGCTCACCCCGGTCCTGCTCGCGCTGGCCCGGAACCTGCGGATCCCGGCCGCCCCGCTCGCCGTCACCACGGTCTGGCTGGCGAACACCGCCAGCCTGCTGCTGCCGGTCTCCAACCTGACCAACCTGCTCGCCGCCGACCGGGTCGGGCTGGCGCCCCTGGCGTACGCGGCCCGAGTGGCCCTGCCGCAGCTCGCGGCGGTGGCGGTCACCATGGCGCTGCTCTGGTTTACCTGGTGGCGACGGGACCAACCGACCGGCGGGCGCTTCGTCCCGCCGGCCCCGCACATGCCACCCGACCCGGTGCTGCACCGCACCGCCCTCGCCGGCTGCCTGCTCTTCATCGCCGGGATCCTCGCCGGCGTGGAGATCGGTCTCGCCTCCACCGTCGCGCTGGCGCTGGTGCTGGTCGGGTTCGTCGTCCGCTCCCCCGCCACGCTGCGCCCGGGGCTGGTGCCGGTGCGCCTGCTGCTCTTCGTCACCGGCCTGTTCCTCGTGGTGCAGACCCTCGGTCGGCACGGGCTGGACGACCTGGTCGGCACGCTGCTCGGCACCGACGGTGGCGCGTTGGGCGCCCTGCGCGCCGGTGGCACCGGAGCGCTGCTGGCCAACGCGGTGAACAACCTGCCCGCCTACCTGGCCGGCGAGTCGGTGCTGCCGACCGGTGACCACACCCGCCTGCTGGCCCTGCTGATCGGCACCAACGTCGGCCCACTGGCCGCCCCCTGGGCGTCGCTTGCCACCCTGCTCTGGTTCGAGCGGTGCCGGGCCGCCGGGGTGGCGGTCCCGGTGACCCGGTTCGTGCTGACGAGCACCGTGCTCGCGGTCACCGGCACGCTCGGCGCGGTCGGCGCGCTGCTGCTGGTGACCTAGTGCCCGATCGGCGGCACGGCGGCCGGCTCAGTCCCGGTGCACGGCGACCTGAAGCTCGGTGACGCCCTTCTCCGGGGTGTCCGCGCAGTAGTCCAGGTAGACCTCCCGGGCGAAACCGTCGGTGCGGAAGCCGTTCTCCTCGATCCACCGGGCGAGCGCCTGCATGCTCGGCGCGACGTCGTCCATCGCACCGTGATGGATGATGGTCGCCGCGCTGCGCAGCTCCGGCAGGTCGCGCACCACGACGTCGGGAGCCGCGGCCGGCTCGGCGTCGACGAGCACTCCGGCGTGAACGACGACAGCGTCGCCGCCCGCGTCGGCGGGCTCGTACCAGGCGATGGCGGGCCCGGTCGGGTTGACGCCAGCGGCCGACAACCGCCGGAACAGCTCGGGGTAGAGCGGTTGGATCACCGGTCCGATGTCCTCGCCCTGGTAGCTGGCCGCGACGGCGGTCAGCTCCGCGACGCGGACCGGTGCGATCTCCTTGAGTACGACGTCCTGGGTGGTCATCCGACCCTCCGACTCGATCATTCGGAGCCTCGCCTCCACGGCAGCCAACCGGGCCGTGTCGGAGGCCAACTGCTCCGCCAGCTGGCTGCGGCGCAGCCGCAGCATGCCGCGCAGCTCGGCCACGTCGACGGCGTCGTCGACGATCGCGCGCACCTGTTCCAGGGTGAGGCCCAGCTCCTTGAGGGCGATCACCCGGTTGAGCCGACGCAGCTGGTCGGCGCGGTAGAAGCGGTAACTGGTGTGCGGGTCGACGCTGGCGGGGCGCAGCAGGCCGATGCTGTCGTAGTGGCGCAGCATCCGCACCGACACCCGGCCGAGTCTGGCGAAGTCTCCGATGGTGAACATGGTCCCCTCACACTCGTCCCTGACACCGTGTCAGAGTCAAGCGTGGCGTGCGGGGCGGCCGTCAGTGCCGGGCCGGACGCGGAGTGACCAGCCGACGGACCATCGGCGCCGCGTTCCACCTCGCCGCGCCGACCAGGTCGCGGGCGTGCTCCAGAACCGTGTAGTCGGGCCGGGTCATGCCGTCGGCGATGGCCCGGTCCAGGTCGTTGCCGCAGCGGCTGAGCACGGTGTCGAAGTCCCGACGGACCGGCTCCTGCAGGTCGTAGCCGAACGAGCGGTGCAGCCGGGCGAAGAGCGGCTTGTACAGCCGGACCCGCTCGTGCAACCCCGACGAGTACGACATCGGGTTCTTCGGACGGCGGACGATGTAGTCGGGCAGCACGTCGGCGAACGCCCGCCGGACGATCCACTTCTCCTGCCCGTGGCGCAGCTTCAGGTCCACCGGCAGCCGCATCGCAAGCTCCACCACGCTGAGGTCGAGGAACGGCACCCGGGCCTCCACCCCGTGTGCCATGGCGGCCCGGTCGACCCGCTGCAACTCGGTGCGGCACAGGTTGCGGATCCGGTGCAGGAACAGCCTGCGGGCCGCCACCGGGCTGACCTGGTGATACATCGGATACCCGCCGAACAGCTCATCGGAGCCGTCACCGGTCAGCACCACCTTGATCCCCAGGTCGCTGAGCCGCCGGAAGATCGGCACCGAGACGACAGCGTTGATGATGTCGCCGTACTCGGTCAGCTCCGAGATCCGGATGGCCTCGCGGACATCGGCGAGCCGGATGTCACGCGGACGCAGCTCGACCACCACGTGCGGCACGTCGAGGTCGGCGGCGAGCCGCCGGGCGTACGCCACGTCGGGGCTGTCCGCCACGCCGACGGTCACCGCGACGCAGTCCGGGTGGATGTCGCGCACCTGCCGCAGGGTCAACGAGCTGTCCAGACCACCGGAGAGCACCACCCCGACGGTCAGGTCGGTCTCCACCCGCATCCGGATGGCGTCGCTCAGCGCGGCGCGGACGAGCAGGGCGGCCTCGTCCGGGTCGTCGATGACCGGCAGGCCGTCACCGATGGTGAGCAGGTCGACGTACGGGCTCAGTCGTACGTGCCCGTCCGCCTCCGCCCAGCCGTGGTGCCCGGGTGGCACCTCGGCGATCGGGGCGCCGTGCCCGACGAGCGCCTTGACCTCGGAGGCGAGGTGCAGGCAGCCGGGCCGACGGGACCAGTACAGCGGCTTGACCCCGAGTGGGTCGCGGGCCAGGTACGCCCGGCCGGTGGCCCGTTCGACGACCGCGAAGGCGTACTCACCACGCAGCCGGGTCACCGCCGCCTCACCCCACTGCTGGAACGCGGCGAGCAGCACCTCGGTGTCGCTCTCCGTACGGAAGGCCTGCCCCAGGCGGGTCAGCTGCGCCCGCAACTCCCGGTAGTTGAAGATCTCGCCGTTGAAGCAGAGCAGCCACCGCTCGTCGGTCGACGTCCACGGCTGCACCGCCCGGTCCCGGTCCACGACGCGCAGCCGGCGGGTGCCGGCGAGCAGCCCGCTCTCGGACCGGGTCTCGGTGACCTCGCCGCGCGGGGCCAGGGCGGCGAGCATCCGCCGGAAGGTCGCCGGGTCGGCCTCGGGGCCGATGCTCAACGCGATGCCGCACACCGGCTCAGACCCCCATCTCGGCCTCGTACGCCCGGCGGAGGCGACGCCGGGCGGTGGGCGCGAGACACAGGTGCCAGGCCTGCCCCTCGTCGATGACGTTCAGCTCGCCAGCCTCCTGCCGGCTCAGCAGCAGCTCCGCCAGGGCGTCCCGCGCGCCGAAACGCTCGAACCAGGCCAGCTCGACGTCGACCGAGTAGCCGAGGCAGTGCCCGCTGGGCAACATCGCCGCGTAGCCCAGGCGGCGCAGCCGGTATTGATGCTCGGTGCTGCGGACCAGACTGGTCACCCACAGCGGCGGGGTGGCCGGCGGGGCGACGGCGGTGAACTCCCGTCCGATGTCGTTGAGCAGCGCCACCACCTCGCGCCGGGCGCGGCGGAACAGCAGCCCGGCGGTGCGCGGGGTGGCGTCGGGGCGCAGCCGGCGACGCAGCCCGCGCACGGCCCGGCCGAGTGTGGTGGCGGGTTGCTCCTGGTAGCGGAAGCGCAGCAGGTCGCGGCGGCGCAGCCACTCCAGGTCAACCAGTTCGGCGCTGCCGTTGACCTGGTCGTCGGTGACGAAGGTCGGGGCGTCCTGCCACCACAGCACGTCGATACGGGAGAGCAGGTAGATCCGGACCAGCGCGCTGAGGTCACCCGCCGAGGTGCGGTCGTTCGGCTGGTAGCGGGCCATCTCCAGCAGCAGCGTCTCGCGCGCGCCGATCAGCCCCTGCGGGGTGGCATCGAGGACCGCGGCGAGCGCCGGCTCCCGCAGCCGCTCGTCGATGAGCACCTGCCGGGCCCGGGTGCTCGCCGCGTCGGCCAGGGCGCCGACCTCGACAAGCAGTTCGGCGACGGCGGCCCGGTACGCGGCCAGGTCGGGCGCGGGGGCCGGAACCCGGCGGGGGCTCGCGCCGGAGGGTCGGCGGCGGGCCGGGGCGGTGGGCGACGGAGGCGAACCGGGCTGCTGTCCCGGGCTACGGCTGGGCACTCGCATGACGGGTCCCTCTCTCCGGTCACGGCACTGGGTGGTTCGCCCTGAAACCCACCGTAATCATCGGGACCGGGACCGGACCGAACATTTCTCCTATCTCCCCCCTAACGGAGCGTGGACGTCGCACCCGGCAGTCAGTCGCCGTCCGTCGGTACCAGGGTCTGCACCTCGGCGTACGACGGCAGTCCCGCCGGTGTGGTGGGCCCGCCGTCGCGGACGGCGTCGGCGGCGGCGAGCGCGGCGCCCAGCGCGGCCCGGAACAGGAGCGAGCCGGTGCTGACCCGGGCCACCCCGGCGGCGCCGAACTCGGCCAGCCCCGGGCCACCCGGCTGGTAGAGCGCGTTCACCGGAGCGTCGATCCGTTCGGTGAGGACGCGCAGCGTGGCCAGGTCGACAGTCCCGGGCGCGAATATCCCGTCGGCGCCGGCCACCCGGTAGGCACGAGCGCGAGCGAGGGTCTGCGGCAGTGGGTCGTCCACCCCGAGCCACCAGGTATCGGTACGGGCGTTGACGAACAGCTCCGGCACCGCCGCCTTCACTGCCGCGACCTTGGCAGCGGTGACCTCGGTGTCGGCGAGGGTGCCATCGGCGCGCCCGTCCTCCAGGTTGATCCCGACCACGCCGAGGCCGGCCAACTCCGCCACGTACTCGGCGACCTCCGCCGGGTCGTCGCTGAACCCGGCCTCCACGTCCACGCTGAGCAGCACCGGCAGCCGAGCCAGCCGGCGGGCCAGGGTGAGGGTCTCCGCCGCGGTGGCCGCCGCGCCGTCGGGGAGGCCGGCGGTCGCGGCGACCCCGAGGCTTGTGGTGCCGATGGCCGGATAGCCACGCGCGGCGAGCGCCGCCGCCGAGGCGTGGTCCCACGCGTTGGGCAACAGCAGGGGGCGGCCGGGGCGGTGCAGGGCGTGGAACGCGGCACGACGTTCGATCATCGGACGCTCACCTCCAGAGTTGTCGGCACCCGCAGGGTCGGGTGCGGCTCGTGGCGTAACGGGTTCGGGCCGCGCCGGCAGCGTGCCCGCAGCACGTCGAGAACTCCGGTGGCCAGCGCCAGGGCGTGCCGGTCGCCGGGACAACCCCGCTCCCCCGTCCCGAAGGTCACCAGCCCGGCACCGGGCCGACCGGGCTGGAACATCGCCGGTTCGGTGAACGCCTGCGGGTCGCGGTTGGCCGCGTCGAAGCGCAGCAGCACGGGGCTACCCGCCGGCAGTTCCCGCCCGCCCAGCCGTACCCCGTGAACGGTGACCCGTCGGGTGGCCCGGACCGGCGGGTCGAGGCGCAGCACCTCGGCCAGCAGGTCGGCGGTCGGTGTCGTGGCCGCCGCTCGCGGGGCGGCCGGGGGCAGCAGGTGATGGGCAGCGGCGCCGATCAGGCCGGCGGTCGCGTCGCACGCCTGGACCAGCAGACCGATCAGGTTCGCCCGTACCACCGGCGGACCGTCCGGGGCGAGCGCCAGCAGCGCCGCCACCGCCCGGTCGGCCCGCGCGGTCAACGCCGGGTCCACCCCCGGGTGGTACGCCGCCGCGACGACCGTAACCGCCGTCCCGGCGGCTGCCGGATCAGCGAAACCGAGGCGATCGGCCAACGCCCGCAGCGGCACCGGCCGGGCCACTTCCCGCATCACGTCGACACGGTCGCCGGCGCGGTCGAGAGCGGCCCCGGTCAGCCGTGCCGCGTCGTGTCGCAGGTCGTCCGGGTTCACTGAGATCAGCGCCGCCACCACGACGGCCCGACGCTCGGCGTGCCGCGGCGGTGGACTGAACCGGCTGACTGTGGCGCGCAACCAGGCGAGGGTGCCGGGCGGACCGGTGTCGACGGCCGGCACCTGGAACGCCGGGTCGGTCAGCGCCGCTCGCACGTCGGCGTGCCGGGTCACCGTCCAACCGCGCTCCGGTTCGAACGAGGGCGGTCCACACTCGGGTGTCCCGGAGGCGGGCGCGATGACGGGCCAGTTGTCGGTCACCGCCCGACCGTAGGGCCCGAACCTTTCGCCCCGCACCGAACGATCCCCCGGCGCGGCCGCGTCCCGCGACTCGGTGCGCGAACGGCTGCACCTGCCGGTCAGGCGCGGCCGCTCGTGGGCGGCGAGGCTACCGGCGGGTCGAGGGCGTCTTCGGGGATGGCCAGGGCCGTGGCCAGGCCAGGGCGGCCGGTGAGAGTGAGACGGACGGCGCGGCCGGTGCCCGGGCTGATCCAGCCGAGGTCGGTGAAGCGGCGGCAGAGCGCCGCGCCGAGCGCTCCGGCCAGGTGCGGGCGGCGTTCGGTCCAGTCCAGGCAGTCACGGACCACCGGGCGGCGGGCGGCGCGCAGCACGTCCACTGGTACGCCCAACCTGGCCGCCCAGGCCCACCCGTCGGGCGTCAGCGCCAACCCGCTGGACCGGTCGAGCCGGCGCTCGGCCAGAAGCGCGTCGTACATCAGCACGCCGAGCCGCCCGGCGAGGTGGTCGTAGCAGGTCCGGGCGTACGCCAGGGAGGCGGTGGCGGTCGCCGCGCGCAGCGACCCGGTCGGTGCGGGCGCCGCCGGGGCGTGCCCGGCCAGGTCCTCGATCAGCTGGGCCACCGACGGCCCGGCCAGCCGCAGGTAGCGGTGCCGGCCCTGCCGTTCCTCGACGAGCAGCCCACCGCGGACGAGTCGGGTGAGGTGGTCGCTGGCCGTCGACGGGGCGACGCCGGCGCGCCGGGCCAGCTCACCGGCGGTCCACGCCCGTCCGTCGAGCAGGGCCAGGCACATGCCGGCGCGGGTGCCGTCGGCCAGCAGGGCCGCCAGCTCGGCCATCCCCCGACCATCGACGCCCACGCTCACCGCCTCAGTCTAGGACGGGTCGTCGGCCGCGCCCGGTCAGCGGGGTCACCGTCCGGTCCGTGCCGTCGTAGCTGCGGGCGGCGTCGAAGTAGCCCGTCGGTCGCTGCCCACCGGCGACGGCACGAGCCAGCCGCAGGTCCGCGTTGCGGAACCGCAGGGCCAGGCTCAGGTGCGGCACCCACGTGTCGGGCGCGTGCCACGGGCGGTGACCGTCGGCCCCGGCGAGGACGTCCCAGACGGCGGCGTGCAGCGCGGTCAGTGCCGGATCGGGTCGGACGAGCCAGACCAGCGGGGCGCTGCCGTCGAGGACGACGACCCGGTCGAGCGTCACCGGCACCGGCAGCGCGGCGTCGAACAGGTTGGCCAGGCGGTGCTCGGCCCCGGGCGGGAACTCGTCGACGGCGGCGAGGGTGAGGTGCGGCCGGTTGGTCGGATGGACGTTGCGGGCCAGGCTGGGCAACCCGGCGGCGGCCAGCCGACCCCAGACCGCCCGGACCGCGACCTCCAGGCCGGGCGAGCAGACCAGTTCCACAGTGCGCACCCGCCCACGCTAGTCGGACGGTCCGCGCCACCCCTACCGGTCGGGGCCTTCACGCCGGTCAGAGCCAGCCGTTGTCCCGGGCGGTGCGCACCGCCTCGGCCCGGTCGGCGGCGCCGAGCTTCTGCACGGCGGCCGAGAGATGGTTACGAACGGTGCCGGTGGACAGGTGCACCCGGCGGGCGATCACCGCGACCGGGGCACCGACCTCGGCCAGCCGGAGCGTCTCCAGTTCCCGAGGGGTCAGCGGACACGGGGGCAGGGTCAGCGCGTCGGCGGCCAGCGACGGGTCGACGTAGCGCCCTCCGGTGTGCACCCGGCGGATCACGTCGGCGAGCGCCCAACCCGGGGAGCCCTTGGGCAGGAACCCTCGGGCGCCGGCGGTCAGCGCCTGGCGCAGGTGCCCGGGGCGACCGTGCCCGGTCAGCACGACCACCGCGCAGTCGGGTCGAACCCGGGTCAGCTCGGCGGCCACCGCGATGCCGTCCAGGCCGGGCATCTCCAGGTCCACCACTGCCACGTCCGGGCGGTGCGCCAGTGCCGCGGTGACGGCTGCCGGCCCGTCGGCGGCGTGCGCCACCACCTCGATGTCCGATTCCAGGTCGAGCAGCGCGGCGACGGCGACCCGGATCAGGTCCTCGTCGTCGGCGAGCAGGACGCGGATCACGACGGCGCCGGCACTGTGGCTTCGAGGGTGAAGATCGCGCCCTCCCGGCGTACCCGCAAATCGCCCCCGGCGGCGGCGAGCCGGTCGGCCAGTCCACGCAGGCCGTGGCTGTGCGCGTCCGGGCCACGGCCGTCGGCGCCGTCGTTGGCCACCGTCATCCTGGCCACGTCATCCTCCCGATCGATGCGGATCCGGCACCAGTCGGCCCGGCTGTGCCGCAGCACGTTGGTGCTCGCCTCGCGCAGCACCGCCGCCAGCTCGATGGCGGCGGGCTGCGGCAGGTCCGCCGGTGGCGGCACGACAGTGCACCGCACCCCGCAGGAGCGCAGCACCCCCACCACCGCGGTGAGTTGTTCGTCGAGGTCGACGGCCCGGTAGCCGTGCACGGTCTCCCGTACCTCACTCAGCGCCGAGGCGGCCAGGCGTTGCACCTCGGCGGCTTCCCGCCCGGCCCGGTCCGGGTCGACCGGGGCGAGCCGGGCGGCCAGTTCGGCCTTCAACGCGATCACCGTGAGGCGATGCCCCAGCACGTCGTGCACGTCGCGGGCGAAACGCAGCCGCTCCTCGGCGGCGGCCAGCCGGGCCTGGGCGGCCTGGCCCTGCCGGGCCTCCACGAGCAGGCCCCAGAACCAGACCTGAAACCCGTTGACAGCGGCGACGCCCACGCCGATCCCACCGGTCACCGCGAGGTGGCGCGCAACGGAGCCGCCGGTCCACCACGCCACCGCGACCGCCACCGCCAGGACACCGACCGCCACCGCCAGCCCGGCCCGCCACCGCACCAGCAGCGGTGTCATGCCGATCAGTGCCGCACCGAGCCAGGCCCACGTCGGCCACCTGCCGGCCGCCACCGGACCCACCAGCGGAACGGTGAGCACCGCCACCGCGACCAGGCTCAGCTCGGCCCGACGCCGCCAGCGCCTGTCCAGCCACGGCGTCACCGCCGCGTACAGGACGACGGTCTGGGCGACCACGAAGGCGAGGATGCCGACCGCGCCGAGCGCCACCCGGCCCGGGTCGGGCTCGCGGGTGAGGCCGACCGCGGGCAACAGGACGCTCGCCCAGACACCGGTGGCAAGCGACACCAGCGTCGCCTGCCGGGCGCGGCGCAGCCGACGGTCCGCCCGCGGAGTCACCGCCTCGCTCGCCACGCACCGATCCTAGGACCGTCCCCGGCACGGTCCACCCGTGCGAACTGTCACGGTTGGACCGTGCGGCACGCACGGTTTTCCGGTGACGATCGGGTCTGCCGGTCACACCGGGGGCACCGGCAGGGTCGAGGCATGGAAAACACCCGGATGTACGCGGACAGCGCCACCGCCGTACCGTCGCCCGCGCCCCTGCCCACCGTCGACCCGGCGCCCTCCGACCCGACAGCGACCACCGCGGCCCCGACCACCGCGGCCCCGACCACCGCGACCCCGGCCGGCAGCAGGCGGCGGCTGCTGTGGCACCTGGGCGAGATGGCGCTGGCGATGATCGCCGGGATGCTGCTGCTCGGGCCGTTGTGGGACCTGGCCGGCGCGGCGCTGGGCGTCGGCGACGCGCTGGCCCGGCCGGAGGTAGCCGCACTGGTGATGGCCACGAACATGACAGTCGGGATGACGGTGGGGATGCGCTACCGGGCGCACCGCTGGCATGCGGTCGGCGAGATGGCCGCCGCGATGTACGTCCCGTTCCTGCTGCTACTCGTGCCGTTTCGAACCGGCCTGATCGACGCCGACGCGCTGCTGCTCGGCGGTCACCTGCTGATGATTCCCGCGATGGTGCTGGTGGCGGTCCGACACCGGCACGAGGCGTCGGCGCCGGTACGCCGACACCGGGTCGTAGTGGCGCTCGCCCACCGCTGGCCGGCCGGGTTGGCGCTGCTGATGACCGTGGACATGTGGGTCGACCCGAGCGTGCTCAGCCCGTGGACGATGCTGGTGCTGCCCGGCGGCTACCTGCTGATCGGCATCGCCCGCCGCACGCTGGGCGGGCCGGGCGTGCTCGCCACCCAACTCGCCGGTCTGGCCGTCTGGGTCACCCTGACGCTGGTCGCGGTGATGGCCGGCGGGCGGACCGCCGCCTGGCTGGTGGCGTTCGGGTGGTTGGCGCACGCCGGTTGGGACCTGGCGCACCACCGCAGCGGCCGGGTGGTGCCGCGCGGCTACGCCGAGTTCTGCGTGGTGCTCGACGTGGCCCTCGCCGCGGTGATGGTGCTGGCCATCCTGACCACCGACGCCTGATCGAGGCCGCCACCGGGTTCGCGGAACAGCCGCAGCACGGGCACGGGGACAGCTCTTGTGGCGGTCGCCGCAACGGCCCGGACGGCGTGATGAAAGGCTTGGCACATGAGTTCCGCACCTGCACAGCACGACGCACCGATTGACGCCACCCCCGACGGCACCGACGAGGTGAGCGCCTTCACCGAGCTCGGGCTGCGCGCCGAGCTGCTGGGCGCGCTCGCCGCCCTCGGGTACGAGGAGCCGACCCCCATCCAGCGGGAGGCTATCCCACCGCTGTTGGAGGGTCGGGACCTGCTGGGTCAGGCGGCGACCGGCACCGGCAAGACGGCGGCGTTCGCGCTGCCACTGCTGAACCTCATGGCGGCGCACCGTCAGGGCGGCGACCCGGTGGCGCTGGTGCTGGTGCCGACCCGGGAGCTGGCGGTGCAGGTCTCCGAGGCGTTCCACCGCTACGGCAAGGACCTGGGCGCGCGGGTGCTGCCGATCTACGGTGGGCAGCCGATTGGCCGGCAGCTACGGGCACTGGACAGCGGCGTCGACGTGGTGGTGGCCACCCCGGGGCGGGCCCTCGATCACATCGCCCGGGGCACCCTGCGCCTCGGTGGGTTGGCCACGGTGGTGCTCGACGAGGCCGACGAGATGCTCGACATGGGCTTCGCCGAGGACATCGAGGCGATCCTGGAGCACGCTCCGGCGCAGCGTCAGACGGTGCTCTTCTCGGCCACCATGCCGTCGCGCATCGACGGGATGGCCCGCCAGCACCTGCGGGAGCCGGTGCGGATCGAGATCGGCCGGGAGCAGCCGGTCGCCGGTGAGGCCCCCCGGGTGCGGCAGAGCGCGTACATCGTGACCCGGGCGCACAAGCCGGCCGCGCTGGGTCGGGTGTTGGACGTGGAGTCCCCGACCGCGGCGATCGTGTTCTGCCGCAGCCGGGAAGAGGTCGACCGGTTGACTGAGACGATGAACGGTCGGGGCTACCGCTCCGAGGCGCTGCACGGTGGCATGAGCCAGGAGCAGCGCGACCGGGTCATGGGCCGGCTGCGGGCGGGCACCGCCGACCTGTTGGTGGCCACCGACGTGGCGGCCCGGGGGCTGGACGTCGAGCAGCTGACCCACGTCGTCAACTACGACGTGCCGTCCGCCCCGGAGTCGTACGTGCACCGAATCGGTCGGGTGGGTCGGGCTGGCCGCGAGGGCGTGGCGATCACGCTCGCCGAGCCGCGTGAGCACCGGATGCTCAAGACCATCGAGCGGGTGACCGGCCAGCGGATCACCATCGACAAGATCCCCACCGTGGCCGACATGCGCACCCGGCGGCTGGAGCTGACCCAGGCGGCCCTGCGCGAGAGCCTGCTGGAGGACGACCTCGACCCGTTCCGGGTGATCGTGGAGACGCTGACCGACGAGTTCGACCTGATGGAGGTCGCCCTCGCCGCCGTGAAGCTGGCCCACGAGGTGACGTCGCCGGGCTCCGACGACGAGGAGGAGATCCCGCAGGTTCCGGTCCGCGGGCCGCGCGAGGGTCGACCGGAGACCGGCGGCCGGGGCGGCGACCGGCGAGGCGGGGGCCGGCCACGCCCCGGCGGTGGCAACACCGTCCAGGTCTTCGTCGGCCTGGGTCGACGTGCCGGGGTGCGCCCGCAGGATCTGGTCGGTGCGATCACCGGGGAGACCGGCATCCGCGGCCGGGACATCGGCTCGATCGAGATCGCCGACCGATTCTCGCTGGTGGAGGTGCCGCAGGGGGTGGCCGACGAGGTCATCTCCGGGTTGCGGCAGAGCACCATCAAGGGCCGCAAGGCCACCGTCCGCCGGGATCGCGGCGGCGACGACCGCTGAGCCCGCCGTCGGCGACCTGTTGCAGGGCCAGCGCGACCTCGGCGAGGTCTGCCGCATGATCATGACGGAGGTGACCCCGCTGGTCGACGCCCA
>NZ_JBEXIM010000049.1:0-39557 GCF_040608575.1 Micromonospora sp. NPDC005171 | reverse complement strand
CCGCCGCCCCCCGCCTCGGGTTCTGTGGCTTTGTCCCGCGGGGTCAGGGGGGGTGGTTCTCCGGCCCCGGGCTGGGGGCCGGTCACCTGACCGGCCGGACGCCGTGCGGTCAGGTGACCGGAAGGCCCTTGGTGCCGGCGTTCTTCATCGAGCGGGTCAGGTTCCGGTCGGAGATCCAGAGGAAGCACTGCACGCCCCGGTTGCCGTTGCGCCACTCCCTCTCGTACGGCTGGTAGAAGATCGTTCCGGCGCGGAAGTCGAGCTGCGAGTTGTCCGGGACCTTGGCGTACTTGGCGATCATCGTCTGGCAGGCCCGGTGGGTCCGCTTGGTGCCGCGGGTGAACTCGGCGTAGCTGGTGTCCGGCGCCTGCCAGACGCCGACGAACTCGGCGTGGTGCTTGGCGGTGCAGGAGACCGGCACCATCTCCTCGATGTCGTCCTTGACCAGCTTCGGGTTGAAGCAGCGGTACGCCAGTGGGGCCGCCCCGGACAACGCGCCCCGGAGGCTGCCGGTGCGCAGGTCGACAGCGGTGTCGTCGATGCTGGCGATCTCGGTGACGTCGCAGCGGTACCAGCGGGCCCCGCCCGACCAGGCCTGCGGCGACGGCAGCACGACGGTCAGGCCGAGCCGCCCGGAACGCCAGTCGGCGCCCACCGCCTTGTTGACCGCCGTGTCGCACCCGGCCTGCGCGGCCCGCATGCCGGGCGAGCCGGGTTGCGGGGGCGTGCCGCCCTCGGCGCCCCGGCCGGTGAGGGTGCCGACGTGCATGGTCTCCACCCGGTGCGCCTCGGTGCACGCCGTCGGGTTGTAGCCGCTCAGGAAGCCGACCTGCTGGGAACTGTGGTGGCAGACGTCGGCGGCGGGGACGAACTGCTGCGCCGCGACGGGCGCCGGCCAGTCGTCGACGAGGTCACTGTCGACTCCGGCGGGTGCGCCGCACCCGGCCAGCGCCAGGACGAGTGCCCCACTCCCGACGAACGCCACCAACCACCGTCGCATCCCGACCTCCCGCCGCTGGTGGCTCCCGACCGGACCCAGCCGGCCGGTAGCGCCACGGCGCAGCAGCATACGGCACCGATGCTCAGATCGCGGGCAGTCCCTCGGGGCCGGCGCCGCGCATCGAGCGGTTGAGTTTCCGGTCGTCGCTCCACAGGAAACAGCGCACTCCACGGTCGCCCTCCTCCCACTCCCGCTGCGACGGCGGGTAGTAGATGGACCCGGCCCGGTACGGCAACTCGCTGTTGTTGGGCACCGCCGCGTAGTCGGCGATCAGCGCCATGCAGCGCCGGTGCGCCTGCTCGGCGGACTTGGCGAACGCCGCCCAGCTCATGTCCCGTTCCTCGTAGACGCCCACGAACTCGGCGCGGTGCGGCTCGGTGCAGAGCACCGGCGCCATGTAGTTGAGGTTGTCGCCGATCAGCTTGGGGTCGAAGCAGCGGTGTGTCAGGGGCGAGTCGCCGATCAACGCGCCGCGCAGGCTGCCGGTGCGGTTCACCGGGCGGGTGTTGTCGATGCTGCCGGTCTCGCTGAGGTCGCAGCGGAACCAGCGGGCGCCGCCGGCCCAGGCGGGCGCTGACGGCAGCGCGAGGGAGAGCGCGAGTCGGGCCGTGTGCCAGTCGCCGCCGAGCACCTGCCGGGCCCGCTGGTCGCACTCGGCGCGAGCGGTGCGCAGCGCCGACGATCCGGGTGCCGGTCGGGCCTCGGTCAGCGCGTCGGGCCCGACGAAGGTGCCGACGTGGATGGTCTCGGCCAGGTGGTTACGCGCGCAGTCCACCGTCTCGTACGTGCTGGCCTGCACCACTGTGGCGATCCGCGGCAGACAGGTGTCGGTGGCGGGGGTGAACGGCTTCGGCACCCGCAGCGTCGGCCAGTCGTCGGTGAGGTCGCCGTCCGCGCCCCGCGCCGGCGCGCAGCCGACCAGCAGCATCGTGGTGACGCCGGCCAGCACCAGCGCTGGAAGCCACCGTCGCATCGTCCGCCCTCCCGGGAGCTGGCGGCCGGTCACCGCGCCTCGCGGCGAGACTCCGGCGGGCGTGCAGCCTACGGCACCGTCCCGGTTGGAGTGTCGTCGCGTTTCCGTCGATCGGCCAGTCGCTGATGTCTGTTCGTCCGGATTCGGGGGTCCGGAGCGTCCAATTCTGCACCACTGGTCACTGCGGGATCACAGCGCGTCCCCGAAGGTGGCGCGATGCGGGTGGCGGGTGGCCACGTTCGTACACTGGCCCCGTGACCGTACCGCCGCCGATCGTCGCGCCGAGCATTCTGGCCGCCGATTTCGCCCGCCTCGCCGAAGAGGTCCGTGCCGTCGAGGACGCCGCGGACTGGTTGCACGTCGACGTGATGGACAACCACTTCGTGCCGAACCTGACAATTGGGCTGCCCGTGGTGCAGAGCCTGCGGGCTGTCACGGCGATGCCCTTCGACGTGCACCTGATGATCGAGGACCCGCGCCGGTGGGCCCCCGGGTACGCCGACGCCGGGGCGTACAACGTCACCTTCCACGCGGAGGCGTCCGACGACCCGGTGGCGTTGGCCAAGGACCTGCGCTCGGCCGGCGCGAAGGCGGGCCTGGCCATCGACCGGGACACTCCGATCGAGCCCTACCTGGACCTGCTGCCCAGCTTCGACACCCTGCTGATCATGACGATCAAGGCGGGCTTCGGTGGGCAGCGGTTCATTCCGCAGCTGCTGGAGAAGGTGCGCACGGCCCGGCGGCACGTGTCGGCCGGGCACCTGGAGCTGCGCATCGAGGTCGACGGTGGGATCGCCGCCGACACCATCGAACAGGCGGCCGCTGCGGGCGCCGACGCGTTCGTGGCCGGCACCGCCGTGTACGGGGCCGCCGACCCGGCGGAGGCGGTACGGCACCTGCGGGCACTGGCGGAACGCGCGGCTCCCGGGGCCTGAGGTGGAGCCCGAGGCCGACCGTAAGGACATCATTCTCGTCGTGGACGACGACGCGGACATCGCTCGTTTCGTCGAGTTCAACCTGCGGCTGCACGGCTTCGAGGTGATCCACGCCAGCGACGGCCAGGAGGCTCTGGAGGTCATCGAGCGCCAGCGACCGGACCTCGCGGTGGTCGACCTCATGATGCCCCGGATCGACGGGCTGGAGCTGACCCGGCGGCTGCGCGCCGACCCGATGACCTCCGCCCTTCCGGTGATCATGTTGACGGCCAAGGGGATGACCGTCGACAAGGTGCACGGGCTCAGCGCTGGCGCGGACGACTACCTGGTCAAGCCGTTCGACACCGCCGAACTGGTGGCCCGGGTCTCGTCCACGCTGCGCCGCAACAAGGAGTTCCGGGAGGTCTCCCCGCTGACCGGGCTGCCCGGCAACAGCCGGATCCGCCGGGAGATCAGCGACCGGGTCCGACAGGGAGTGGACTACGCGGTCGGGTACGTCGACATCGACCGGTTCAAGAGCGTCAACGACCGGTACGGATTCGTCCGTGGCGACGACTTCATCTCCGCGCTGGCCCGCAGCCTGCACCGCGCGGTGGTGGGCGTCGGGCTGCCACCGGCCTTCCTCGGCCACGTCGGCGGTGACGACTTCGTCATCGTCTGCGCCCCGGACCAGGTGCGCCCGCTGACCTCCCAGGCGGTGGTCGACTTCGAGAACGCCGCCGACACGCTCTACGACCCGACCGACCGGGAACGCGGCTTCGTCGAGTTGAAGGACCGCCGCGGCAACATCCGGCGCGCGGCCCTGGTCACGCTCTCCATCGGGGTCTCGCTCTCCGACGCCGGCAAGCGGTTCTCCGACCCCCTCGAAGCGATCGCGATGGCCTCGGAGATGAAGACGGTGGCCAAGAGTCAACCGGGTTCGTACGTGGCGGTGGACCGGCGTCGCGGTGTCACCTGAGCGTGATACCGCTGTGAAGTAGCTCGCCTAGGTAGCGGCGGAGCCGGATCGGCGTGTAAGACTTCCCGTGTACCCACCACGCGCTGGCGGGACTCGGTGAAATTCCGAACCGGCGGTGATCCACGGTCCAACCGTGGTCAGCCCGCGACCCGGACGGCTCTGCCGTCCGGTGGACCTGGTGAAAATCCGGGGCCGACGGTTGGGGGCGGTTCGTCCGCGCCCAGACAGTCCGGATGGGAGACAGCGCGCGGGACGGACGGGTCCGACCCGGCCGCTGGCTTCAGCGTGCTGTGCCGACCCCCCGGGGCGGCTCTGCCGTTCCCGGAATCCGCCACCGCCTGCCCGTGGCCCCATGGCCACCGCCTCCCTGACCGCCAGCGCGCGGACCGGCGAGTGAGAGGGCAGGGGCAGGGCGATGGCCAGCGTCTCCGTTGATGAGGCGATGCGGCGTGCGATCGAGTTGGCGGCGCGCGGGCTCGGCACCACCAGCCCCAACCCGGTCGTGGGGTGCGTGCTGCTCGACGAGGACGGCGAGGTCGTCGGCGAGGGCTTCCACGCGTACGCCGGCGGGCCGCACGCCGAGATCGTCGCGCTGGCGCAGGCCGGGCGGCGGGCCAAGGGCGGCACCGCTGTCGTCACTCTGGAACCCTGCGATCACACCGGCCGCACCGGCCCCTGCAGTTCCGCGCTCGTCCAGGCGGGGGTGAGCCGGGTGGTCATCGCCGTGCCCGACCCCAACCCGGTCGCCTCCGGGGGTGCCGCCACCCTGCGCGCCGCCGGGGTCCGGGTCGATCTGGGGGTACGCGGCGAGGAGGCCGAGGCCGGCAACGTGGCGTGGTTGACCTCGATGCGCCGGGGCTGGCCGTACGTGATCTGGAAGTACGCGGCCACGCTCGACGGGCGCTCCGCCGCCGCCGACGGCAGCAGCATGTGGATCACCTCGGAGGCGGCCCGGATCGACGTGCACGCGCTGCGCGGCACTGTCGACGCGGTCATCGCCGGGGTGGGCACCGTGCTCGCCGACGACCCGCGGTTGACCGCCCGCAACCTGCGCGACGGCAGCCTGGCCATCCGGCAGCCGCTGCGGGTGGTGGTGGACAGCTCGGGGCGTACCCCGGCTGACGCCAAGGTCCGCGACGGCGCCGCGCGGACGTGGATCGCGACCGCCGACGAGGTCGGCGCCGACCCGGACGGCCGGGTCGACCTGCCGGCGCTGCTCGCGGCGCTGCACCAGCGCGGGGTCCGCGCGGTGCTGTTGGAGGGCGGCCCCCGGCTGGCCGGCGCGTTCCTGCGGGCCGGCCTGGTCGACAAGATCGTCGGGTACGTCGCGCCGCGGTTGCTCGGCGCCGGCCCGACCGCTCTGGTCGACGCGGGAGTGACCACCATCGCTGAGGCCATCGATCTGGAGTTCGTCGACGTTACGCAGGTCGGTCCGGATCTCCGGATCACCGCTTTGCCCCGCAAACGGGAGGGCTGACATGTTCACTGGCATCATCGAGGAATTGGGCGAGATTGTCCGGGTCGCGCCCACGGCGGGCGATTCGGCGCTGCTCGGCGTACGCGGCCCGCTGGTCACGTCCGACGCCCGACACGGCGACTCGATCGCCGTCAACGGTGTCTGCCTGACCGTCGTGGAGGTGGCCGACGGGGTCTTCACCGCCGACGTGATGGGGGAGACGCTGCGCCGCTCCGCACTCGGCGCGCTGCGCCCCGGCGACCCGGTCAACCTGGAGCGGGCCGCCGCGCTCGGCAGCCGGCTCGGCGGGCACCTGGTGCAGGGCCACGTCGACGGCGTCGGTGAACTGATCTCCCGGGAGCCGGCCGAGCAGTGGGAGACCCTCCGGTTCCGGCTGCCCGCCGCCCTGTCCCGCTACGTGGTGGAGAAGGGCTCGATCACCATCGACGGTGTCTCGTTGACAGTGGCCGCAGTCGGCGCGGACGAGTTCGCCGTCGGGCTGATCCCGACCACGCTCAAGCTGACCACGCTCGGCGCGAAGGGCGTCGGCGACCCGGTCAACCTGGAGGTCGACGTGCTGGCCAAGTACGTCGAGCGGCTGCTCGGCGACCGGCTCACCGACACCGACGCTCATAGGGTGGCCGCGAACCCGGGCGGGGTGGCCTGATGGGCCCGCTCACCTGGCTGCTCGACGCCCAGGTGCAGGTAGCCGGCTCGCCGGTGCTGGCCCGGGAGATCGTCGGCAACGTGTTCGGGCTGGTCTCGGCGCTGCTCGGGCTGCGCCGGCTGGTCTGGGCGTGGCCGGTCGGCATGATCGGCAACGCGCTGCTGCTCACCGTCTTCCTCGGCGGGGTGTTCGCCACTCCGCAGGAGCACGACCTGTACGGGCAGGCCGGCCGGCAGGTGTTCTTCTTCGCGGTCAGCGTCTACGGCTGGTGGCGCTGGCAGCGCAACCGTCGCGCGAACGGCGGGCAGGCGGCGGTCGTCCCGCGCTGGGCCACCGGACGGGAGCGCCTGCTGCTGCTGGTGGCCGCCGTGCTCGGCACTGCCGCGGCATACCCGCTGCTCAAGGCGCTGGGCTCGTGGGGCCCGCTGCCCGACGCCTGGATCCTCACCGGCAGCCTGCTGGCCACCTACGGCATGGCCCGCGGCTGGGTGGAGTTCTGGCTGCTCTGGATCGCGGTGGACGCCGTCGGCGTGCCGCTGCTGCTACGTGGCGGGTTCTACCCGTCGGCCGTCATGTACCTGATCTACGGCGCCCTCTGCGTCTGGGGCTTCGCCGCCTGGTGGCGCACCTCGCGCGCCACCCGACCTTCGACCGTCCGCACGCCCACCTACACGGAGGCCATCGCATGAGCGAGCGCAGCGAGCGAATCATCAGGTCCAGCGCCGTGGTGGCTCATGACGCCGTGGAACGAAGTGGAGTGGCGGCATGAGTGAGCGCAGCGAGCGAATCATCAGCGTCGTGGCTCATGACGCCATGAAACGAAGTGGAGTGGCGGCATGACCAGCTTCGGGGATATTGAGCAGGCGATCGCGGACATCGCGGCCGGCCGGCCGGTCGTCGTGGTCGACGACGCGGACCGGGAGAACGAGGGCGACCTGATCTTCGCGGCCGAGTTGGCCACGCCGGAGCTGATGGCGTTCATGGTGCGCTACACCTCCGGATACGTGTGCGTGGCGCTGACCGAGAGCGAAGCCGACCGGCTCGACCTGCCGCCGATGCACCACACCAACCAGGACCGGCGCGGCACCGCGTACACGGTGACCGTGGACGCCCGCGAGGGGGTCAGCACCGGCATCTCGGCGGCCGACCGCGCACACACCAGCCGGCTGCTCGCCGGCGCGGCGACCGACCCGACCGATCTGGCCCGTCCCGGGCACGTGGTGCCGCTGCGCGCCCGCGAGGGCGGGGTGCTGCGCCGGCCGGGGCACACCGAGGCGGGGATCGACCTGACCCGGCTGGCCGGGCTGCGTCCGGCCGGCGTGCTCTGCGAGCTGGTCAACGACGACGGCACCATGATGCGCCTGCCGGACCTGGAGAAGTTCTCCGCCGAGCACGGCCTCACGCTCGTCACCATCGCCGACCTGATCGCCTACCGACGGCGTACCGAGAAGCAGGTCGAGCTGGTCGCCGACGCCCGGATGCCGACGAAGCACGGGGTGTTCCGGGCGCTCGGCTACCGCGCCGAGCACGACCCGGCCGAGCACGTCGCGATGGTGCTGGGTGACCTCGGTGACGGCCAGGACGTGCTGGTCCGGGTGCACTCCGAGTGCCTGACCGGGGACGTGTTCGGCTCGCTGCGCTGCGACTGTGGGCCGCAGCTGGACGCCGCGCTGGCTCGGGTCGGGCAGGAGGGCCGGGGCGTGGTGCTCTACGTGCGGGGGCACGAGGGGCGCGGCATCGGCCTGCTGCACAAGCTGCAGGCGTACCAGTTGCAGGACCTGGGCCGGGACACCGTCGACGCCAACCTCGACCTGGGTCTGCCGGCCGACGCCCGCGACTACGGCACCGGCGCGCAGATCCTCTACGACCTGGGCGTGCGTTCGATGCGGCTGCTGACCAACAACCCGGCCAAGCGGGCCGGGCTGGAGGGGTACGGGTTGACCATCACCGGCCGCGAGGGGCTGCCGGTGGGCGCACACCCGGAGAACATGCGCTACCTGCGCACCAAGCGGGACCGGATGGGTCACCTGCTGGACGAGTTGGACGAGGTGTCCGAGGCGCCGTTGGGGCGTCCGGTCGCCAATGACGAGATCGGAGCATGACGATGGCGGGTTTCGGGGAGCCGGGAGTCGAGGCGGTCGACGCCGCGGGGCTGACCGTCGGGGTCGTTGCCGCCCGCTGGCACGGCGAGCTGACCGATCACATGCTGGAGCGTGCGGTGGCCGCCGCCGAGGCGTGCGGCGCTCGTTCCGTGGTCGCCCGGGTCGCCGGGTCGGTCGAGCTGCCGGTGGTCGCGCAGGCCCTCGCCCGCCGCTGCGACGTGGTGGTCGCCCTCGGCGTGGTGGTCCGCGGGTCCACCGCCCACTTCGACTACGTCTGCCGCTCGGTCACCGACGGGCTGACCCGGGTGGCGCTGGACGAGGGCAAGCCGGTGGCGCACGGAGTGTTGACCGTGGAGACCATCGAGCAGGCCCGCGACCGCGCCGGTCTGCCCGGTTCGGCGGAGGACAAGGGCTGGGCGGCCACCGTCGCGGCGCTCGACGCGGCGTTGGCGGTGCGGACGGTGGCGGCGGGCAACGCCCAGCGGGTCGGCTTCTCCGGCTGATCCCTGCGCCGACGGTCGCTCAGAGCCGACCGGCCTCGATGATCCGGCGCAGGAACTGCCGGGTACGAGGCTGCGTCGGCTCGCCGAGCACCTGCTCGGGCGGGCCGCTCTCGACGACCCGCCCGGCGTCGAGGAAGCACACCTCGTCGGCGACCTCCCGGGCGAAGCCCATCTCGTGGGTGGCCAGCACCATTGTCATCCCGTCGGTCTTCAGGTCGCGGATCATCGTCAGCACCTCGCCGACCAGTTCCGGGTCGAGCGCGGAGGTGACCTCGTCGAGCAGCATCAGTCGAGGTGAGTTGGCCAGCGCCCGGACGATCGCCACCCGCTGCTGCTGCCCGCCGGAGAGCCGGTCCGGATAGGCGTCCGCCTTCGCGCCCAGCCCCACCCGGTCGAGCAACTCCCGGGCCTGCGCCTCGGCCTCCGCCCGGCCCCGCCGGTGTACGCGGCGCGGCGCGAGGGTGATGTTGTCCAGCACGCTCAGGTGCGGAAAGAGGTTGTACGCCTGGAACACCATGCCGATCCGCCGCCGGACCCGGTCCGGGTCCACCCGGGGATCGGAGATGTCCTCCCCGTCCAACTCGATGGTGCCGTCGTCGATGTCGTCCAGCAGGTTGACGCAGCGCAGCAGTGTCGACTTGCCCGACCCGGACGCGCCGATCAGGGCCACCACCTGGTGCTCGGCGACGGTCAGATCGAGCTGGTCGAGCACGACGTGCCCGCCGAACTCCTTGCGCAGCCCTCGACAACGCAACAACGCCATGGCTCAACCTCCCGACTGTCGGCGGGCCGCACGCAACGTCACCCAGTCGGTGACCGCGATCAGCGGGATCGCGAGCAACACGAAGAGCACCCCCGCCACGACGTACGGCGTGTAGTTGAAGGTCTGGGCGGTGGCGATCTGGGCGGCGCGGACCGCGTCGATCGGCCCGGCGAGCGAGACCAGCCCGACGTCCTTCTGCAACGCCACCACGTCGTTGAGCAGCGGTGGCGCCACCCGGCGGACGGCCTGCGGCAGGACCACGTGCCGCACCGTCTGCCGGTAGGTCAGGCCCAACGAGCGGGCCGCGGCGAGTTGGCTGGAGTGCACCGACTCGATGCCGGCCCGGAACACCTCGGCGAGGTAGCCGCCGTAGGTGAGGACCAACGCGATCCCACCCAGCACCAGCACCGGCGGCATGCCCTGCAACCGCAGCCCGGGCACGCCGAGGGTCAGCAGGTAGAGCACGATGATCAGCGGTAGGCCGCGGAAGGTGTAGGTGTAGCCGGCGGCCAGCGCGCGGACCGGGAAGAAGACCGGCCCGCGCAGCGTCCGCAGCACGGCGATCACCAGCCCGAGCAGCAGCGCGCCGACCGCACAGCACACCAGCAGCCGTACGTTGAGCCAGAGCCCGCTCAGCACCGTCGGCAGCGCGTCGCGGGCGATCTCCGGATCCAGGAACGACCGCCGGACCCGGTCCCAGCCCGGCGCCCCGGTCACCGCGATCACCAGCAGCGTGCCGAGCGCCGCCGTCGAGGACGCCGCGACCAGCGCGCTGTAGACCGTTTGCCGACGCCGGTACGCCGATCGCCGCAGCTGCGCCTCGGACGGCACATGATCCAGAAGCGTCACCGCAGCTCGGCCGCCCCTGCCACCTGCGCGAGCCACTTCTGCTCCAGCTGCTTCAGCGTGCCCGCCGTGCTGAGCTGACCGACCGCCCCGCTCACGCAGGAGGTCAGCGGCGAATTCTTGTCCAGCAGCAACCCGAACGCCTCGGGCGTGCCGACCTGCGGTACCTGTCCGACGATCGTCGCGTCGGTGATCTCCGCGCCGGTGATGTAGAAGGCGGTCGGAAGATCCACCACCAGACCGTCCAGCTGCCCGTTCTGCAGCGCCTTCTTGGCGTCGTCGTTGCTGTTGTAGACCTGCGGCTTGGCGGTCGGCTTGATCACGTCGGTGATCGCCTGGTAGCTGGTGGTGCCGACCTGCGCGCCGAGCCGAGCGTCGCGGAGTTCGGCCAGCGACTTCCGGCCGGCGATCTTCGACGACTTCAACGCGATGATGGTCTGCCGCACCAGGTAGTAGGGCGCGGAGAAGTCGACCGCCTGCTTGCGCTCCTCGGTGATGGAGAACTGGTTGATGTCGAAGTCGAAGTCCTTCGGCCCCGGCGCGATGGCGGTGTCGAACTTGACCCGGGTCCAGGTGACGTCGGCGCGGGCGTAGCCGAGTTTCTCGGCCACCGCGTACGCGACGGCGGACTCGAAGCCCTCGCCGCTGTCCGGCTTGTCCTTGGCGAACCACGGCTCGTACGCGGGCTGGTCGGTGGCAATTGTCAGCTTGCCCGGCGTACGCGTGGGCAGGCTGTCCTTGGCGCAGGACGGCGCTGCGGTGACGGTGGGGGTGGGTTTCTCGTCCTGGGGCGCGCATCCGGCGGTGGCTACGACGACGGCGCCGGTGAGGGTGAGCGCGAGGAGACGTGAGCTGCTGGCCATGGCGGACAGCGTAGAGCTCCATGACCATCGATCGGCAGTTGTCCCACCATGTTGATAGGGAATTGTCCGCTTGCTGGGTTCCGGCGGACCCGGACGTGGGGCGCCGCCCGGGTGGCTGGAAGAATCGTTCCCCGTGAAGACGTTCGAGGAGTTGTTCGCCGAGCTGCAGGCCAAGGCCGCCGCCGGCACCCCGGGCTCGGGCACCGTCGCCGCGCTGGACAAGGGCGTGCACTTCATCGGCAAGAAGGTCGTCGAAGAGGCGGCCGAGTCGTGGATGGCCGCCGAGCACGAGGGGCCGGAGCGCACCGCCGAGGAGATCTCCCAGCTGCTCTACCAGGTCCAGGTGCTGATGCTCGCCAGTGGTCTCGAGCTCAAGGACGTCTACCGACATCTGTGAGTGCCTCCCACCCCGTTGATCGCCATCCGGATCGAAGGAGCACTCCGTCATGCTGCGTGTCGCCATTCCCAACAAGGGCACCCTGGCCGAACCGGCCGCCCAGATGCTGCGCGAGGCGGGCTACCGCCAGCGCACCGACCCCAAGGACCTCGTCTGCCGGGACGAGGCCAACGACGTCGAATTCTTCTACCTGCGGCCGAAGGACATCGCCACCTACGTCGGCTCCGGTGACCTCGACCTCGGGATCACCGGCCGGGACCTGCTGATCGACTCGGCCGCGCCCGCCGAGGAGGTCGTCGACCTCGCCTTCGGCCGGGCCACCTTCCGCTTCGCCGCCCGCCCCGACGACATCGCCTCCGTGCAGGAGCTGGGCGGTCACCGGATCGCCACCGCCTACCCGGGGCTGGTCGAGCGGCACCTCGGCGAGGTGGGGGTCAAGGCCGAGGTGATCCGCCTCGACGGCGCCGTGGAGAATGCCGTACGCCTCGGCGTCGCCGACGTGATCGCGGATGTGGTGGAGACCGGCGCGACCCTGCGTCAGGCGGGCCTGGTGGTCTTCGGTGAGCCGCTGCTGCGCTCGTCGGCGGTGCTGGTCCGGCGCGCCGGCGCGCCCGCACAACCGCAGGCCGAGCAGTTGCTGCGCCGCCTACACGGTGTGCTGGTGGCCCGCCGCTACGTGATGCTCGCCTACGACGTGCCGGCCGGTCTGCTGGACCGGGCCAGCGGGCTCACCCCCGGCATCGAGTCACCCACCGTGTCGCCGCTGCACCGTGAGGGTTGGGTGGCGGTGCAGGCGATGGTGCTCCGCGACGACGTGCACCGCATCATGGACGAGCTGTACGAGCTGGGCGCCCGCGCCATTCTCGTGACCAACATCCACGCCTGCCGCCTCTGACCGTTCCCGTGCCCGAAACGGCACTGCCGCTTGATCCACTCGGGTTCCTTGAAACGGGGGTGTCCGCACGCCGGGGACACCCCCGTTTCCCTGAACCCGAGTGGATCTTCCGCGCCGGCGCTGGCGCGGGCTTGCGGCGCGGGCTTGCGGCGCGGACGCCCGACGGCCGCGCCCAGACCGGCAAGATCGCGCTCGATCATTGAAGTAGTGGCCTCGATCTCGACGGAGGCCACTAGATCCTGGATCGAGCACGATCTTGAAGCGGGTGGCGGGTGGCGGGTGGCGGGTGGTGGGTGGCTCGGGGGTGGTAGCTCGGCGGGTGGTGCGTTTGATGGGCCAGTGCGGGTGGCAGACTGGTGGGGTGAGTGAAACCGAGCTGTTCCGCCTGAAGCCCCGCCGAATCCGCGTGGTCTGCTGGTCGGCGGCGGCTGCACTGGTGGTGGTGTTCGGTCTGGTTGCCACGTCGTTGAGTGGCCCGACCGGCGATGGTTACGGCAGCTTCCAGCGCGGCGACCAGATCGCCATGATCGGTCTGGGCATCTTCGGCGCGCTGGGCTTCCTGCTGTTCACCCGTCCCCGGGTGGAGGCGGACGCGCGGGGCATCCGGGTGCGTAACGTCATCAGCTCCTACGAGCTGCCCTGGGAGGTTGTCCGGGGCGTCCGCTTCGACCGGGGCGCGCCGTGGGCCAGCCTGGAGCTGCACGACGACGACCTGCTGCCGATGGTCGCGTTGCAGGCCGCCGACAAGGAGTTGGCCGTCGACGGGGTCCGCGCGCTGCGCCGGCTGCACGAGGCCCACCAGGCTCGCCTCGCCGAACGCGCCGTCGGTCACTGACCCGGCCGAACCGCGCCTGACCGCTGACCCGGCCGAACCGCGCCTGACCGCTGACCCGGCCGAACCGCTGACCCGGCCCTCGCCAATATCTGGACAACTTCCCTGAAACTGCTGCCTCCCGGCGCGGCTGACGCAGCAGTTTCAGGGAATAGTGCGTGGACCCCACAGGCGCGCGGCGGTCGGCCACACCGATGCCTCGACCGCAGGTCGTGCCCGGTTTGGGGGTGGCCGAGGCACCGGTGTACTGTTGTCGAGTCGACCAGGCTGTCTCCGCGTGCGAGCAGACAGCCTTGAAAGCGGAGCGCCTGCTCCCACCCGAGTCGCCGCTACGGTGGCCGGGTCCGGTCACCGGTTCCGGGCATGTCCCGGGGCCGGATGCGCGATCCTTGTGATCGTGCTGACCGGTCGAGCGGGCCCTGGCATGCGCCGGGGCCTTCTGCTTTTCGGGTCGGTTCCCACCTGGGAGCCGCAGGGGTCGGCGACAGAGCAGAAACGACTCGAGGAGGCCCCATCAGCGTCGAACCACGCGTGAACGAGCAGATCCGGGCACGTGAGGTCCGACTGGTCGGCCCAGAGGGTGAGCAGGTGGGCATCGTCCCGCTGGAGCGCGCTCTTCAGCTGGCCGCGGACGTCGATCTGGACCTGGTCGAGGTTGCGCCGATGGCGCGCCCGCCGGTGTGCAAGCTCATGGACTTCGGCAAGTTCAAGTACGAGAGCGCACTCAAGGCGCGCGAAGCGCGGCGTAATCAGCAGCAGACCGTCATCAAGGAAATGAAGCTTCGGCCGAAGATCGACCCGCACGACTACGAGACCAAGAAGGGTCACGTGGTGCGGTTCCTCAAGGCGGGCGACAAGGTCAAGGTGACGATCATGTTCCGCGGTCGCGAGCAGAGCCGCCCGGAGCTGGGTTACCGGCTCCTGCGCCGGCTCGAGTCCGAGATCACGGACCTGGGATACGTCGAGGCCGCTCCGAAGCAGGACGGCCGAAACATGATCATGGTTCTCGCTCCGCATCGGGCCGTCAAGGCCTCCGCGGTCGCCGCCACGGCGTCCCGCGTTGGACCTCGGGACCGGGCAGCGGACGAGTCCGCCGCTCCGGAAGCCGATGAGACCGCGGCGGTCGGCGAGACCGCAGCAGCCGGTGACACCGGCCTCGCCGCCGACACCAGCGGCGAGTAACAGGGGAGAGACGTTCCACATGCCGAAGATGAAGAGCCACACGGGTATGGGTAAGCGGGTCAAGGTGACCGGCAAGGGCAAGATCGTTGCCCAGCAGGCCGGCCTCCGTCACAACCTGGAGAAGAAGCCCTCCACCCAGACCCGCCGGCTGACCGGCACGGTCGTGCTGGCCAAGGCCGACGTCAAGCGCATCAAGAAGCTGCTCGGCCGCTGACGCGCGCCACCTTTACGTAATTAGGAGTTGAGATGGCACGCGTCAAGCGGGCTGTAAACGCCCAGAAGAAGCGTCGTACCCTGCTGGAGTCCGCGAGTGGTTATCGCGGTCAGCGCTCCCGCCTGTACCGCAAGGCCAAGGAGCAGGTGCTGCACTCGATGCAGTACGCCTACCGGGACCGTCGCGACCGCAAGGGTGACTTCCGGCAGCTGTGGATTCAGCGGATCAACGCGGGCGCCCGGGCCAACGGGATGACCTACAACCGTCTGATCCAGGGCCTGCGTCTGGCCGGCATCGAGGTCGACCGCAAGATCCTGGCCGACATGGCTGTCAACGACGCCGCCTCTTTCGCGGCGATCGTCGAGCTGGCCCGGGCCGCGGTCGCGGCTGAGGGCACCGGCGGCGCGGCGGCTCAGGCCGCCTGATCCCCACGCACCAGAGCGAGGCGTCTCCCGTGTCGGCACCGCCGTCCGGGGGGCGCCTCAATCGTGTCGGAGGAACGCACACCATGGCCTTCACCCCGCGTACCCCCAGGGTCGTCGCCGCCCGCCGCCTGCAACGCCGCCGGGACCGCGACGCCACCGGCCGGTTCCTGGCCGAGGGCCCGCAGGCGGTCCGAGAGGCCCTCGCCCGGCCGGGGGTGGTCACCGAACTGTTCGGTACGACCACCGCGCTCGACAGGTATCCGGAGTTGGCCGCCACGGCGGCCCGTGCCGACGTGCCGGTCTCCGAGGTGACCGACGACGCCATCGCGGCGCTGGCCGAGACCGTCGCCCCGCAGGGGCTGGTGGCCGTCTGCCGGCACCTGGACGTGTCGCTGGAGCAGGCCCTCGCGGGTGCGCCCCGGCTGGTGGCGGTGCTCGCCGAGATCCGCGACCCGGGCAACGCCGGCACGGTGCTGCGCACCGCCGACGCCGCCGGCGCGGGTGCGGTGATCTTCGCGGGAGACGCCGTCGACCCGTACAACGGCAAGTGTGTGCGGGCCTCGGCCGGCAGCCTCTTCCACGTCGACGTGGTGCGCGCCACCGACCCGGTCGCGGTGGTCGAGGCGCTGCGCGCCGCCGGGCTGTCGATCTTCGCCACCACGGGGTACGGCGACAGCGACCTGGACGACCTGACCGATTACGGTCGGCTCGTCGGGTCCACCGCCTGGTTGTTCGGCTCGGAGGCGCACGGCCTGCCCGAGGAGTTGACCGCCGCCGCCGACGCCCGGGTCCGGGTGCCGCTGTACGGGCGCGCGGAGAGCCTCAACCTGGCTGCCGCCGCCGCGGTCTGCCTGTACGCTTCAGCGAGAGCGCAGCGCTGAGGGACCGCCCCGGCGCTACTGACAGCAGGGGAGAGCGTCCGTCCATGAACGCGACACGGCGTTCGTTTAGCCAGCCCGCCGGTGTCGGCGGGCGGCGGGCCTGACCTGCTCCCTGCGCAACTCCTACCGGCGGGCTGCGGCACAGCCGCGCGTCCGTAGACTCGCCTAGCCGCCCCGTGAGGGCTGGCGCCGCCGTGAGGGAGTGCCCGTACGCCATGAGCTACCGCAACGATCCGTACGACCCGAAGCAGGTCGCCCTGCTCGACCCCGCCGCCCTGGCCGATGCCGTCGCGGACGCCACGAAGGCGTTCGAGGCCGCCGCCGACCCGGACGCGCTGACCGCGCTGCGCTCGGTGCACCTGGGTGACCGGTCACCGGTCTCCCTCGCGCGCCGGGAGATCGGCGCGCTGCCGCCGGCCGCGAAGTCCGACGCCGGCAAGCGGGTCAACGAGGCCCGCCGGGCGATCGAGTCCGCGTACGCCGAGCGCGCCGAGGTGGTGGAGCGCGAGCAGGCCGAGCGGGTGCTGGTCGAGGAGCGGGTGGACGTCACCCTGCCCTACGACAGGCGTCCGCGTGGCGCCCGGCACCCGTTGAGCACCCTGATGGAGTCGATCAGCGACCTCTTCGTGGGGATGGGCTACGAGGTGGCCGAGGGGCCCGAGGTCGACCTGGAGTGGGTCAACTTCGACGCGTTGAACATCCCCGCCGACCACCCGGCACGTGGGTTGATGGACACCTTCCACATCGCACCGGAGGGCTCCGGCCTGGTGCTGCGTACGCACACCTCGACGGTGCAGACCCGCACGATGCTCAGCCGCAAGCCGCCGATCTACGTGATCGTGCCGGGCCGCGTCTACCGCACCGACGAGATCGACGCCACCCACAGCCCGGTGTTCCACCAGGCCGAGGGCCTGGTGGTCGACAAGGGCATCACGATGGCGCACCTGCGGGGCACGCTCGACCACTTCGCCCGGGCGATGTTCGGCCCGGAGGCGAAGACCCGGTGGCGGCCGCACTACTTCCCGTTCACCGAGCCGTCGGCGGAGTTCGACGTGTGGTTCCCGGAGCACCGGGACGGCCCACAGTGGGTCGAGTGGGGTGGCTGCGGCATGGTCAACCCGCGGGTGCTGCGCGCCTGCGGCGTCGACCCGGAGGTCTACTCCGGATTCGCCTTCGGCATGGGCATCGACCGGACCCTGATGGTCCGGCACGGGGTCAGCGACATCCGCCATCTCTTCGAGGGCGACGTGCGGTTCAGCCGCGCGCTCGGGACCGGGGCGTAGGCGATGCGGGTACGAGACACGGGAACGGTGGTCTGAAGTCATGCGAGTTTCTGTCAGTTGGTTGCGGGAGTACGTCGACCTTCCCGCCGACCTGCCCACCGGCGACCTGGAGCAGGCCCTGGTCGACCTCGGCATCGAGGTCGAGTCCGTGGTGGACCTGGCCGAGACCGTCACCGGCCAACTGGTCGTCGGTGAGGTCCGCGAGATCGAGGAGCTCACCGGCTTCAAGAAGCCGATCCGGTTCTGTCGGGTCGACGTGGGTGCCGCCAACGGCACCGGCGACCCACAGGAGATCGTCTGCGGGGCCCGTAACTTCGCCGTCGGTGACCGGGTGGTGGTGATCCTGCCCGGCGGCGTGCTGCCCGGCGGCTTCGCGATCGGCGCCCGCAAGACGTACGGGCACAACTCGGCGGGCATGATCTGCTCGGCCAAGGAGCTGGGCCTGGGCGACGACCACTCCGGCATCATCGTGCTGGGGCCGGACGTAACGGCCAAGCCCGGCGACGACGCGCGCCCGGTGGTCGGCCTCGACGACGTGGTGCTCGATCTGGAGATCACCCCCGACCGGGGGTACGCGCTGAGCCTTCGCGGCCTGGCCCGGGAGCTGTCGCACGCGTTCGACGTGCCGCTTCGCGACCCGGCCCTGGCGCCGGCTCCGGGCGGCACCGCGACGCCGGCGTACCCGGTGGAGGTCCGCGACACGGTCGGCTGCGACCGGTTCACGGCCCGCCTGGTCCGTGGGGTCGACCCGACCGCGCCCACGCCGTCGTGGATGCAGCAGCGGCTCGTCACCGCCGGCATCCGCAGCATCTCGCTGCCCGTCGACATCACCAACTACGTGATGGTGGAGCTGGGCCAGCCGATGCACGCCTTCGACGCCGACCGGATCGCCGGGCCGCTGGTGGTGCGCCGCGCCGAGGCGGGGGAGAAGCTGACCACCCTGGACGGCGTCAACCGCGTCCTTACCGCCGACGACATGGTGATCTGCGACGACACGGGGCCGATCTCCCTCGCGGCGGTGATGGGCGGCGAGACCAGTGAGGTCGTCCCCGACACCACCACAGTGCTGTTCGAGGCGGCGCACTGGGACCCGGCGATGGTCGGGCGCACCGCCCGCCGGCACAAGCTGTTCAGCGAGGCCGCGAAGCGCTGGGAGCGGGGTGTCGACCCGGCCGTGGCGCTCGTCGCGTTGGAGCGTGCCGTGCGGCTGCTCACCGAGCACGGCGGCGGCACCCCGAGCGCGGAGATCCTGGACATCGACCACGTCCGTCCGCGTACCCCGATCAGTCTTCCGGCGGACCTGCCGACCCGGCGGGTCGGCGTCGAGTACCCGCCGGCGCGGGTGGTCGCCCTGCTGGAGCGGATCGGCTGCACCGTCGCGCAGGGCGCGGACCGGTTGTCCGAGGACCCGGGCGCGGTCGGCGTGGCCAGCGGCGTCGGGACGGTGCTGAGCGTCACCCCGCCAACCTGGCGACCCGACCTGACCGACCCGGCCGACCTGGTCGAGGAGGTGGTCCGCCTCGACGGGTACGACAAGGTGCCGTCGGTGCTGCCCACCGCGCCCCCCGGCCGCGGCCTGACGCCGCGGCAGCGTCGCCGCCGGGCCGTCGCCGGGTCGCTGGCCGAGCGCGGGTACGTGGAGGTGCTCGCGCACCCGTTCGTGTCGCCGGAGCTGGCCGACCAGCTCGGCCTGCCGGCCGACGACACGCGTCGGCCCGCGGTGCGGCTGGCCAACCCACTGTCCGAGGAGGAGCCGCTGCTGCGCACCACGCTGCTCGGCCCGCTGCTCGGCATCCTCAAGCGCAACCTCGGCCGGGGTCACCGCGACCTCGCCCTCTACGAGATCGGCGCGGTCTTCCACCCGCGCGTCGGTGCCGGCAGCCCGCCGGCGATGGGCGTGGACCGGCGCCCCACCGACGCGGAGTTCGCGGCCGCCGACGCGGTGGTGCCGGAGCAGCCGGTGCACGTCGCTGTGGTGCTCTCCGGCGACCTGGACCCGGCCGGTTGGTGGGGTGCGGGTCGGCCGGCTGGCTGGGCGGACGCCATCGAGGCGGCCCGTGACGTGCTGGCCGCCGCCGGGATCCCCGACGAGCGGATCGAGGTGCGCGCCGCCGAGTACGCCCCGTGGCACCCGGGTCGCTGCGCCGAGCTGCGAGTCGACGGCTCGGTCGTCGGACACGCCGGCGAGCTGCACCCGGTGGTGGTCGCGACGGTGGAGCTGCCCCGCCGCACCTGCGCGATGGAGCTGAACCTCGACGCGCTGCCGGCGACGCCGGTGACGCCCGCGCCGACGGTCTCCGGCTTCCCACCGGCGCTGATCGACGTGGCCCTGGTGGTGGACGACTCGGTGCCTGCGGAGCAGGTGCGCCGGGCACTGGAGGCGGGCGCCGGTGAACTGCTGGAGGACGTGCGGCTGTTCGACGTGTACTCCGGCGCGCAGCTCGGCGCCGGCCGCCGGTCGCTGGCGTACAAGCTCACCTTCCGGGCACCGGACCGAACGCTGACCGTCGAGGAGGCGGTTGCGGCACGGGACGCGGCGGTCGCGGTCGCGGCGGAGCGCCTCGGCGCCACCCTGCGCGGCGCCTGACGGAGTCGACGCCGCCCCATTCCCGCGATCTTGCAGTTTGTGTCGCCGATTCTCACCTTTGGTTGGCTGTGCGGGCACAGTAAGTGCAAGATCGTGAGGATGAGGCGGCGTTCTACATCATCATGCAGTGGAGTGTATTAACTTGCATGATGGTGGGTGCCTTGTTAGCCTTCGCTGCATAGTCATGCGGAGGTGAGTATGGGGATCCGAGTCGCGGTTGCCGGAGCGAGCGGGTACGCCGGGGGTGAGTTGCTGCGCCTGATCGCCGGGCATCCGGAGTTCGACCTGGTCGCCGCCACCGCGCACAGCCAGGCCGGGCACCGCGTCGACGTGGTGCACCCGCAGCTCACCGGGCTGGACCTGGTGCTCGGCGAGACCGATCCGACCATCCTGGCCGACGCGGACCTGGTCTTCCTGGCCCTGCCGCACGGCCAGTCGGCGGCCCTCGCGGCCCAGCTTCCGCCCGAGGTGCGCATCGTCGACCTGGGCGCCGACCACCGGCTGGCCGACCCGTACGCCTGGGCGCAGTACTACGGCGGCACGCACGCCGGGCAGTGGACCTACGGCCTGCCCGAGCTGCCCGGCCAGCGGGAGCTGATCGCCGGTTCCACCCGGGTGGCGAACACCGGCTGCTACGCCGCCGCGATCACCCTGGCGCTCGCGCCGCTGATCGCCGACGGCGCGGCCAGCCCCGCCGACGTGGTGGTGGTCGCCGCATCCGGCACCTCCGGCGCCGGCCGGGCGGCCAAGCCGCACCTGTTGGCCAGCGAGGTGATGGGCGATCTGTCGCCGTACCGGGTGGGAACCCACCAGCACGTCCCGGAGATCAAGCAGGCCACCGGCGCGACCGGCCTGTCGTTCACCCCGGTCCTGGCGCCGATGCCGCGCGGCATCCTGGCCACGGTCACCGCGGTTCCGGCGCGCGGCGTCGACCCGCAGGAGGTGCTGGCGCGGGTGTACGCGGACGCGCCGTTCGTGCACGTGCTGCCGGAGGGCCGCTGGCCGCACACCGCCGCCACCCTGGGCTCCAACTCGTGTCACCTACAGGCCACCGTCGACGTGGACTCGGGTCGTCTGATCGTGCTCAGCGCGTTGGACAACCTGGGCAAGGGTGCGGCCGGTCAGGCCGTCCAGAACGCCAACCTCATGCTCGGCCTGTCGGAGACGACGGGCCTGTCGATCTGGGGGGTCACCCCGTGAGCGCGAGGTGTGCAGCGCAGCGGGGCCCCGCAGTCGCGAACGAAAGGCAGGCACCGTGAGTGTCACCACCCCTCGGGGGTTCCGGGCGGCCGGTGTGGCCGCCGGCCTCAAGACCAGCGGCGGCGCGGACGTCGCCCTGGTGGTCAACGACGGCCCGGACGCCGGAGTGGCAGGTGTCTTCACCACCAACCGGGTGAAGGCCGCGCCGGTGCTCTGGACCCAGCAGGTCGTGCAGGGTGGTGTGGTCCGCGCCGTGGTGCTCAACTCCGGTGGCGCCAACGCCTGCACCGGCCCGGCCGGCTTCCAGGACACGCACGCCACGGCCGAGCACACCGCCGCCGCGTTGACCTCGGTCAGCCCGCGGTTGATCCTGGGCGCCGGTGAGGTCGCGGTCTGCTCGACTGGCCTGATCGGTGAGCGGCTGCCGATGCCGAAGCTGCTGCCGGGCGTCCGCTCGGCGATCCGCGGGCTGTCCCGCGACGGTGGCCTGGCCGCCGCCGAGGCGATCATGACCACGGACACCCGGCCGAAGACCACTGTGGCCCGGGGGAGCGGTTGGACGGTCGGCGGCATGGCCAAGGGCGCCGGGATGCTCGCGCCGGGGATGGCCACCATGCTCTGCGTGTTGACCACCGACGCGGTGGCCGGGCCGGCGACGCTGGACGAGGCGTTGCGGGCGGCCACCCGGGTCAGTTTCGACCGGGTCGACTCCGACGGTTGCATGTCCACGAACGACACGGTGCTGCTGCTGGCCAGTGGCGCGAGCGGCATCGAGCCGACGCCGGCCGAGCTGGCCGCCGCGGTCACCGAGGCCTGTCACGACCTGGCCCAGCAGTTGGTGGCCGACGCCGAGGGCGCCACTAAGCAGGTCGCCATCGACGTGGTCGGCGCGGCGGACGAGGACGAGGCGGTCGAGGTGGGCCGTACGGTGGCCCGCAACAACCTGGTCAAGACGGCGCTGTTCGGCAACGACCCCAACTGGGGTCGGATCCTCGCCGCCGTCGGCACCACCGCCGCCGCGTTCGAGCCGGACGAGGTGGACGTGGCGGTCAACGGGGTGTGGGTGTGCCGGGGCGGCGCCGCCGCCGAGGACCGTTCGAAGGTCGACCTGACCGGGCGGGACGTGACCATCCGGATCGACCTGCACGCGGGTACGTCGGCCGCCACGATCTGGACCAACGACCTGTCCCACGCGTACGTGCACGAGAACTCGGCGTACTCCACGTGAGCGCGAGGAACGCAGCGCAGCGGAGTCCCGCAGTCGCGAGCGAAGGGTCGGCGCGGTGAGTCTCAGCAGCGATTTGGCTCGCGCGCAGGTCAAGGCGGAGACGCTGATCGAGGCGCTGCCCTGGTTGGCGCGTTTCTCCGGGTCGACGGTGGTGGTCAAGTACGGCGGTAACGCGATGACCGATCCGGAGTTGCAGCGGGCGTTCGCGGCCGACATGGTCTTTCTGCGCTACGCCGGGCTGAAGCCCGTGGTGGTGCACGGCGGTGGTCCGCAGATCTCCGCGATGCTGGGTCGTCTCGGCATCGCCAGCGAGTTCCGGGGTGGTTTGCGGGTGACCACCGCCGAGGCGATGGACGTGGTCCGGATGGTGCTGGTCGGTCAGGTGGGCCGGGAGCTGGTGGGTTTGATCAACTCGCACGGTCCGTACGCCGTCGGCCTCTCCGGCGAGGACGCCCGGTTGTTCACCGCGGTGCGCCGCCCGGCGTACGTGGACGGGGTGCCGGTCGACGTGGGCCAGGTCGGGGACGTCGAGTCGGTCGACGTGTCGGCGGTGACCGACCTGATCGACGCCGGCCGGATTCCGGTGATCTCCACGGTGGCGCCGGACGCGGACGGGGTGCTGCACAACCTCAACGCGGACACCGCGGCCGCGGCGCTGGCCATCGCGTTGCAGGCCCGCAAGTTGGTGGTGCTCACCGACGTGGCCGGTCTGTACGCGGACTGGCCGGACACCACCAGCCTGGTTTCCGAGATCGCTGCGGACGACCTGGCCAAGCTGCTGCCCAGCCTGGAGTCGGGGATGGTGCCGAAGATGGAGGCCTGTCTGCGGGCGGTGCGTGGGGGAGTGCCCGCCGCGCACGTCGTCGATGGTCGGGTGGCGCACTCCACGTTGCTTGAGGTGTTCACCTCGGAAGGGTTCGGAACGATGGTGGTGCCGGGAGACGGGACGGACGCGACATGAGCACGTTGGCGCAGCGGTGGAAGCAGTCCATGATGGACAACTACGGCACACCGCCGTTGGCGTTGGTCTCCGGCGCCGGTGCCGTCGTTGTCGACGACACCGGCCGGGAGTACCTCGACCTGGTGGGTGGCATCGCGGTCAACGCCCTCGGTCACGCCCACCCGGCGGTGGTGGCGGCCGTGTCGAAGCAGGTGGCGACCCTCGGGCACGTCTCCAACCTCTTTGTGGCCGAGCCGCCGGTGGCCCTGGCCGAGTTGCTGTTGGCGCTCGCCGGCCGACCGGGCCGGGTCTTCTTCGCGAACTCGGGCGCGGAGGCGAACGAGGCCGCGTTCAAGCTGTCCCGGCGCACCGGCCGCACCCACGTGGTGGCCACCAGGGGCGGCTTCCACGGTCGCACCATGGGTGCGCTCGCGCTGACCGGCCAACCGGCCAAGGCCGACCCGTTCCGGCCGCTGCCCGGTGAGGTGACCCACGTCGACTACGGCGACGTGGCAGCCCTCGAAGCGGCCGTCAGTGACGCCACCGCCATGGTGATCCTGGAACCCATCCAGGGCGAGAACGGCGTGCTCGTCCCGCCGGCCGGCTACCTCGCCGCAGCGCGCCGGATCACGGCCCGGCGCGGGGCGCTGCTGGTCCTCGACGAGGTGCAGACCGGCGTCGGGCGTACCGGGCACTGGTTCGCGCACCAGGCCGAGGGTGTGGAGCCGGACGTGGTCACCCTGGCCAAGGGGCTCGGTGGCGGGCTGCCCATCGGGGCCACGCTGGCCTTCGGCCGGGCTGCGGACCTGCTCACTCCCGGCTCGCACGGCACCACCTTCGGCGGCAACCCGGTCAGCTGCGCGGCGGCGCTCGCCGTGGTGGCGACAATCGCCAACGAGGGCCTGCTCGACAACGTCAAGCGGGTCGGTGAGCGGTTGCGCCGGGGCATCGAGGCGCTGGGTCACCCGCTGATCGACGGCGTACGCGGTGCCGGGCTGCTGCTCGGCGTGACCCTCACCGCGCCGGTGGCGCCGGTGCTCGCCGAGGCGCTGCGCGAGGCCGGCTTCCTGGTCAACCCGGTGCAACCGGGCGTGATCCGGCTGGCCCCGCCACTGATTCTCACCGCCGCCCAGGCGGACACCTTCCTCGCGGCGCTGCCTGCCGCACTGGACGCGACAGCCCCGGCCGCCGCCGGCACACAGATCGCACCTTCCACAGTGACCACCACGACGGGGGCGACTCGATGACCCGGCACTTCCTGCGTGACGACGACCTCTCGCCCGCCGAGCAGTCCACGGTCCTCGACCTGGCGGCGCGGATGAAGGCGGAGCGGTTCGGCCACCGGCCGCTGGTCGGCCCCCGCTCGGTGGCGGTGCTGTTCGACAAGCAGAGCCTGCGGACCAGGATCTCGTTCGACGCCGGGATCGCCGAGCTGGGCGGGCACCCCCTCGTGGTGGACACGCAGGTCACCCACTTCGGCCGCGGTGAGTCCCTCGCCGACGCGGGGCGCGTGCTGTCCCGCTACGTCGCGGCGATCGTGCTGCGTACCCACGGTGACGAGCGGATCGCCAAGGTGGCGGCGGGCGCCACAGTGCCGGTGGTCAACGCGCTCACCGACGGTTTCCACCCGTGCCAGCTGCTGGCCGACCTGCTCACCATCCGGGAGCGGTGCGGTGGCACGGCCGGCCGCACCCTGGCGTACGTGGGGGACGGCGCGAACAACATGGCGCAGTCGTACCTGCTGGCCGGGGCGACTGCCGGGATGCACGTGCGGATCGCCGGCCCGGCGGGGTTCGCGCCGGACGCGGACGTGGTGGAACGGGCGGCGCGAATCGCCGCGGAAACCGGCGGGTCGGTGCGGGTGCTGACCGACCCGACCCACGCGGTACGCGACGCGGATGTGCTGGCCACCGACACCTGGACGTCGATGGGGCAGGAGTCCGACGGGTTGGACCGGATCACCCCGTTCCTGCCGTACCAGGTCAACAAGGAACTGCTCGGCCAGGCCGCACCGGACGCGATCGTGCTGCACTGCCTGCCCGCACACCGCGGCGAGGAGATCACCGACGAGGTGCTCGACGGCCCGCAGAGCGCGGTCTTCGACCAGGCGGAGAACCGCTTGCACGCGCAGAAGGCGCTGCTGACGTTCCTGCTGGGGACCGCGACCGAGGGCACCGCGACCGAGGGCACCGCGACCGAGGGCACCGCGACGGAGAGCACCGCCACGGGTGGCGCCGCGACCGGCGACGCCGCCACCGGGGGGCCCCGATGACCGCGCCGCTGACCCGCGCGGCCCGGCACGCCCGGATCGTGGAGCTGATCCGCGACCGGGCGATCCGGTCGCAGACCGAGTTGGCCGACCTGCTCGCCGCCGACGGCGTGGGCGTCACCCAGGCCACCCTCTCGCGGGACCTGGAGGAGTTGGGCGCGGTCAAGGTGCGCGGAGGCGACGGCCCGGCCGTCTACCTGATCCCCGAGGACGGCCAGCGACCGTTGCGCGACGCCGAGGCCGCGCCGGCCCGGCTGGTGCGGCTGCTGCGCGAACTGCTCAACGGGGTCGACTCCAGCGGCAACATCGCCGTGCTGCGGACACCGCCGGGCGCAGCCCAGTACCTGGCCAGCGCGTTGGACCGGGCGGGCCTGCCCGAGATCGTCGGCACCATCGCCGGTGACGACACCATCCTCGTCGTGGCCCGGGAGGCCGTCGGCGGGGCCGCACTCGGGGACAAGCTCGCCGGCTGGGCCCGCCGGGACGACACCGTTGAAGGGAACACCACGTCATGACCGAGCGGGTCGTGCTCGCGTACTCCGGGGGGTTGGACACCTCCGTCGCCATTCCGTACCTGTCCGAGCAGACCGGTGCCGAGGTGATCGCTGTCGCGGTCGACGTCGGGCAGGGCGGCGAGGACCTCGACGCCATCCGGCAGCGTGCCCTCGACTGTGGCGCCGCCGAGTCCGAGGTGGTGGACGCGCGCGACGAGTTCGCCGCCGACTACTGCCTGCCGGCCATCCGGGCCAACGCCCTCTACATGGACCGCTACCCTCTGGTGTCGGCGCTGTCCCGGCCGCTGATCGTCAAGCACCTGGTGGCCGCGGCGCGCAAGCACGGCGGCACGATCGTGTCGCACGGCTGCACCGGCAAGGGCAACGACCAGGTCCGGTTCGAGGTGGGCCTGAACGCCCTCGCCCCCGACCTGAAGATCATCGCGCCGGCCCGGGACTTCGCCTGGACCCGGGACAAGGCGATCGCCTTCGCCGAGGAGAAGGGGCTGCCGATCGACGTGTCGGCCAAGTCGCCCTACTCGATCGACCAGAACCTGTGGGGCCGCGCGGTGGAGACCGGCTTCCTGGAGGACATCTGGAACGCCCCCGTCGAGGACCTCTACTCGTACACGGCCGACCCGACCCTGGAGCGCGACCCCGACGAGATCGTGCTCACCTTCGACGGCGGCGTCCCGGTGGCGATCGACGGTGAGACGGTCACCCCGTACCAGGCGATCCTGGAGCTCAACCGGCGCGCTGGCGCGCAGGGCGTGGGCCGGCTCGACATGGTCGAGGACCGCCTGGTCGGCATCAAGAGCCGCGAGGTGTACGAGGCGCCCGGCGCGATCGCGCTGATCACCGCCCACCAGGAGCTGGAGGCGGTGACCGTCGAGCGGGACCTGGCCCGGTTCAAGAAGGGCGTCGACCAGCGCTGGGGCGAGCTCGTCTACGACGGGCTGTGGTTCTCGCCGCTGAAGGATTCGCTGGACGCGTTCATCGACGACGCGCAGCAGCACGTGAGCGGCGAGGTGCGGATGATCCTGCACGGTGGCCGGGCCACGGTGACCGGCCGGCGCTCCGAGGCGAGCCTCTACGACTTCGGGATGGCCACCTACGACACCGGCGACACCTTCGACCAGTCGCTGGCGAAGGGCTTCGTGCAGCTGTGGGGGCTGCCGAGTCGGATGGCCGCCGCTCGGGACGCCCGGCTGGGCGGCGGCGGACGGTGACCCGTGCCAGCACGACGACGGAGCGAGCGCGGCGAGTGAGCCCCGCGGTCGCGAATGAAAGGCGAGCAGAGCGATGATGGGCGACGTGGACGACAAGAGCCTGACCGAGAACAGCGCCGCCACCAACCGGACGAGCCTCTGGGGTGGCCGGTTCGCGGGCGGCCCCGCCGAGGCGCTCGCCCGACTGTCGGTGAGCGTGCAGTTCGACTGGCGCCTGGCGCCGTACGACATCGCGGGTTCCCGGGCGCACGCCCGGGTCCTCGCCGGCGCCGGCCTGCTCGATCCGGAGGAGTTGGGCCGGATGCTGGCCGCGCTGGACGACCTGGAGGCCGCCTGCGCCTCCGGTTCGTTCCGCCCCACCATCGACGACGAGGACGTGCACACCGCGCTGGAGCGCGGTCTGCTGGAGCGTCTCGGCAGCCTCGGTGGCAAGCTGCGTGCCGGCCGGTCCCGCAACGACCAGGTCGCCACCGACCTGCGGCTCTACCTGCGCGACCACGCCCGGGGCGTGGCCAGCCGCCTGGTGGAGCTGGCGGAGGCGTTGGTCGAGCAGGCCGAGCGGCACGTCGACACCGCCGCGCCGGGGATGACCCACCTCCAGCACGCCCAGCCGGTCACCTTCGGGCACTGGCTGCTCGCCCACGTGCAGCCGCTGCTGCGTGACCTGGAGCGGCTGCGTGACTGGGACCATCGGGCGGCGATCAGCCCGCTCGGCGCGGGCGCCCTGGCCGGTTCCGGGCTCCCGCTCGATCCGATGGCGGTGGCCAAGGAGCTGGGTTTCCGGACGTCGTTCGCCAACTCGATGGACGCCGTCGCCGACCGGGACTTCGTTGCCGAGTTCCTCTTCACCACCGCCCTGATCGGGGTGCACCTGTCCCGGCTCGGCGAGGAGGTCGTGTTGTGGACCTCGCACGAGTTCGGCTGGGTGGAGCTGGACGACTCGTTCGCCACCGGCTCGTCGATCATGCCGCAGAAGAAGAACGCGGACATCGCGGAGCTGGCCCGGGGCAAGTCCGGGCGTCTGGTCGGCGGCCTGATGACGGTGCTCACCATGCTCAAGGGCCTGCCGATGACCTACGACCGGGACATGCAGGAGGACAAGGAGCCGGCCTTCGACGCTGTCGACACCCTGGAGCTGCTGCTTCCGGCCCTGGCGGGAATGATCTCCACGATGACGGTCCGGGTGGACCGCCTCGTCGCCGCCGCCCCGGTCGGCTTCTCCCTCGCCACCGAGGTCGCCGACTGGCTGGTCCGACGCAACGTGCCGTTCCGCGACGCGCACGAGATCACCGGCCAGTTGGTGGCGCTCTGCGCGGCTCGGGAGTGCGAGCTGAACGACGTCTCCGACGAGGATCTGGCCGCGATCAGCGGGCACCTCGACCCGTCGGTGCGGGACGTGCTCTCGGTCCGTTCGGCTCTCGCGGCCCGGACCACCCCCGGTTCCACCGGCCCCGGCCCGGTCGCCGACCAGCTCGCCGCGGCGGCGGACCAGCTGGCCAGCTGGCGGGAGTGGGCCGCCGAACGGGTCGTCCCGCGCTGAGCTGTGCCGTGGCGTCGGCGCTGGCCGCCGGCGCCGCGGCGGTTCAGGCCGTCGGGCGCTCCCGCTTGGGGAGCTTGGCCACCACCATGTCGTACGACGAGTCGACCGCCTCGGTCAGCTCCTCGTCGTCGATCCCGCCGTCCAGGCGCAGCGTGTTCCACCCGGACCGGCCGATGTAGGCCATCACGCTGGCGTCGTCCGGGTGCCGGTGCAGCCACTCGTCGGCCACCTCCCGGGTCGGCCCGCACTTGATGCCGACCGTCGGTTTGCCCCCGGCGCTGCCGAGGAACGCGAAGATCCGGCCGCCCACCTTCACCACCTCGTCGCCCTCCCACGGTTGGTCCAGCCACGCTCCCGGCTTGGCCAGGCAGTACGCCAGCATCTCCGCGCGCTCCATGGGTGCCTCCTCGTCGTGCGCACAGTCTGCCCGTTCGACAGCCGTCGCAGGCGCGGCGTGCCGATCCGGGCGTCGGCTCAGGACATGCCGGATCAGGCGGTCTGCTCGGACGAGCGGGCGGCGACCCGCTCGTAGCGCTGTCGGGCCGCCTGTGCGCTGCCCAGCCCCAGCCCGTACGCGATCGCCTGCCAGGTGAGCCCCCGGTCGCGGGCCAGCGTCAACAGGCCGGCCTCCAAGGCGTCCAGCTCGGCGCGGACGTGGGGCAGCAGGGTCAGCGCGGCGGTCAGGTCGGCGGCGTCGATCGGCTCCTCCGCGGGTTCGCGCTCGGCCCCGCCGGCGGCCAGTGCGGTGACCAGGGCGACCGCCTCCCACGGGTCCAGCACGTACGGGTGGGCCCAACGACCTCGCCGGGTGTCGGTGCCGGCGTGCCGCTCGCTGATCCGCTGCAACGCCTCGTGGGTGCGGTGGGCGCGGGCCCGGCCCGGGTTTGGCGCGGTGAAGATGTCCTCGGTCGTCATACCCCCGAGCACACCCCATCAACGAAGCCTTGTCAACAGATCGTTGAAATCTCCGCCGTGCCGGACGGGTGCCGAGGCGGCGGGATGGGTACCGTCGGGGCATGACTCTGTCGTCCGGTGACCGCGCCACCGACGCCGACCTGGCGGCGCTGGCGGACCTGCTCGCCGGTCCACTGCTGCCGGCGGCGCGCGGGTTGCTGGGCTGCCGGCTGCACGCCGGCGGGGTCACCGTCCGGATCACCGAGGTCGAGGCGTACGCGGGAAGTGGCGGCGATCCCGCCTCGCACGCCCATCGGGGCCGCACCCCGCGCAACGCCGTGATGTTCGGCCCCGCCGGGTACGCCTACGTCTACTTCACCTACGGGATGCACTGGTGCATGAACGTGGTCACCGGGGTCGAGGGGGAGGCTTCCGCAGTGCTGCTGCGCGCCGGTGAGGTGGTCGACGGGCTGACCACGGCACGGGAGCGCCGGCCGGCCATCCGGCGCGACGTGGACCTGGCCCGCGGGCCCGCCCGGCTCTGCTCCGCGCTCGGCATCGACCGCGAGGCGTACGGGGCGTACCTGCTCGGCGACGGACCGGTCCGCCTGCGGCCCCCGGCCCGGCCGGTGCCGCCGGAGATGGTGGTGGCAGGTCCCCGGGTCGGGGTGACCGGCGCGCACGATCTGCAGTGGCGGTTCTGGCTGGACGGCGATCCCACTGTCAGCGCCTACCGCCGGCACGTCCCCCGCATCCGGCGCTGAGCGCGCCCGCGGCGTGTGGGCGGCGAAGTCTGTCGGGGGCTGTGGCCATAATCACCGGACCTGCTCACCGACGGTTCGGAGGACGTCATGACAACGCTGCTCGCGATCGGCACGGCCAAGGGATTGTTTCTCGCCACCAGCACCGACGACCGGCGCAGTTGGGAGATCACCGGTCCGCACTTTCCGATGACAGGTGTCTACGCGGTCGCGGTCGACACCCGTCGTTCCACCCCGCGGCTGCTCGCCGGCATGACCAGCTCACACTTCGGCCCCAGCGTCGCCACCAGCGACGATCTCGGCGCTTCCTGGGACGAGCCCGACCAGGCGCCGGTCGCGTTTCCGGACGACACAGGCGTCTCCCTCGGCCGGGTCTGGCAGTTGATGCCGGCCGGCCCCGACGAGCCGGACGTGGTCTGGGCCGGCACCGAGCCCTCGGCGTTGTTCAAGTCCACCGACGGTGGCCGCAGCTTCGAGCTGGTCCGTTCCCTCTGGGACCACCCGCACCGCCCGCAGTGGGAGGCCGGCTTCGGTGGTCAGGCAGTGCACACCGTGCTGCCGCATCCGCGTGATCCGGCTCGGCTGCTGGTCGCCATGTCCACCGGTGGGGTCTACCGCTCGGAGGACGCCGGGGCGAGTTGGGCGCCGGGCAACACCGGCATCCGCGCCTACTTCATGCCCGACGAGTGGCCGGAGTTCGGCCAGTGTGTGCACAAGGTCGCCCGGGACGCTGGCAACCCCGAGCGGCTGTACGCGCAGAACCACCACGGCGTCTACCGCTCCGATGACGACGGCCGCACCTGGTCCTCGATCGCCGACGGGCTGCCCAGCGACTTCGGCTTCCCGATGGTGGCCCACCCCGGGCGCGGTGGCATGGTGTGGACCTTCCCGTTGGTGGCCGACGGCGAGCGGTTCCCGACCGACCACCGGTGCCGGGTGTTCCGTTCCGCCGACGCGGGCGGCAAGTGGGAGCCGCTGTCGGTCGGGCTGCCCGAGGGCCCGTTCTATCCGGCGGTGTTGCGTGACGCGATGTGCGCCGACGACGCGACCCCCGGTGGGGTCTACTTCGGCACCCGCTCCGGCTCGGTCTTCGCCAGCCGCGACGAGGGCGACTCCTGGTCGTCGGTCGCGGCGCACCTGCCCGACGTGCTCTGCGTTCGCGCCGCGGAGGTCTGAGCGTGGTCACCGTGCTGCTGCCCGGCCCGCTGCGTGGCGAGGCCGGCGGTGCGAGTCGGCTGAACGTCACCGCCGCCGGGACGCTGCGGGCCGTCCTCGACGAGATGGCCGTCGCGCATCCCCGGCTGGCCCGGCGCATCCGCGACGAGCGCGGCGAACTGCGCCGCTACGTCAACGTCTTCGTCGACGGGGAAGACTGCCGGCATTCCGGCGGTCTGGCCACCCCTGTCCAGGACGGCGCGGAGGTGCAGGTGTTGCCCTCGGTGGCGGGCGGCTGAGCGAGCCGGCACCGTGGGGGTCTCCGACCCGATGTCCGATCGTGAAGGGTGACCGGCGCCACTGCGAGGCGTCCCGCCGACGGAATAGTTGCGTCGTCAAATAAGTTGAGAGCTGCGTCCGGGTACCACGACGGCATCCGGTTGACACGCGAGGAGCTGGTCATGCAGTTCGGAATCTTCACCGTCGGTGACGTCACTGTCGATCCGACCACCGGTCGGGAGCCGACCGAGCATGAGCGGATCAAGGCGATGGTCGCGATCGCGTTGAAGGCCGAGGAGGTCGGTCTGGACGTCTTCGCCACCGGCGAGCACCACAACCCGCCGTTCGTGCCGTCGTCACCGACCACCATGCTCGGCTACATCGCGGCGCGCACCGAGCGGCTGCTGCTGTCCACCGCCACCACGCTGATCACCACGAACGACCCGGTGAAGATCGCCGAGGACTACGCGATGCTCCAGCACCTGTCCGGCGGCCGGGTGGACCTCATGATGGGCCGTGGCAACACCGGTCCGGTCTACCCGTGGTTCGGCAAGGACATCCGCGCCGGCATCCCCCTCGCCATCGAGAACTACGACCTGCTGCACCGGCTGTGGCGCGAGGACGTGGTCGACTGGAAGGGCAAGTACCGCACCCCGTTGCAGTCCTTCACCTCGACGCCGCGTCCGCTCGACGGCGTGCCCCCGTTCGTCTGGCACGGCTCGATCCGCAGCCCGGAGATCGCCGAGCAGGCCGCGTACTACGGCGACGGCTTCTTCGCCAACCACATCTTCTGGCCCAAGGAGCACACCCAGCGGATGATCGCGCTCTACCGCCAGCGGTACGCGCACTACGGCCACGGCTCCGCCGACCAGGCCATCGTCGGCCTCGGCGGGCAGGTGTTCATGCGCCGCAACTCGCAGGACGCGGTCCGGGAGTTCCGGCCGTACTTCGACAACGCCCCGGTCTACGGGCACGGGCCGTCGCTGGAAGAGTTCACCCGGGAGACCCCGCTGACCGTGGGCAGCCCGCAGCAGGTCATCGACCGCACGCTCGGCTTCCGGGAGTACGTCGGTGACTACCAGCGGCAGCTGTTCCTGATGGACCACGCGGGCCTGCCGCTGAAGACCGTGCTGGAGCAGCTCGACCTGCTCGGCGAGGAGGTCGTGCCGGTGCTGCGCAAGGAGTTCGACGCGCTACGTCCGGCACACGTGCCGGCGGCACCGACGCACGCCTCGCTGGTCGCCGCGGCCGGTGGCGCGAAGGACAGCACCGTGCACGCCGTCGACGACGTGACGGGCAAGGCGCCGGAGGGGGCGACCCGATGACCCGCCGCACCCTGGCCGTCGTCTCGGCGGGGCTGAGTCAGCCCTCGTCGACCCGACTGCTCGCCGACCAGCTCGCCGCGGCCACCCGCGGCGAGCTGGTCCGGCGCGGCTCCGACGTGGAGCTGCACGTCATCGACCTGCGGGAGTACGCCCACGACGTGGTGAACAACCTGCTCACCGGCTTCGCCCCGGCGGCGCTGCGCGAGGTCATCGACACGGTGACCGGGGCGGACGGGATCATCGCCGTCACCCCGATCTTCAGCGCGTCGTACAACGGGCTGTTCAAGTCCTTCTTCGACGTCTTGGATTCCGGGTCGCTCGTCGACCGGCCGGTGCTGATCGGCGCGACCGGCGGCACCGCCCGGCACTCCCTCGCTCTGGAGCACGCCGTCCGCCCGATGTTCGCCTACCTCCGGTCGGTGGTGGTTCCGACGGCTGTCTTCGCCGCACCGGAGGACTGGTCCGACGGCACCGCCGACGGCGCGTTGCGCGGTCGGATCCGGCGCGCCGCAGGGGAGTTGGCCGACCAGATCGAACGCCGACCACCGGCCACCGGGCCGGCGGACCCGTTCGCCCTCACCACCGACTTCCTGCAGATGCTCGGCCGAGGTGACGACGCGCCGGTCAGCTGACCGGATGGGCGACCAGCACCGGGCAGTGCGCGTGCTGGATCGCCGCCTGACTGACCGATCCGAGCAGCAGACCGGTGAACCCGGCCCGGCCCCGGGTGCCCACGACCAGCAGCGACGCCGTGCCGCTGGCCTCGATGAGCCCCTGGGCCGCCCCGGCCGCCCGGACCGGATGCTCCCGCACCACCAGGCCGGGGTGTTCGGCGCGCGCCAGGGCGGAGGCGTCGGCCAGCAGCCGCACCGCCTCGGCCTGGTACGCGGCCTGCGACTCCTCGATCTCCTCCGGCACCGTCCGCTCCTCGTTCGCCGGGCTGACGTGCACCAGCACCAGCGGCACGTCCCTCAGCGCCGCCTCGTCGGCGCCCACGCCCACGGCGAGCCGGGACGACTCGGAGCCGTCGACGCCGACCAGCACCGGACCGTCCACCGGGATCGGCTGCTCGTCCGGGCGGACCACCAGCACCGGGCAGTGCGCGTGCGCGGCCACCTGCGTGCCGACCGAGCCGAGCAGCAGCCCAGCGAACCCGCCCAGCCCGCGACTGCCCACCACTACCAACTCGGCCTGGCGGGACTCCTCGATCATGGTGATGCCGGGGCCACCCGCGACCTGGCGCACCTCGACGACCAGATCTGGCCACCGGGCGGTCAGCTCGGCCGCCGTGCGCTCCAACATCTTCTGCGCCTCCTCGGAGGGCGCCGGCACCCCGAGGTCGTACGGGTTGAGCGGCACGCCGTAGCCGAGCGGATGCAGGTAGCCGTGGACCAGGCGCAACGGCCGGGACCGGAGCAGGGCGGCGCGGGCCGCGTGCTCCGCGGCGACGAGGCTGGACGGCGATCCGTCCACGCCCACCACGACGGGTCGGTTCATCGGCACTCCCTCGGTCGGTCAGCTCATTGTCGACCGCTCGCCGCACCGCCGGGGCCGGACGCGCCGGCCCCCGGCGTTTTCGGCTGAGTCCGCGTCTCCTTTCGTGACACCCCTGGTGCGTACCCTCGTCCGATGACTTCTGAGCTGCGGTTGCGCCCGGTCCTGGAGGACGACCTCGTCGAGTTCTTCCTGCACCAGCAGGACCCGGAGGCCAACCGGATGGCCGCCTTCGGCCCCAAGGACCCGTCCGACCGTCGGGAGTTCGCCCAGCACTGGGCCCGGGTGCTCACCAACCCGGCGAACCTGGTCCGCACCGTCGAGGTCAACGGCGAGGTGGTCGGCTACGTGAGCGCCTTCCCGGTCGAGGGGCAGACCGAGGTCAGCTACTGGATCGACCCGGAACGCTGGGGCCGGGGCCACGCCACGGCGGCCCTGGCCGCCCTGCTGCGCGAGCTGCCCCGACCGGTGCACGCCCGCGCCGCCAAGGACAACGCCGCGTCCCTCGCGGTGCTGCGCAAGTGCGGGTTCGTGGTGGTCGGCGAGGACTCGGGGTACGCCAACGGCCGCGACGAGGACGTCGAAGAGTGGCTGCTGGAGCTGCCCGCCGACGGCCCTGACCTGGGCGGGCACTAGTCTCGCGGCGTGAACTGGTTGGATCTCGTCGGCTGGGCCGGCTCCGCGGTGCTGGTCTGGTCGCTGCTGCAGTCGCGCGTCCTGCGGTTGCGGGCGCTCAACCTCGTCGGCAGCGTCGTCCTGATCGGCTACAACGCCGCGATCGAGGTCTGGCCCATGGTCGGGCTCAACATCGTGCTCGCGGCGATCAACATCTGGTACCTGCGGGGGATGCTCGTCACCCGGCACGACGAGAAGACCTACCAGGTGGTGGAGGTCGGCGTCGGCGACCAGTTCCTCGCGCACACGCTGCGGGTGCACGCCGCCGACATCGCCCGATTCAACCCCGACTTCCACTGGGATCCGGACGCGTCGGGGCGCTCCGCGTTCCTCGTGGTCACGGCCGACGAGGTGGTCGGGGTGGTGCTGTCGCACGCCGAGGCGCCCGGGGTCGCCCAGATCGACCTGGACTACGTGACGCCGAAGTTCCGTGACTTCACCCCGGGCGAGTTCGTCTACCGGCGCAGTCACCTGTTCACCGAACGCGGCTTCCACCGGGTGGTCAGCCCACCCCGGATGCTCGCCCCGTACTACCACCGGCTCGGCTTCCGCCCGGAGGGCGACTCGTACGTCCTCGATCTGCCGGCGTCACCGACGCCCCATTCGGCGTAGCGTCGTCGGGCAGGATTCGGCCGGCGCCGGACGGGGCAAAGACAACGCCTACGCCGGGCGGGCTCGCCGACCGGCGGGTGCCGCGCGTAGCGGCCGGTGCCACCACCACGAGGGAGCGAACCGGGCGTGCAGAGCTACGGGAGCCAACTGGCCCTGGTCGGAGTCCTGGTCGTGATCAACGCGCTCTTCGCGGGCAGCGAGATGGCGTTGGTGTCGCTGCGAGACAGCCAGATCCAGCGGTTGGAGCGCACCAGCCGGGCCGGACGGGTGCTGGCCCGACTCGCCAAGGACCCGAACCGCTTCCTGGCCACCATCCAGATCGGCATCACCCTCGCCGGCTTCCTCGCCTCCGCCGCGGCGGCGGTCTCGCTGGCCAAGCCTCTCGTGCCGCTGCTCGGAATGTTCGGTGGCGCCGCCGAGACGGTGGCGATCGTGGTGGTCACTCTCGCGCTGACCTTCGTCACCCTGGTCTTCGGCGAGCTGGCGCCCAAGCGGATCGCCATGCAGTCCGCCGAGCGGTGGGCGCTGCTGGTGGCCCGCCCTCTCGACCTGCTCGCCAGCTTCACCCGCCCGGCCGTCTGGGCACTCGGCGCCACCAGCGACGTGGTGGTCCGCCTGGTCGGGCTCAACCCCAAACACCAGCCGGAGGAGATCGGCCCGGACGAGCTGCGCGACATCGTCGCCGGCAACCACGGCTTCACCAAGGAGCAGCGGACCATCATCGCGGGCGCCGTGGAGATCGCCGATCGGCGGTTGCGGGCTGTCCTCGTCCCCCGGTTGCAGGTCTTCACGCTCGACAGCGGGACCACCGCGGAGGCCGCGCGTCTCGTGCTGGCCGCCACCGGGCACTCCCGGGCTCCGGTCGTGCGCCACGGCGGCCTGGACGACACGGCCGGAGTGATCCACCTGCGTGACCTGGTGGGCGTGCCCGACGACCGCCCGGTCGACGAGATCGCCCGGCCGCCGATGCTGCTGCCCGACTCGCTACCGGTGGTGGACGCGCTGCGTCAGTTCAAGGCCGAGCGTCAGCACATCGCACTGGTCGTGGACGAGCGCGGCGCCGTCGACGGCATCGTGACGCTGGAGGACATCCTGGAGGAGATCGTCGGCGAGATCTACGACGAGACCGACCGGGACGTGCGCTCGGTACGCCGCGACCCCGACGGCGCGCTGCTGCTGCCCGGCACCTTCCCGGTGCACGACCTCCCGGACATCGGCGTTGAGCTGCCATCGCGCCCGGCTGGCGACTACACCACAGTCGCCGGGCTGGTGCTGGCCCGGCTCGGGCACATCCCCAGCGTCGCAGGGGAGGACGTCACGCTGGACGGCTGGGTGCTGGTCGTGGCCGGCATCGACCACCGGGCGATCACCGAGGTACGGCTCAGTCGCGTACCCGATGAGGCCGACGGCGACGCCGACAGCGACCAGGCCCCCGAGCCGGTGCTGGACGAGGCCCGCAGTTGACCCTTCCGGCGAATGCCGTCGCTCAGGCGGGCGAGAGGTTCTGTAGCCGGACCTGACCACGGGCGACCAGTCGCTCGTCGGCGTCGGTGATCTCCACCTGCCACAGCTGCTGGCTGCGGCCCCGGTGCACCGGGGTGCCGACCGCGGTCAGCTCCCCGTCCCGGACGGCCCGCAGGAAGTCGGTCTGGTTCGACACCCCGACCACAGTGCCCCGGTCGGCCAACCAGAGGGCGCCGCCCACGCTGGCCGCGGACTCCACGACGGCGCAGTACACCCCGCCGTGCTGGATGCCGGCCGGCTGGTGCAGCTCCGGGCGGACCCGCCAGCTGATGACCACCCGGTCGGCGCTGGCCTCCTCGAACTTGAGGCCGAGCAGAGCGACGAAACCGCCCGTCAGATCCGGAATCTCCACGACACAGCCCTCCTCGATCAACGGGGCGCAAGCCTAGCCGGGGCGGATTGCGGCAAACCCGGTACGGCTCGAGGCCGGCGATGGGGGAGAATCGGTGACCGTGACCGACAGCAGCCTCCCGCCCCCCGGGCGGGCCTCCCTGACCGATGACCTGCTCTGGCGTGGCCTGATCCAGGACTCGACCGGCCTCGACGAGCTGCGCGAGCTGCTCGACGGTGGGAGTGCCGCCACCTATTACGTGGGGTTCGACCCCACCGCGCCGAGCCTGCATGTCGGCAACCTCATGCAGGTCCTCATGGCCCGCCGGCTGCAACTCGCCGGCCATCGCCCGTTGCTGCTGGTCGGCGGGGCCACCGGGCAGATCGGCGACCCGAAGGAGAGCGCCGAGCGGGCGCTCAACCCGACCGAGGTGATCGCCGGCTGGGTCGAGCGGATCCGCGAGCAGCTCGCGCCCTTCGTGTCGTACACCGGCGACAACGCGGCGCAGTTGGTCAACAACCTGGACTGGACCGGCGAGATGTCGATCGTCGAGTTCCTCCGGGACGTGGGCAAACACTTCCCGGTGAACAAGATGCTCGCGCGGGAGGTGGTGCGGGCCCGACTGGAGACCGGCATCAGCTTCACCGAGTTCAGCTACCAGCTGTTGCAGGCCAACGACTTCTTCGAGCTGCACCGGCGGCACGGCTGTCAGCTCCAGTTCGGTGGCTCCGACCAGTGGGGCAACATCACCGCCGGCGTCGACTACGTCCGCCGGCGGGGGGCCGGGCCGGTGCAGGCGTTCACCACGCCCCTGGTCACCAAGTCCGACGGTACGAAGTTCGGCAAGAGCGAGGGCGGCGCGGTCTGGCTCGACCCGACCATGACCAGCCCGTACGCGTTCTACCAGTTCTGGCTCAACGTCGAGGATGCAGAGGTGGACCGCTACCTGCGGTACTTCAGCTTCCGCTCCCGCGACGAGCTGGAGGAGTTGGCGAAGGCGACCGCCGAACGGCCGGCGGCCCGGCTGGCGCAGCGGGCGCTCGCCGAGGAGCTGACCACCCTGGTGCATGGCGCCGACGAGACCCGACAGGCGATCGCCGCCAGTCAGGCGCTCTTCGGCCGAGGATCGTTGGACGAGTTGGCGCCGCAGACCCTGCGCGCGGCCCTGACCGAGGCGGGTCTCGTACGCCTCACCGGCGAATTGCCGGATGTGGCGGGTCTGCTGCGGGATTCCGGCCTGGTGAGTGGCCTCAAGGAGGCCCGGCGGGTGATCGCCGAGGGTGGCGCCTACGTCAACAACAACCGGGTGACCGAGGTGGACGCCGGGGTGTCGCCGGCCGATCTGCTGCATGGCCGATACCTGGTGCTGCGCCGGGGGAAACGCTCGTTCGCGGGCGTTGAGCTGGGTGAATAGCCGTCTGTCGACGATGTGACGGGGGACGCGTCCGGCGGATTTGACGATCATCCCGCCGGACGCGTAACTTTCTCTCTGCCAGCGCGGAACGGACGAAACAGGCGAAAGCCTGAGACGGCCGGAGCGCCGGCCAACGGCCTGGGGGTCGGGCGGGCATGCCCACCGGAACCCCGACCGGGAGGTGCCACCAGAAACGCCGCGAGGCGGATTTGGCGCGGCGAAACCGACCGGGTATGGTTACGAACCGGCAGGGCACCGGGCGGGTCGCGGGAAATCGCGACGGCCGGCCTGCCGAATCCATGACGAGAGCGGCGCAAGCCGGTCGCGACATGGTGCCCGCATTACTCGGGTGAAGCATGGCGAACCGGGAAATATCGGTTTGACACGGTGGAAACGAGCGGGTAACGTAGTAAAAGTGCCTGGCGCTGAAA
>NZ_JBEXIM010000048.1:0-39699 GCF_040608575.1 Micromonospora sp. NPDC005171 | reverse complement strand
CGCTTCTTCCCCATGCTCTCCATGATGATGGACATCCTCCCGGAGACCCCAGGTCCCCTGATCTCGGATGTCCGTCAAAACGGGGCAGGCCCAGTGTAAATCGGCTAGTCGACGCGATCACGCACGGCAGGTTCCGAGCGTGATCGCGTCTCCGCCTTCTGGCTGCCGCGCTTTTCATGTGGAGGGTGAGGCGTGATGCGGCATGCGATCGACGAGAGCGGCAGCGAGCGGTGGTGACCTGAGAGGATGGCGACTCGAGCCGCACCGCTGGCGGGAAGCATCGAGCCCGCCAGGGCCGTCAGAGCCGTTAGGCCGGGTTGCCGGTCGCGTCATGCGACACCCCCACGAGGCGCCCGGGCAGTAACACCGCAGCCGCTCGTCCGCCAGGTAACCAGCGGTGTGACGAATGGGTTTGTATCCCTCTCCGTCCTGCGGGAACGAGTGACACGGGGCAACCCGTGTTCATCCCCCTCGGACACAGATTTGCAGCATCCTTGCTGTACTTGACGTACTGGTGGTCAAGCTCGCTTGACCACCAGGATTGCATATCCGCGGCAGCCTCGATTGATGTGACGCTCGGCGGCGGTGATCGCCGTGGCTAATGTGACCGTGGCTCCGCTCATCCCGCCGTTAACGCCTCCCGAACAGGGCCAGGGGACGGGCCGGTGGCTAGGGCCTGTCCTGTCGATCATGAAAGCCAGATGATGGCGGCGATGAGGACGAGGCTGGCCCGGCAGACGGATGCTCGTTTGGCGTAGCGGGCGGCCAGGTCACGCCACTGTTTGAGCCGGTTGAAGCAGCGTTCCACGACGTTGCGTTTGCGGTAGATCGTCTCGTCGAAGGCTGGCGGTCGCCCGCCGGCGCTGCCCTTGGCTCCACGGCGGGCGACCTGGTCGCTGCGTTCGGGGATAACGTGCCGGACACCTCGCTGCCGCAGGGCTCGGCGGGTCGAGTCATGCGCGTAGCCCTTATCGGCGATCAGCACATCGGGTCGCTTGCGGGGCCGGCCCGGCCTGGGTTCATTGACCGAGATCGCGTCGAGCAACGCCAGGAGCTGGGGGTTGTCGCCATCCTGACCGGGGGTGAGCAGGATCGACAACGGTCGACCACGACCTTCGACCGCGAGGTGGATCTTCGTGCTCAACCCGCCGCGGGATCGTCCGATGGCCTCGCCAACCTGCTTACCAGGCGTCGCCGGACTTGATGGGGAGCCCCTTTTTTGCGGGCGCCAGCGGCATGCTGATGCGCCCGCACGATCGACGAGTCGATGCTGATCGTCCACTGCACCGGTGTGCCGTCGTCATGCACCTGCGCCGCGGCGAGGATGCGATCCCACGTCCCGTCGGCGCTCCACCGGCGCAGACGTTCGTGGCAGGTCTTCCACGGTCTGAAGCGTTCCGGCAGGTCACGCCACAGCGCACCCGTGCGCAGCTCCCACAAAATCCCATTGATGACTCGGCGGTGATCGCGCCACCGCCCCCCGCGCACCGCCAGGCTCCGGTAGCAGCGGCGCGATCAACGCCCACGCCTCGCCAGTCAGCTCACCACGACGTACCACCGGCACATCGTCAACGATTAACCATCACAAGATCGGAGGACTCGGCCGCGCAGCCGCATGGCTAGGGGTTACTTGGATTCGAGGTGTCCCAGTGGATGGCTGCCCGTGAGGACGGTCTGGGCGTTGGTCCAGTCGGCGGAGTCGATTCCGGTGATGTGTCGCAGGTAGGCGAGGGTGACCTGCTGGACGAGGGCGACACGGTCGGGGTTCTCGTCGGTGGTCTCCGCCGCTTGGTAGCCGGAGATGCCACCGAGGAAGTGCTCTCCGCCGCGGACGGTCAGGAGGCTCTTGTTGCTGCGGCTGAGGGTATAGGGGTCGGCTGTCCAGGCCGGGCCCCGGGTGGTGAGCGGAAGGTCGTCCTTGTCTCCGGCGACGACGAGGCCAGGGGCGGTGATGTGGGAGAAGTCCTGATCGCGCAGCCAGGGTAGGTTGTCGTGGGCGAAGGGGGTCAGTTCGTCGCCGCCTTTGCCGGCGGTGGCCAGCTGGATGCTGGCCATGACCCGGGCATCAGACAGGTCCTCGGCGGCACCGGTCTGCGGGTCCGTAACGCGCAGACCCACGAGGATGCCGGCGGTCTGGCCGCCGAAGGAGTGTCCGGCCGCGACGATGCGGCTGCGATCCATGCGGCCCGACAGGCCCGGCACGGCCGCCTCCAGGGTGGTGAGCTCGTCGAGGATGCGCCGCATGTCCTGTACGCGGTAGTGCCACATCTGGGGTCGGCGAGGGTCATCGGCGGGCAGGCCGAGCCGCTTGGAGTCCAGATGGGTGGCCTGGATCGCGATGAAGCCGCCAGATGCCCAGTGGTCGACCAGCGGGGCGTAGCCGTCCAGGTTCGAGCCGAAGCCGTGGGCGAAGAGAACGACGGGCAGGTTGGTGCCGGTGGTGGGGGCGGTGACGCGAACGTGGAGGTCCTCACCGCGCTGCGGTGCATTCAGCACGAGTGGCTTGACGGACACGGTCGCAGTGAGGGCGGGGCCGGAGAGGCCGGTCGCGGGGTACGTGGTCACGTGTGTCTGCCTTTCAAGAGGTGACGGGCCGGGGGAGACGGAGGATGCGTTCGGCGTTGAGATGGCCGAGCTTGTCCCGGCCGCGTTCGTCGAGGGGGGCGCGGTCGACGAAGGCGCGGGCGCCGGCCTTGCCGCCGAACGCGCCGCGCGAGTCGACACCGCCGAGGCCGCGGTCCTCTTGACCGTCGCTGGTCGTGGGGGCGCCGTAGGGGGAGTCAGCGCCGAACATGATCCGGTCGGGGCCTAGTACGTCCACGGCCGCGCTGAGCATGCGGTGGCTGTAGAGGCCGCCGGCGGTGACGGCGAGGTTGCCGGTGATGTAGTCCAGGACGCGGCGCTGCAGGTGTGGGGCGGCGGTGCTGAGTAGATCAGCGCGGTCGGCGAAGGGTACGAGCATCTCGCCCCAGTGGCCGAGGATGATCTGCAGGTCCGGGTGCCGGTCCAGGGCCCTGGCGAGGATCAGGCGCAGAGTTGCCAGGCCGGCTTCCGAATGCCATCCCCACCCTCCGGTGGACAGCAGCAGGCTCGTCATGTCGTCGAAGCCGCTGTAGGCGGTGTTGATGAGGGTTCGAGGCGGCATGGCCGGGTGGATGTACAGCGGCACACCGAGGTGAGCGGCGGCTTCGAACACGGGGCGGAAGCCGGCGTCGTCGAGGAACGTCTCGCCAACCCGCGGGAAGAGCATCGCGCCGACATGCCCAAGAGCGCTGACCGCTCGCTCGAGTTCCGCGGCGGCAGCCTGCGGGTCGGACATGGGCAATGTCGCGAAGGCAGCGAAGCGGTCGGGGTGGCGGCATACCGCGTCGGCCAGGACGTCGTTGGCCTCACGGGCCAGAGGGACGGCGACCTGCGGGGGCAGGGGCTGGGTTCCCGGCGTCGTGATGGACAGGACCTCCATATTCACGCCACTGGCATCCATCCGGGCCAGACGTTCCTCGCCGACGTCGAGCAGACGCAGGTTCACCTCTCCACGGCTGCTCATCTCGTTGACGGTCGCATCACCGCCCCACCGCAGAAGGGCACGACGCAGTTCCGGAGTCCAGGCGTGCTCCTCGACGCCGATCACCCGCCGGGCCGATGCAGTGTCCTCACTCATGAACACTCCGTTCGTCAGTTCAAGTCATCCCAATACGGGATCTAACAGAGATTTTCGCCCTAGCGGACGTAGGAGCTACCGTAAAAGTTGACGTTGACGTGAAAGGCAAGGGCGCGTGACGCGCAGCACATAGGAAGGGGAGGCGGGAATGCGGATCGGTGAACTGGCGCGCCGCACGGGTGTCACCACCCGGGCCCTGCGCTACTACGAGGAACAGAACCTGCTCACCTCCGAGCGCAGTGGCAGCGGCCAGCGCCACTACGCGGAAGATGCCGTCGACCGGATCTACCTCATCCGCCAGTTGTACGCCGCCGGACTGAGCAGCAAGGCCGTCGCCGAGTTGACGCCCTGCGTCATCGACGGCAAGGCCACCCCCGAGCTTCTCCAGCGCCTGGCCGCGGAACGTGACCACCTCGACCGGCGCATCGCGGACCTCGTCCACGCCCGGGACAGGCTCGACTCCGTCATCAGTGGCGCCTCGTCCAACATGCACACAGGCGCCCACTGTCCGCCGGGTGCCGACGCATAGATACGGCGGCGCCGAGGAACCCGGCGGCGCCCTTACGATCCTGCCGTGAGGCCTCGGCGCAGGCCGGGCACGTCGCCGACGGTGCAGCACGGGCCGGATTCAGCCAGGTGGGATCTCCGATCGAGGTCAGGCGGCGCAAATCTGCGCGACGACGGTTCGAACGGGTAGGTATGCGCGTGCCGCAATCTTGAGCGGTGGGGGCGGCGGCGTCCGGAAATCGATCGTTTTTCGGACAGGATTGTTGAACGACGTCCGATCTTCAGCGGATGCGATATTGATCTTGAGCGCCTTTCCGGTTGAAGTCATGTCTGTCCCTTGCGCCAGGGGGCCTTCGGGTCCGCGAGCGTGTCGAGCATGAGTTGGCACCAGGTGAATGCGGCGTTCACGGCGAGGCGAGCGTGGCGGGGGCCGAGACCGACTGGAGCGGTGGCGGGGCCGTGGCCGGTGCCGTAGCCGCGGTTGCGGAGTTCAGCGAGCCCGATGGCGATGCCCGAAACGGAACCGAGGAGCCTTTTGATCGCGTCGCTGCCGTCCGGGCCGGGGGCCGTAAACCTCGTCGCCGGTCGTCCACCCGAACGGGACACCGGCGTCCAGCGCGGCGGCGACCACCTGCCGAGCCAGGGCCGGCTTCGTAGCGAACCCGACGTCGTCCGGCACGCCGGCGGCGGCGAGCCGGTCCGGGCGCTCGCACCAGGATGTTCTCGGGTAGGTAGAGCCGGCGATCGATCATCGCCCGGCCCGCGCGTGAAAAGTAGGGCAAGAACACCCCGACCTGGCTGTTCTCCACCCGACCGGCGGTGCCGGTGTACTGCCGCTGGACCCCGACCGAGCACACGCCCTTCTTCAGGAACCCCGTCTCGTCGGTGACCAGCACCGCGTCGGGGTGGCCGAGCTGCTCGATCAGCCAAGCACGCACGTCATCGCGGACGGCGTCGGCGTCCCACACCGCCGTACGCAGCAGCCGCTGCATCGCCTGCGGATCGGCGTAACCACCCCGTTCGGCCAACGACCAGCAGGTCTTACGTTCCACGCCCGACAGCAGCCCTTCCACGAACTGCCCGGCGGTCCGACGGGGCTCCGCCCGCACGAACCGGCCAGCGAAACGCGTCACCGCCTCGTCCAGAATGACCCGCCACTGGCCAAGGTCTAGGTGTGGCCCGCGGCCACCGCACGATCTTCGGTTGTCCTCACAAACCATCGATGAGCAACGCGGTGGCCGTCCTCATGCCCACGCCACGCCCAGCACCCGAGTTGGTATGGGTCAGCCCGCCCAGGCCCGACCTGGCACTACCGATGCTTGGGCGCCACAGCCTCGAGGTCGTCGATGCTGCCGGACATGATCGTGCGAAGGTGCTCGGTGATGTCCTGACTTGGCCAGTCCCACCAGGCAAGTGCCAGAAGGCGTACGACGTCTTCCTCGCTGTAGCGGCGGCGGATGAGCCTGGCTGGGTTGCCGCCGACGATGCCGTAATCGGGGACGTCGTCGACGACGACGGACCCGGAAGCGATGACCGCTCCGCTGCCGATCTGGACGCCGGGCATCACCATGGCTCGGTACCCGAACCACACGTCGTTGCCAACCACAGTGTCACCCCGTCCGGGCAGGTTGGTGATGAGATCGAAGTGTTCGACCCAGGAACCACCCATGATCGGGAACGGAAAGGTCGACGGGCCGTCCATACGGTGGTTGGCCCCGTTCATGATGAACCGCACGCCCTCGCCTAGCGCGCAAAACTTCCCGATGATCAGCTTCTCCGGCCCGTAGTGGTACAGCACGTTGCGGGCCTCGAAGGCGGTTGGATCATCCGGGTCGTCGTAGTAGGTGAACTCCCCAACCTCGATCAGCGGCGAGGTGACCAGCGGCTTCAGTAGCACCACGCGCGGCTGTTCAGGCATCGGATGGAGCACGCCCGGATCGGCCGGAACACCTGCCATCGTGAATCTCCTCATCGGGCCGCGAATGACGTAACCAAGATCGCAAAGACCCGCCGCACGCTACCACCGCACCCGTCTATACGGACCGCACTGCCTTGATGTCGGTATCCGATTCAAGAGCACTGCGCGAATCCCGCTTGATGAGGACGACTTCAGCCAAGTGACGTTGGAGTATTAGCCAGCCGGTGCCGCCCTGCTCACCAGTAGTGGCGAACCAGGGCCTAGCTGTACTGCCGGTCACTGTCAGATCGGCGCGCCGGGCGGGCCGTGCGCAGCGGCCCGAGCCAGGCGCGCGGTGAGCAGCCGCCCGGCCAACTTCGCGTACGACGGCTTCTCGGCGATCAGTCCGGCCGCCGCGGCGACGGCCAGCTCGGTCAGGTCGGCCGCGTCCGACCGGGCGGTACGCCCCGACTCGACCAGGGCGAGGATCCGTTCCGGGTCGGTGTCGGGCAGGTTGTGGTGGCGGCGGTGCAGCAGGCCGCGCAGCAGGGTCCGGCGAGGTAGCGGCCTCGCCGATCGGCCACTCACATGAAGTGGGACCACGACGATGCCGGCAGGGCGCCGCAGGGGCTTCGGGGTGTAGGGGAGCAGAATAATCGGCGTCCTCGGCTGTGAATCGCGTCAGAAGACGGCTCCCTAGCGCCACCTGCGAGTCCCGCTCCCGTCCCGCGGCCGGCCATGGGCACTCGTTGACATCCGCCGCTAGCCAGCACCTTCTGGCGGCCGCCGCGGTTTGGAGCCCGCGCCGGCGGGAAGCGCGTGGACCTGCGACAACGAGGAGAGGAACTCTCATGACATCGACCCCACTGCCTGGCGGGACGTTCACCTTGGCGGAGGATTTGACGTTCACCCGGATAGGGTACGGCGCGATGCAGTTGGCCGGCCCGCACGCGTTCGGCCCGCCGGCCGACCGCGACGCTGCCGTGGCCGTGCTGCGCGAGGCCGTTCTCCTGGGTATCAACCACATCGACACCGCCGACTACTACGGCCCATACGTCACCAACGAGATCATCAGGGAGGCTTTGCACCCGTACCCTGACGATCTACACATCGTGACGAAGGTCGGAGCGTTGCGGGACGCCGAGGGGAAGTGGCCGCCGGCGCTGGCTCCCGAGCAGCTGCGCCAGGCCGTGCACGACAACCTGGATCACCTCGGGCTAGACGCACTCGACGTGGTCAACCTGCGCGTCGGTGGGCTCGACCGACCCACTCCCGGCCCCATCGCCGAGCCGTTCACCGCGCTCGCGCAGCTGCAGCAGGACGGACTGATCAAGCATCTCGGTCTCAGCACCGTCAACGCCGAGCAGATCGCCGAAGCACAGTCCATCGCGCCGATCGTATGCGTCCAAAACTTCTACAACATCGCCAACCGCAACGACGACGACCTGATCGACTCCCTCGCCGCACAGCGCATCGCCTACGTGCCCTACTTCCCGCTCGGCGGCTTTTCCCCACTGCAGTCCGAGGAAATCAACGCCGTCGCCAACCGCCTCGACACCACACCGATGGCCGTCGCGCTGGCGTGGCTGCTCCAGCGCTCCCCGAACCTCCTGCTCATCCCCGGCACCTCATCCGTCACGCACCTGCGTGAGAACGTCAACGCTGCTGGGCTGACCCTTCCCAAGGACGCGCTGACCGAACTGAACGCCATCGCGTCGTGAACACGGCCACCGCGCAACCTCCGATCGGGTTCATCGGCCTCGGAGACCGGGGACCACCTGTGGCGACCGCCGTCGCCGAAGCGGAGTGCCCCCTGCACATGGAGCCCGCCGACCCGGCCCCCTTGACGCGGTCGGCGACGACGCGCACGTCCGGCAGGAACCCAGTTGCCCTTCCCCTCGCTGTGTTCATCTGCCCCGCACCAGCACAACATCCCGCAGTACGGCAACACGCCCTGAGACCATTCGGAGAAGACGCCACCAAGATGCTCACCGACCAGACCAAGACCAGACTCGCCGAGCTGTTCACCGACTGGCGATCCGGCGGCGATGCCCCGCCATGCGGATAGCTGCGCAAGGCCATGCTGCCCGCGTCCAACGGCGCCCTCATGATCGACGCGCCAGCACCGCGTACGCGACCGCAACTCCCCAGGGCCCGACGCCGACCACCGCCGACCGCCCCCACCCTCGACCACAGCAGCGCCGGCCCGTTGCTGCCGGTGGGACGTAGGCCGGGTCGGCCGCGGACATGGACGAAACGACAGCTCATTGATGGGATCAGGCGGCGGACCCGGGTGGTGCGCCGTGGCGGGACATACCGGAGTGCTACGGGTCCTGGGCGGCGGCGTACGCGGTGTTCCGGCGCTGGCAGCGCGATGGAGCCTGGGCGAAGTTCCTGACCGCGTTGCAGGCGGCGGCCGACGCGGCCGGGCGCGACGTGGGACGTGTCGGTGGACTCGTCGGTTGCCCGGGCGCATCAGCATGCCGCCGGGGCGCGTAAAAGGGGGATCTGCAGGTCGAACCGCCGGGCGGCGTGGCGGTCGAGCCGGCCCATCATGCGCTCGGGCGGTCCCGGGGAGGGCTGACCACGAAGCTGCACCTGGCATGTGAGCAGGGGCAGAAGCCGCTGCCGATCGTGTTGACCGCCGGGCAGCGTGGGGACAATCTCCAGTTGTCGCGGTGCTCGACGGCATCCGGGTGCCCCGCCAGGGCAGCGGTCGGCCAGGACCCGCCCGGACCGGGTCCTGGCCGACAAGATGTACACGTCCCGATGCGAACCGCCGCTACCTGCGCCGACGCCGGATCGCCGCGACGATCCCCTCGAAGGCCGACCAGGACGCCAACCGGCGTAAGAAGGGGTCGAAGGGCGGCCGGCCACCGTCCTTCGACCCCGAGCGGTACAAGCAACGCCATGCCGTGGAGTGCGGCATCAACCGACTCAAAGGCAACCGAGCCGTGGCGACCCGCTTCGACAAACTCGCCGTGCGCTACGAAGCCACCGTGCGCATCGCCGCGATCAACGAGTGGCTGTGACCGGCTTCGGCACAGGCCCTAGCCGACGGTACGCCGGTCGGGGGCCTCTTCTAAGGCCGATCAGCCTACGTCAGCCATCGGACTCCGCCGGCGGGATGTAGGCGCCCGGCACATCCTCCGGCGCGAAGATCTTGTCCTCGCCGGGGTACGGCGTCTTCCAGTCGTGCGCCTGGTACCAGGTGAAGTGGTTCATCTGCGCGGGGTTCGCGTAGTCGGGCTTGGCGTCGGGCCCGGTCAGTCGCTGGTGCGACTTCCACCCGTCCCACTGTGCCGCCAGGTGCTGCTTGTCCGCCGGCACCGTCGCCGACGGCGCGGCCGCCGCGAGGGGGTTCTGCGGCGCGGGCACGTCCGGGCCGCAGGCGGGCGGGGTTGCCAGCCCCGCGGTCAGGGAGGTCCGGTTGGGCAGTGCGGTGAACGGCGTGTAGTCAGGCTTCTTGGTGAACGCCTGACGCATCGGGCTGGCCGCGCTGTCCTTCTGGTTCATCGGGTGGATCCCGAGGATCTGCTCGATGGTCCGGATCATGGTGATCTGGGTGTAGTAGTGGCTGTCGACGACGCCGCGCTGGGCCCAGGGGCTGATGATCTGGATCGGGGCGCGGTGGCCGTCGACGTGGTCGAGGCCGGCCTGGGAGTCGTCCTCGACGACGAAGATCGCCGAGTCCTTCCAGTACGGGCTGTGCGAGATCGTGTCGACGATTTCGCCGACGGCGAGGTCGTTGTCCGCGACCTGAGCGGCCGCGTTCGGCGGGCCACCGGTGTGGTCGCTGGACAGCCAGAACATGTTCAGGTTCGCCGGCCCGTTCTTCTGGAAGTCACGCTTCCAGATCTCGTGCCGGTAGATGTCCGGGACGCTGGTGTCGTACTTCGGGAAGCCGGGCACGGACACGCTGTTGAGCGACGGGATCGGCGAGGACGAGACCATGCGGTAGGCGGTGTCCTGCCCGGTCGCGGCCATGTTCTTGGTGTCGCAGTACAGGTTCTGCCAGCTGGAGCCGGGCGGCTTGCTCAGGAACTGGTGGAATTCGCCGAAGTCTCGCACGGTCTTGCCGGCCGCCTGCGCGCCAGTCCAGATGAAACCGGTGCGCTGGTGGCCGAGGGCGTCGTCCTCGGTGTCGTAGCTGCGGATGTACTCACCGGCCGTGGACTCGGTGTACTCCGGGTTGTCGGCCTGCATCAGCCAGTTGTGACCCTCGGCGGAGTTCGTGCCGATGTCGTAGGTGTTGTCGTACAGGCCGAACTGCCGGGCCATCTCGTGCTGGTTCGGCGTCACGTTCTCGCCGAACTGCGCCAGCGACGGGTCGCCGTTGCCCCGCGGGTCGTCGCCGAGAACCTGATCGTAGGTCCGGTTCTCCTTGACGATCAGGAAGACGTGCTTGATCGTCGAGGGGTCGCCGAGCCGCTGGGGGACCGGCAACGGCTTCGCCTTGTTGCCCCTGGCCAGGTTGACCGAGCCACCGGTCCAGCCGTTCTGGCTGAAGACCTTGCCGGTCTGGGACTTGATGACCTTGTCGCTGGGCAGCGTGAACCGTTGCAGGCTCGATGTCGTGTCGTGGGTGCCGTGCCCGGCGCTATTGGTGGGGCGGCGGGCGTCAATACCACGGGTGTTGGAGACCAGCACCTGGTTCCCGGCGGCGGTGATCTCCGCGGGAAAGTAGTCCGTCGGGAGCAGCCCGACGTAGCTGGCCGGCTCCAGCGGGGTCGTGTACCGGTAGACGGCGACCGCGTTGGCGCGGCCGAGCGTCACCAGCAGGTGCCCGTCGTCGGTGAGGGTCACCGCATTGGGCTGGTAGCCGACCGTCGTCTCGGGCCACGGCTGGGTGGCGATGGTCTGCACGACCTTGTTGCTCGCCGTGTCGATGACCGACACGTCGTCGCTGTTGGTGTTGGTGACGAACAGCGCGCCATTCTTGGCGTACAGGGCGGTCGGGTGCAGGCCGACGTCGATGCTCGCGACCGCAGCAGCCGGGTTCGCCAGGTCGATGACGCTGACCGTGCCGGTGGTGGTGGCACCGGTCGCTGGGTCGGCGGGTACCTGGGTGTTGTACGAGTTGATCGTGGTGTCGCCGGGTTTCGCGGGCCGGCCGCCCTCGTTGCTGACGTAGAGCTTGTCGCCGACCGTGATCATGTCGCGGGGGGCGTTGCCTACGGGCCAGCTCTGCTGGATGACGCCGGACGCCGTATTGATGGCGACGACCCGGTTCTGGCCGTTGACGGCGGAGTACACGGTGGAGCCGTCGGGAGAGAACACTGCCTCAGCCACCAGCGCGCGCTTCGGTCCGTCCTGCGCGATCTGGATGAACGTCGGGTTGGCGAGCGTGCCGTCCGGATTCACGGTGAACTTGGTGTAGCCGTCGGCCTGGCCCAGCCACAGCTGCGAGCCGTCGGGCGAGTACGTGGGGCCTTCCTGGCCCACGTCGTTGCCGCTGATGCGCAGATTCGCGGCCGTGTTGTTGCCGACGAGCTGCTGTACCTTCCAGGTCTTCAGGTCGACGACGGCCAGGGCCATCCCACCGTCGGTGACCGAGGCCGCCAGGTGGGTGCCGTCCGGGCTGACCGACGACGACATGATTTTGCCGGTGTTGATGACGAGACGCTCGCCGATCGGGTTGATGTACTGGTCGTCGGACACGACCAGGCCCTTGTCGGTCAGCTGGCCGACCTGATCGGTGCCGAACTGGTGCGTCTGGGCGAAACTGATGCCGGTGCCGGCGGCGACGACGACAGCAGTGGTGCCTGCCGTGACGAGGGGTAGCCGGCGGCCGATGCGTCGACGGAGAAGGCCGAATTGGTCCTTCTCGGCACGCCGACGGCGGCGTGTGACCTGCATGGAATCATCCCTTCGTGGTGTGGAGCAGTTCGACGTTGCCGTCGAACTGCCAGAGCGGGTTCGGTGCGTCCCCGCTCGGGGTGCGCACCAGGAAGTAGCCGTTCACTTCCTTCGGTCCGTCGCCATCGGCCACGAACCGCCCGTCTGGGGTGACGTCGAGCTGATAGATGGCCGTCCCGGCGGCCTCGACGTCGGGGAGATGCCAGGTGACGACGCAACGCCAGTCGTTGCCCGGCCCTTCGGCGGCGAGCTTGCCGCCGCCCTTGTTGCACGTCGCCGTGGCCTTCAGCTGCGCTTCGGTGACATCGGGGCGGTTGAGCTGCTCGGTCTGCACGCGGTAGAGGTGGGCGAATGCCGTGGCGACCGAACGCTGCACCCTGTCCTGTTCGATGCCGGAGCCGGTGGCCGGGGTCGCCGCGGCGACAACCCCGATCGTCACGGCGAGCAACCCGACCAGCGGCAGGACTCCCACGGTGAACACGCGGCGGCCGGAGCCGTCGTAGGTCGGGTTGGTGAAGTCGCGTCGTAGGAACAGAAGGTAGGCCAGCGCTGTCGCGGTCACGGCCCACACCAGGCTGACCACGATGCCGATCAGGAGCGGGCCGAGCTGCGCCGGGCTGGTGAACAGACCGTTCCAGGCGATGAACGGGTAACCGGGCAGTGCGAGGCGTACGGTGACCGGCAGCGGCAGCATCTGAGCGAGCTGCATCGAGAGCGCGACGAGCGCGGGCAGCAGCAGCCCCATCGGGGACCGACCCAGCGCGACGGACCCGAGCAGTCCGATCGCGGCGAGGGCCAGGGTCGGGGCGAGTACGCAGACCCAGGCGAGCAGGGTCTTCACGGCGGCGTCCCCCGGCGTCAGCAAATGCCCGTCGAGGCCGACCAGCGGCTGGTTGCCGACCGACACGACCCCGCCGACCGCGCTGGAGATGGCCAGCCCGGCCACGAGAAGCAGGATGACGGTGAGGCTGGACAGCGCCTTCGCGGCGAAGATCCGTCGAGGTGACCGGACCGCCACGAGCAGATGGCGCCAGGTGCCGAGCCGGTCCTCGGAGGCGAACACGTCGCCGGCGACCACCGAGGTCAGCAGCGGGAGCGCCCAGGTGCCCGCGAAACCGAGCGTCACCAGCGGCCCGGCCCACCCCGTGGCGTGCATCCAGCGGCCGAAAAGGGTGTCGACGGGCAGCGAACTCTGCTGGCTCACCGCGGCGACAAACAGCGCGGGCGCGACCCAGCAGACGAGGACCAGCAGCCGGATCCGCCATTGCGACATCAACTTGAGCAGCTCGAAGCGGAAGCCGCGCGCCACCGAGACGCGGCGGGTGCCGACAACGTGGTCGCCGGCGATGATCCTGGTCATCGGATGGCCTCCTGCTGCTCGGTCAGGGCGAGGAACGCGGCCTCGAGCGGCGACACCAGGGGCGCGAGCTCGCGCACCGCTATGCCCGCGTTCACGAGCCGCGCCACCAGTTCGTCGAGGACGGGCACCAGAGCGCGCACGACGAGCACCTCGGCGTCGCGCGCCCCGGCGTCGACGTCGACGTGGATTCCGGCCGTGTCGGCAGCGAGCCGGTGGGCGGCCTGCGGGTCGGAGGTGCGCAGCCGGTAGTCGAGTTCACGGTTCTCGGCGGCCAGCTTGTTCAGCGGGCCGGAGAAGACCACCCGTCCGGTGGCGAGGATGGTGACCTCGGAGCACAGTGCCTCGAGGTCGTCCATGCGGTGGCTCGAGAGCACGACGCTGGTCCCGTCCGCAGCGAGCCGGGTGAGGACGTTGTGTACGTGCTTCTTACCGGCCGGGTCGAGGCCGTTGGACGGTTCGTCGAGCACGAGCAGCCGCGGCTTGGTGAGCAGGGCGGCGGCGAGCCCGAGCCGCTGGCGCATGCCGAGGGAGAAGCCGCTCGCCCGGTCGTCGGCGACGTCGGTGAGCCCGACCTGGTCGAGCACGCCGTCGATCCCGGCGGTCCGCGCGTCCTGACCGCGCAGAGCGGCCAGCGCTGCGAGGTTCTGCCGGGCGGTGAGCGAGGGGTAGAGGCCGGGCCCGTCCACGAAGCCGGCGACGCCGTCGGGCGCGGCGAGCGCCCGAGCGATCGGCGTACCCAGAATCTCGAGGCTGCCGCTGTCGGAGGCGGCCAGGCCGAGGAGGAGTCCGAGCAACGTGGTCTTGCCAGCCCCGTTCGGCCCGACCAAGCCGTGGATCTGCCCCTGGCTTACATCCAGATCGATGCCGTCGAGTGCCACGACGTCGTCGAAACACTTGGTGATTCCGCGAGCTCGGATTGCGAGACGTGCGTCCATGTGGCCCTTCTTCCGTCGCCTTAAGCAACGTAGAGAGGGGCGTACGACGCGGGCAGGGACAACTGGCTGAACGTTCATGGAACGAACGACGACCGGGCCTCCGGTTGCCCTCGGGCGGCTGGGCTGGAGCCGGAGCCGGCCACAGCTCCTATGTCGACGATCGCGGGTTGTCCGCTCGAGCCGCTGTCATCAGCAGGTCGAGCTCCGGCCCACTGATTCGTAGCCGGTGGCCATGACGAGGGCTCCGGCGAAGACCTTCCACGTGCCGCGCCAATGCGCGGTGGAAGTGGCCCCAGGTGTGTGGGGACAGAATCGTCCACGCCGCGGTGACATCGATGGCCGGATCCTCACCGGTGGCGGCGGCGAAAGCAACCTCTACGCCCGGTACCTGGCCCGCAGCCGGTACTCCGACGACGTCCAGGTCGGCGCCAGCGCGGACAGCCCGCCGAGCAGGTCGCCGGTCAGCCGAGCAGGCCGCCGGTCGGCAGGGGCAGCGAGGGTAGCGACGGCAACACCGACGGGAGCGGCACCGACGGCAACGGAGGTCGAGGCAGCAACGGGTTGGCGGTGGAGGTCGACGGGTGCGTCGGCGCCGGCTGCTGTGGCCGTGGTGGTGTCCTGCCCGGCCCCGGGACGCCGGTGGGCTCGGGGGCGGCGCCGGTCGACACCGCGGGCGATGGCGTCGAGATGACCGGGCCGGTGGCGCAGCGGGGCCAGCCGAGACAGAGGTGCGCGGCCAGATCCCGCAGGACGGCATCGATGTCGGCACGCAAGCGGGTGACGTCGGCTGGATCGGCGACCCGGCCCAGGTCCCGTTGGGCCTGGTCGACCAGCTCCCGAGCGTCGTCGTACCGGCCGTCCGCGACGGCCTCGCGGGCACGGGCGGTGGTGTGTTCGACGCCGAGCACCTCCGCCCGCTCGGGATACAGCACCCTGGTCAGCGACCACAGAGGACTGGTCGGCCGGGCGTCGTGGCTGGCGACTCCCAGCCCCGTCGCCAGCATGAACACGGCGAGCACGGCGGCGGCCAACCCCAGGGCACGCCGCCCGGACGGCCGCCACCGCGTCGGGCCGGGAACGAGGGCGGCGGGGGCGCCGGCCCGGAGTGTGCGGGCCCGACCGGCGGACGCCGGCGCGACGACCTGGACCGGGCCGTCGACCACGGTGGCCGGCTGGTCGGTGGTGAAATCGGCACGCCAGGCGGCCAGCATGGCCGTGAGGCCGTCGGCGTCGTCCTCCTGCTCGCCGCGGCCGAGCGCGTCGAGGAGCAGGTCGTCGCGGTGGATCGCGGCGAGGTCCACGGCCTCGCCGTCGTCCGGCCGGGGCTCGCTCATGCCGCCACCTCGTCAAGCCCGTCGCCGGCAAGCGTACGGAGCCGGGCCAGGGCACGGGACTGGGCCACCCGTACGGCCGGCGCCGACATGCCGAGGATCGAGCCCACCTCCTCAGCGGTGAGGCCGACCGCCACGCGGAGGATGACGATCTCCCGTTGAAGGTCGGGGAGGCGGTGCAGCAGCGCCGCGAGCCGTCGCGCCAGATCGGTGGCCACGGCCTGCTGCTCCGGACCGGGTGTGGTGTCCTCCTGCTCCAGGTCGGCGTCGGTGACGGCGGCGCTGCGGACCGCCGCGCGCTGGGCGTCGGCCACCTTGTTCGCCGCAATGGCGAAGACGAACGCGGAGAACGGCCGGCCCTGGTCGCGGTAGCCGGGAAGGGCCTTCAACACCGCCAGACAGACCTCCTGGGCGACGTCGTCGGCGGTGGTGTACGCCCCGCCGACGCGACCCAGCCGGGCCCGGCAGTAGCGGACCAGCCCCGGCCGCACACCGGTGAGCAGAGCAGCGACCGCCGCCCGGTCGCCGTTGGCGGCCAGGTGAACGAGCTCTGGCTCGATCGCTGTGGTCATGGGGACGCGAGGCACCTTCGTTACCGGCGGGTTAACCGCACGCTATCGAGACGCGCGCCACTTTGCCTAGTTCACGGTCCGTGCTGACGAGGTAGCCGAAAGAAGTTGTTACGCCCGCCGGGATCACCGCGATGTCACAGGTAGGAGCCGAGAGGGGGGTGAATGGGCGTCGAGGTGGCGGTGCAGGGGCTGACCAAGTCCTTCGGTGGCCAGCCGGTCTGGTCGGACGTCAGCCTGACCCTGCCGGCCGGCGAGATATCCGTGCTGCTGGGTCCGTCCGGCACCGGCAAGTCCGTGTTCCTCAAGACACTGGTGGGGCTGCTCCGCCCGGATGCCGGGTCGATCTGGATCGAGGGCAGGGACCTGCCCCGGCTCTCCGAGCGGGAGTTGTACGAGGTGCGCAAGCTGTTCGGGGTGCTGTTCCAGGACGGCGCGTTGTTCGGCTCGATGACCATTTACGACAACGTCGCCTTCCCGCTGCGGGAGCACACCCGCAAGTCCGAGTCCCAGATCCGTGAGGTCGTCAGCGAGAAGCTTGACATGGTCGGCCTGATCGGCGCCGAACGGAAACTGCCGGGGGAGATCTCCGGTGGGATGCGCAAACGAGCCGGCCTGGCCCGCGCGCTCGTGCTCGACCCCCGCATCGTCCTCTTCGACGAGCCGGACTCCGGGCTGGACCCGGTGCGCACCGCGTACCTGAACCAGCTGATCGTCGACCTCAACCAGCGGACCGGGGCGACCTTCCTGATCGTCACGCACGACATCAACACCGCACGCACGGTGCCGGACAACATCGGCCTGATCTACCACGGGCATCTGGCCATGTTCGGGTCGCGGGAGTTGCTGCTGTCCAGCACGGAGCCGGTGGTGCGGCAGTTCCTCAACGCCCAGCGCGTCGGACCGATCGGCATGGCCGAGGAGAAGGACGCCGAGGAGTTGCAGGCCGAGGCGGACGCCGGGGTGGAACTGCCACCGTTGCCGCCCATCCCGCTGCAACTGCCGCCGTCGGACGGACTGCCCCGCGCCGCCGAGCGGCCCCCGGGGCAGTGGTGTCGGGAGCACGGTGTCACGCCGCCCCCCGGCTCGTTCGGCGGGCTGGCGGACGGGGTGCCGGCCGGGAACGGGCGGCGGTGACCCCGATGAGCGGACCCGTCAACGCCGTACGCCACACCGGCGAGTTCTTCGCGTTCTGCCTGGACACCCTGCGCGGCCTCGGCCGGCGACCGGTGCAGGTCCGCGAGTTCGTCCAGCAGGCCTGGTTCATCAGCTCGGTGTCGATCCTGCCCGCCGCGCTCGTCTCCATCCCCTTCGGCGCGGTCATCGCGTTGCAGCTCGGCTCGCTGGTGCGCCAGCTCGGCGCGCAGTCGTTCACCGGCGCGGCGTCGGTGCTCGCGGTGGTCCGCGAGGCGGGGCCGATCGTCACCGCGCTGATCATCGCCGGCGCGGGTGGCTCGGCGATCTGCGCCGATCTCGGCGCCCGGAAGATCCGCGAGGAACTCGACGCGATCCAGGTGCTGGGCATCGACCCCATCCACCGCCTCGTGGTGCCCCGCGTGCTCGCCTCGATGCTGGTCGCCGTGCTGCTCAACGGCCTGGTCAGCGTGGTCGGGGTGACCGGTGGCTACCTGTTCAACGTGGTCCTGCAGGGCGGCACACCCGGTGCGTACCTGGCCAGCTTCCAGGCCCTGGGGCAACTGCCGGACCTGCTGGTGGGCGAGGTCAAGGCTCTGCTCTTCGGCGCCGCCGCCGCGCTGGTCGCCTCGTACAAGGGGATGACCGCCAAGGGCGGCCCGAAAGGCGTCGGCGACGCGGTCAACCAGAGCGTGGTGATCACCTTCATGCTGCTGTTCGCGCTGAACTTCATCGTCACGGCCGTGTACTTCCAGGTCGTACCGCAGAAGGGAAGCTGACGTGCCAGCGCTGCGCTACCTCGACAACCTGGGCGGACAGCTCGCCTTCTACCTGCGGGCGTTCGCCTGGGCGCCGCGCACCGTGCGCCGCTACAAGCGCGAGGTGATCCGGCTGCTGGCCGAGGTGAGCTTCGGCTCCGGCGCGCTCGCCGTGGTCGGCGGCACCGTCGGTGTCATCTGCTTCCTGACCTTCTTCACCGGCACCGAGGTCGGCCTGCAGGGCTACCAGGCGCTCAACCAGCTCGGCAGCAGCGCGTTCACCGGTTTCGTCTCGGCGTACTTCAACACCCGGGAGATCTCCCCGCTGGTCGCGGCGCTGGCCCTGTCGGCCACCGTGGGCTGCGGGTTCACCGCCCAGCTCGGGGCGATGCGGATCTCCGAGGAGGTGGACGCCCTCGAGGTTATGGGGATCCCCTCGCTGCCGTTCCTGGTCACCACCCGCATGATCGCCGGGTTCGTCGCGGTCATCCCGCTGTACGTGGTGGGGCTGCTCGCCAGCTACCTGGCCACCCGCACCATCGCTGTCTTCTACTTCGGACAGTCCGCCGGCACGTACGACTACTACTTCCACCTGTTCCTGCCGCCGGAGGACGTGCTCTGGTCCTTCGGCAAGGTGCTGGTGTTCAGCGTGATCGTGGTGCTGGTGCACTGCTACTACGGCTACACCGCCAGCGGTGGGCCCGCCGGCGTCGGCGTCGCGGTCGGCCGGGCTGTGCGGCTCGCCATCGTCGCGGTCAACATCGTCGACTTCTTCCTGTCGCTGGCCATCTGGGGCGCTACCACCACCGTCCGGATCGCGGGGTGACCATGAGACATCGCATCCTCGGCATCGTGTTCATCGCCGTGCTGACCGCGGCGTTGACCGCCTCGGTGCTCGAATACCGCAAGGCGTTCACGCCGGTCACCCGGGTCACCCTGGAGGCCAGCCGGTCCGGCCTGCAGCTCAGTCCGGGCGCCGACGTCAAGGTCCGCGGGGTCGTCGTCGGCGACGTGCGCTCGGTCGACAGCACCGGAGCGGGCGCGACCATCCGGTTGGCCCTGGACCCGGCCATGACGCCGCGGATCCCCGCCGACGTCAGCGCGCGGCTGCTGCCCAAGACGCTCTTCGGCGAGCGGTACGTCGAGCTCGTGCCGGCCGGCGGCAGCGGCGAACCGATCCGTGTCGGCGCGGTCATCCCCCAGGACCGCAGCCACACCGCCGTCGAGCTGGAACGCGTCCTCGACGAGGCGCTGCCACTGCTCCAGGCGGTGCGGCCCGAGCAGCTCGCCGCGACGCTGGGCGCGATCGCCACCGCCCTCGACGGACGCGGCGAGCAGCTCGGCGCGAACATCGAGCGGCTCGGTGCGTACCTGCGGCAGCTGAACCCGGCGATGCCGGCCATCGCCGAGGACGTCCGCAAGCTCGCCGTCGTGCTGGACAGCTACGACGCCGCCCTGCCCGACCTGCTCGCCCTGCTGCGGGACGTCACCGTCACCGCCCGCACCGTCACCGACCAACGTGCACAGCTGGCCGCGTTCCTCGCCGACACCACCGACACCGCCGACGCCACCCGCGGCTTCCTCGACCGGCACGGCGACCAGATCATCGAGCTCGGCCAGGTGAGCCGCCCGGTGCTGGAACTGCTCGCCACGTACGCCCCCGAGTACCCGTGCCTGATGAGCGGCCTGGTCGCCCTGCAACCCCAGGTCGAGCGGGTCTTCGCCGGCGGACGGATGCACGTCACCCTGGAGGTCACCCGCGACGGCGGCAAGTACGAGAAGGGCCGCGACGAGCCCGTCTACGGCGCGCACGACGGGCCGCAGTGCCGGGGCCTGCCCCAACCGGGGCGGCCGGCGCCCAGCGTGCCGGTCGCCGACGGTTACGACCACGGCGGCGCTCGCCCGCACACCCCCTTGCCGGTCGGTCAGGCGGCGGCCGCGCCCGCCGCCGGTTCCCCGGCGATGGGCCAGGCCGCCACCGGCGAGGAGCGCGCGCTGGTCAAGCCGCTGGTCGGCGCCGTCACCGGCGTCCTGCCCGCGGAGGTCCCCGACATCGCGGTCCTGCTCTGGGGGCCGTTGCTGAGAGGAGGGGTGGTGAACGCGCGATGAGCAACAGAGCGATGGCACCCCTGCTGAAGCTGATGGCCTTCGCCGCGGTGACCCTGCTGCTGACGGCGCTGCTCGCGCAGACCCTCGGCGCCTTCCCATCGGGTGGGGTCACCTACCGGGCCCGGTTCACCGACGTCACCGGCCTGCTCCCAGGCGACGACGTCCGCGTGGCCGGTGTGCAGGTCGGCCGGGTCCGCGACATCACGGTCGTCGACGACACACTCGCCGAGGTGGCCTTCACGGTCACCGCCGACATCCCGGTGGCCACCAGCGTCCGCGCCAAGATCCGCTACCGCAACCTGGTGGGCCAGCGGTACGTGGCGCTGAGCGAGGGGCCGGGGGAGGGGCGTCCACTGCGGCCCGACGGCCTCATCCCGCTCGGCCAGACGACACCGGCCCTGGACCTCACGGTGTTGTTCAACGGGTTCCGGCCCCTGTTCACGGCGCTCAGTCCCGAGGACGTCAACAAACTCGCCTACGAAATCATCCAGGTGCTCCAGGGCGAGGGCGGCACCGTCAGCAGCCTGCTGCAACGCACCGCGTCGCTGACCAACACCCTCGCCGACCGGGACGCCGTCATCGGGCGGGTCATCACCAACCTCAACGGCGTCCTCGGCACGCTGGCCGACCGCGACCAGAACCTGGACCAGAGCATCAACCAGCTCCAGCAGTTCGTCTCCGGGCTGTCGGCCGACCGCGCGGCCATCGGCGAGTCACTGGTCAGCATCGGTGAGCTCACCACCGCCACGTCGTCGCTGCTGCGCGAGGTACGACCACCGCTCGCCGCGGACGTCCGCGCCCTGGACGAGCTCTCCGGCACCCTCAACCGCAACGCGGCCGTCATCGACGGCACCCTCGGACGGCTGCCGCAGCGGTACGAGTCCCTGACCCGCGTCGCGTCCTACGGCTCCTGGTTCAACTTCTACCTGTGCGACTTCGACGGCAACCTGGCGGTGTCGGGCCGGGCACCGATCGACCTGCCCACCTTCAGCGCCCCGGCCGCCCGATGCGCCGGAGGCAGCCAGTGACACCGTTTCGGGAACGCAATCCGGTGGTCGTCGGCACGCTCGGCCTGGCGCTGATCGTCGCTGTGCTGCTCGGTGCCTTCCAGCTCGACCGGCTGGCCGACCTCACCGGACGCGGCTACGAGGCGGCCTTCCACGACGCCAGCGGCCTCGTCACCGGCAACGAGGTGCGGGTCGCCGGGGTGCGGGTCGGCAAGGTGACCGCCGTGGAACTCGCCCGCAACGGCGCGCCGTACGTGCGGGTCGGGTTCCGCGTGGACGACGACGCCGTCCGGCTCGGCACCGACACCGGCGCCACGATCAGGATCAAGACGGTGCTCGGCCAGAAGTACCTGGCCCTCTCACCGGCCGGACCGGGCCGGCTGCCCGAGGGCGGGCAGATCCCCCTCGCCCGCACCGCCGCGCCGTTCGACGTGGTGCAGGCGGTCACCGGGCTCGCCGACACCCTCGACAAGGTCGACACCGACCAGCTCGCCGCCGCCTTCACCACCCTGTCCGAGACCTTCGCCGACACCCCCGCGAGCGTAGACGCCTCCCTGGTCGGCCTCTCCCGGCTCTCCCGGACCGTCGCCGGACGCGACGCCGAACTGCGGACGCTGCTCGACCGCGCCCGTCAGGTGACCGCCGTGCTCGCCACCCGGGACGAGGAGTTCCGCGCACTGGTCACCGACGGTGAGGCACTGCTCGGCGAGGTGAGCCGGCGTCGGGACGCCATCCACAAGCTGCTCGTCGGCACCGACGACCTCGCCACCCAGCTGTCCGGCCTGGTCAACGACAACCGCGCCCAGCTCGCTCCCGCGCTGCACAAGCTGCGGGAGGTCGTCGCCATCCTGCAACGCAACCGGGACGACCTGGAGAAGACCATCCAGCGGATGGGGCCGTTCGTCACCGCGTTCGCCAACGTGGTGGGCAACGGCCGCTGGTTCGACTCGTACGTCTCCGGTCTGCTCCAGCCGTACCAGCCCACGGGAGGCCGCTGATGCCCACTCCCATCCAGCGGTGGCGCCGGCCGGTCGCCGTCACCACCGTCCTGTTGGTAGCCGTCGCCGCCGGCGTGATCCTTCTCCGCGACGGCACACCCCCACGGCGGGTCGTCGCCCACTTCATCCGCGCCGTCGGCGTGTACCCCGGATCGGACGTCCGGGTGCTCGGCGTCCGCGTCGGCGAGGTGGTCGCGGTGACCCCGCAGGGGCGCACCGTCCAGGTGTCCATGTCCTACGACCCGGGGATCGCCGTTCCCGCCGATGCCCAGGCGCTCATCGTGCCGCCCAGCGTCGTCAGCGACCGCTACGTCCAGCTCACTCCCGCCTACGCCGGGGGCGCCGCGCTCGCCGACGGCGCCGAGATACCGCTGGAGCGGACCGCCGCTCCGATGGAGATCGACGACATCTATCAGGCGCTCAACGACTTCAACCGCACCCTGGGCCCCCAGGGCGCCAACCGCGACGGCGCACTGTCCGACCTCGTCGCCACCGGCCGCGCCAACCTGGAGGGCAACGGCCAGCACCTCCACGACACCCTCAACGGCCTGTCCCAGGCACTGGCCACCCTCTCCGACGGGCGGCAGGACCTCTTCGGGTCGGTCGTCAACCTCCAGCGCTTCACCACCGCGCTCGCCCGCAGCGACCGGGAGGTGCGCGCCTTCAACCAGCAGTTGGCCGACGTCGCCCAGCAACTGGCCGGGGAGCGCGACGAACTGGCCGCCGCGCTGCGCAACCTCTCCACCGCGCTGGCCGACGTGACCACGTTCGTCCGACAGAACCGCGACGCGTTGACCTCCAACGTCGCCGCGCTGGCGGACATCACCGGAATCCTCGTCCGCCAGCAACAGGCCGTCATCGACATCCTCGACGTCGCCCCGCTCGCCCTGGGCAACCTCAACCTGGCGTACAACCCCCGGTCGGGCACCCTGGACACCCGGGACAACGTGATGGGTCCCTATGACCCCGCCGGTTTCGCCTGCTCACTGATCGCCGATGAGCTCCCCACGGCGCAGGTGCCCGCCAAGTGCCGGGCACTCGCGCAGACCCTGCACTCCCGTGGGCTGCCCATGACCGACCAGCTCCGCAAACTCCTCAAGCTGCCGCCCGGCGCCCCGGCGACCGGCGGGTCCTCACCGGGGAAGCCTCCCCTCAGTTCCCCCGGTGCGCCGATCCCCGACCAGGCGCCGGGCGGCTCCGGCATCACCAGCGACCCCACCCTCGGCGGCATCCTGCGGGGTGTGTCATGAGGACCCGTGCCCTGCGGACCCTGGCGTACGCGATCGTGGTGGTGATGCTGCCGGCCGGGTGCGGCCTGCCCGACCTCGCCGACCTGCCGCTGCCCGGCGGCGCCCCAAAGGGCGACGGGTACGCCGTCACCGCCGAGTTCAGTGACGTGCTCGACCTGGTGCCGCAGGCCGCCGTCAAGGTCGATGACGTGACGGTCGGCAGCGTGGAGAAGATCTCCCTGGCTGGCTGGACCGCCCGGGTCACCCTGCGCCTCGGCGCGGACGTACGCCTGCCGTCCAACGCGACGGCCGCGGTCCGGCAGAGCAGCCTGCTGGGCGAGAAGTACGTGACGGTCGCGTCGCCACCCACCGGCGCCTCCTCCAATCGACTCACCGAGGGTGACCTCATACCGCTGTCGCGGACCGCTCGCGGCACCGAGGTGGAGGAGGTCCTCGCCGCGCTGGGGCTGCTGCTCAACGGCGGCGGTCTGGCGCAGCTGAGGACCATCAACCAGGAGCTCGGCGCCGCACTCGAGGGGCGGGAGCCCGCCGTCCGGGACACGCTGGACCAGCTGGACACGTTCATCGGGGGTCTCGACAAGCAGAAGGCCGACCTGGTCCGCGCCCTCGACGCCCTGGACCGGCTCAGCGGCCGGCTCGATCGCCAGAAGCAGGTGCTCGGCGAGGCCGTGGACTCCCTTGCCCCGGGCCTGACCGTGCTGGCCGGGCAGCGCGCCCAACTGACCCAGGCGCTGACCGCTCTGGACCGGTTGGGTGACGTCGGCACCCGGGTGGTCAACAGCAGCCGCGACGACACGCTGGCCGACGTGCGGGCGCTGCAACCGATCCTGGAGCAGCTCACACGTGCCGGGGACGACCTGCCCAAGTCGCTGGACTTCATGCTGTCGTTCCCGTTCCCACCCAATGTCACCGGCGCGATCGTCGGCGACTTCGTCAACCTCTCCATCACCGCCGACCTCGACTCGGCGTCCATCCTGGCGAACCTGGTCGCCGCTGCCCCCGCCGCTGCCCCCGCCGCGCCGGCCCGTCCGCAGACGCCGGCAAAGGGCGCCACCCCCGGCCGGGCACCGGCGGCCGGTGGCGGCGCACCGACCGTGCCGCGGCCCGGCGGCGGGTCCCGCCCGCTACCTGACCTGCCGATCCTGAAGTGCCTACCTGACCCGCTCAACTTCCCCGCGACCTGGACGCCGCCGAAGGACTGTCAGCTGCCGGAGGGCTGTGTCCTGCTCAAGCCCGGCTCGAAGGTGCCCATCGGCGGGCTGATCCTGCCGAAGGGCCTCGTGCCACCGGGCACGGTCTTTCCCGTCGGGACCGAACTGCCCTCCGGCACGGTCCTGACGGCACAGTGCATCCTGCCGCTGACCGGCGCGGTGATCGGACAGACCGGCACCCTGCCGGACCTGCTGTCCGGGGGGTTGACGCCATGATCGGACGTACCGCGAAGATTCAGGTGCTGGCGTTCCTGCTGGTGAGCGTGCTCGGCGTCAGCTACGTCGGCGTCCGCTACGTCGGGCTGGGCGACCGGCTGCTCGGCGGAAGCTACGTCGTCCACCTGGACCTCGCCCGCGCCGGCGGCATCTTCCCCAACGCCCCGGTCACCTACCGCGGCGTGCCCGTCGGCCGGGTCGCCGCGGTCGCCCTGCGCGGTGACGGGGTCCGGGCCAACCTGCGGTTGCAGCGCGACGTCCGGGTACCCGACGACCTGCGGGCCGTGGTGGCGCACCGCTCCGCCGTCGGCGAGCAGTACGTGGACCTGCGTCCGGAGCGCGACAGCGGTCCCTACCTCACCGACGGCGCGGTGATCCCGGTCGAGCGGACCGGTGTCCCGCTCGCGCCGGAGGTCCTGCTCAGTAACCTCGACGCCCTGGTGCGCTCCGTCGGTCCGGAGGACCTCCGCGTCCTGATCACCGAACTCGGCGCCGCGTTCGAGGGCAACGAGCTGGCCCTGGCCCGGATCCTGAACGACGGGGACGCGTTACTGACCGATGCGACCACCCGCCTGCCGGAAACACTCGCGCTGATCAACGACGGACGAACCGTGCTCACCACCCAGGCCGAGTCGGCCCAGGCGCTGCGCCGGTGGGCGGCGGGCCTGGCCCAGCTGGCGGCCACCGTCCGCGACGCCGACCCCGACCTGCGGCGGCTGCTCGCCGCCGGGCCGCCCGCCGGCCGGGAACTGGTCGCGTTGCTGCGGGGGCTGGAACCGACGGTCGGCACGCTGCTCGGCAACCTGGTGACCGTCAACGGCATCGCCGCCCGGCGGCTGCCCGGCATCGAGCAACTGCTGGTGGTGTACCCGATCGCCGTCGCCGGCGGCTTCACCGTCACCCCGGGCGACGGCACCGCCCACCTCGGCCTGGTCCTCAACGTCGACGATCCGCCCTCCTGCGTATACGGGGGCGGCCGAACGACCTGCGACGCGGGGGAGCAGGCGGCCGGCGCCAGCGTGCGCGGCGCCGCCAACGCCCCCCGACCGGGCGGCCGGGAACCGGCTCCCGACCCGGGGTCGCCCGGCGGCGCTCCGGCCGGCGGGGCCGAGCCCGGCGGGTACGACCCGGTGACCGGCCTGGTACTCGGCGCAGACGGCCGGCCGTTGCAGTTCGGCGGGACCGGTGGCCAGTCCCGGACAGCCGGAGACCAGTCGTGGAAGCAGTTGCTGCTGGCCGGGGTGACGCCGTGAGCGACGCGAAGAAGGAGGCGCAGATGCGGGCCCGGAGGGACCACACGCTGAAAGTCATCAAGGGAGCGAAGCCCGGGGTCCCCGGCCGCGCGTCGCAGCGCCGGATCGTGCCCCGCCAGCTCCCCCGACCGGTCGAACCGATCGAGGACCTGCTGAAGCGGCTCGACCAGGAGCCGGTCGAGGACTTGGCGGATGCCGCGGACCCGGCGAGCGGAGACGATCCCGCGAGCGCGGACAGCTCGCCGGAGGACGCCTCCGATGCCCGCCGAACGGGCGAGCGCGCCACGTCGACCACCCGGCGACGGTCGCTGGTCGTCCTGCTCGTGGCCGTGCTCGCCGCCACGGTCGCCGCCGGCGGGGTGACTGGGCACCGCTGGTACGTCGACCGGGCGACGGACCAGGCCCGACAGCAGGCCCTCGCCGCCGCCAAACAGGCCAGCGTCAACTTCGTCTCGGTCAGCGCGGCCAGCGTCGACCGGGACATCCAGCGGATCACCGCCGGAGCCACCGGCGACTTCAAGGACGAGTTCACCCGAGGCCAGTCGCAGGTCCGCTCCGCGGTCGTGGAGAACAAGGTCGACTCGCGCGGAACGGTGCTACGGGCCGGGCTGGTCTCCGGAGATCGCCGTCGAGCGGTTGTACTGGTCGCCGTCGACGCCACCGTCAAGAACGTCAAGGCACCCGAGGGGCGGCCGTCGCACTACCGGATTCAGCTGGACATCGTCCACGACAAGGCATCCGGGCGGTGGCTCGTGACACGGCTGCAGTTCGTCGGATGAAAGAGGGAGGACACGTGCGTACCCTGGTCCGATTCCCGCGGCGGCCGCGCGTTCCCCGGCTGCGTACCGCCCGGATCCGGCTCGTCCCGGCCCTGGTCGTCGCGATCGTCCTCACGGCCGCCGTCGCCGGCGCCGGCTGGTGGGGCGATCACCGCGCCGGGCAGCGAGACAGCGCCGTACGCCAGGCCCTGGCCACCGCGCCCGCCGCTGCCAAGGCAATCTTCTCCTACGACTACCGGACGTTCGACGAGAGCGTCGCCAACGGCCGCACCTTCGCCACCGGGCAGTTCGGCAAGGAGTACGAGCAGACCACGGCGGCGTTGAAGCAGACCGCGGCCAGCCAGCAGGCAATCGTGGCAGCCGAGGTGTCCGCGACGGGCGTGGTGACCGCGACCGCCGAACGGGTCGAGTTGCTCGTCTACCTCAACCAGTACCGGCGCAACGTGAACACCGCAGGCGAGAAGGTCGACCAGAACCGGGTGGTGCTCACCCTGGTCCCAGTGAACGGGGAGTGGAAGGTGTCCCGGGCAACTGCCATCTGACTTGGCTGTTCCTACCCGGGGACAGTCAGGCTCCTGCACGTGATTGACGTGCAGGGCAGCGGAGACGGCGAGCGGCTTCGTCGTATCAAGGCGGTCACCGACGCCGCGCTGTTCCCAGCTCGACGTCAAGGACCTACTGGACCGTGAGGGCGACCGACTGGTCCAGCAGTCCCTCCGCAAGACGCTCTGGACCAAGTTCAAGATCCGCGACAACGACGTTTGGTTGACCCAACCACCACGGTCGGTCCTGGCCCCGTCGGCAGCCGTTGGCGTCCACTTCGACCAGCACGCCTCCGCTTCCGCCGACCCGCACCATCGTGGCGGGTCCGTCGAGCGAGCCCGGTACGCCGGCTGGCCGTCGATGGTCGTGTTCGGTGCCGGAGCGAGCTTCTCCTTCTCCGTCCGGTCCTCCAGCACAGCGGTCGATGCCGGCGCTGTCGGATGACCCCTGAACGCGGCCTGGCTGCTACGCGACATTCCCGGGCCATACGTGCCCGGCCAGGACGTGGCGGGCACCGTGGACGAGATCGGCCCTGGGACGGTCACCGACCTGGCCTACGGCGACCCGGTAATAGCGATGGTCCTGCCGTTCCTGCCCCGCCCCGACGGCACCGCCGACTACTTCGGCGGCGGGTACGCCAAGCACGTCGTGCTACCCGCCGGCTCGGTGACCCGGGCACCGAGGGACGTCGATCACGCGACGGCTTCGGCTCTGCCGCTGAACGGGCTGATCGCCCTGCTCAATCTCGACCAGCTCGCTCTGGAGCCAGGTGCGGTCCTGGCCGTGACCGGGGCAGCCGGTGCCGTCGGGCGGTTATGTGGTGCAGATGGCCGCGGCGGCCGGCCTCGTCGTGATCGCCGACGCTGCCCCCGCCGACGAGACCATGGTGCGTAAGGCGGGCGCAGCCAAGATCGTCGCCCGCGGCGATGACGTCGCCCGGCGGATCCGCGCCATCCAACCCGCCGGTGTGGACGCGCTCGTTGACGCCGCGCTGGTCGGCCCCCAGGTGGTGGACGCCGTCCGTGACGGCGGCAGCCTTGCCCCTGCTGCCCGGCAATGGCGAACCCGGCGCGTACGCCGCCGGCGCCGGACGTGGCAGCACGGTGCGGACCCCGTTCGTGCCCGACTACGCCGGCCGCGCCGACCGACTGGCAAGAATCCGCCGCCTGACCGAGCATGGCGTCCTGCTTCCGCGCGTCGCGCGGACCCTTGCCCCGGCCGATGCGCCCGAGGCGCATCGGCTGCTCGAAGCCGGCGGCATCCGCGGCCGGCTGGTTCTCACCTTTTGATCACCAAAGATCCATAGAGGAGTGTCATGTCCGAACGTTTCGCAGGCAAAGCCATTCTGATCACTGGAGCCACCTCCGGCATGGCCGCGCCGTGGCCGAGCGGGTCGCCGCCGAGGGTGCAAAGGTCGTTCTGGCCGCCTGGGGCAAGGAGGCTGGCGACGAGCTGGCCTCACGCCTGCCCCACGCGATCTTCGTGCCCACCGACGTCACGGTGGAGGCCGAGGTGGCCGCCGCCGTGCGGCAGGCGGTCGAGCGCTACGGCCGTCTCGACGGCGCCTTCAACAACGTCGGCGCAGCGACCGCCATGGGGCCGGTCACCGACCTCAGCGGTGAGGCATGGGACGGCGAGTTGGCCCTCAACCTCAGCAGCGTGTTTTACAGCCTCAAGCACGAGATTCCCGCGCTGGAGGCTTCTGGTGGAGGCGCCATCGTGAACAACGCGTCGGTCTCCGGCGTGGTGGGGCAGGCCCGCATGGCCGCCTACACGACCGCCAAGCACGGCGTGGTTGGCTTGACCCGCTCGGTCGCGCTCGACATCGCCGCCCGCGGTATCCGGGTGAACGCCCTGGTCACCAACGGGGTCGACACGCCACTGCTGCGCCGCAACATGGGCGACTCGGCGGAGGAGGCAATCGAGGCAGCCATGGCCATGCACCCGATCGGCCGGATCGGCGAGCCAGAGGAGGTCGCCGCCTGCGCCGCGTTCCTGCTCAGTGACGACGCCTCGTTCATCACCGGGGCCGCCCTCGCAGTCGACGGCGGGTTCACCGCCGCCTGACAAACGGCTGCTTGAGAAGGTCCGTAAAGGTGCTTCGCGCTGTCCGTGACTGGCGGCACTACGCGACCAACCCGTCGAGGCTGAGACCGTCGATCGGACGGGCTCGGCGTTGCGATACCGTCATGGTGCCCACTCCGGCGTCGAGTAATCCGCGTCCGTCGGCTGTCCATGGTCCGCAGGGCGGCCCACCAACGCAGGGAGAACCCGATGCCAGAGTCTGAGCCCGTCCAGGACGACCACGCGGCGGATGCCGAGTCCTCAACCACCGCCGAGGCCGACCAGCCTGCCGTTCACGAAAATCGGGCTGCCCGGCGCGCGAAGGGCAAGGTCGCCTCGCCTCAACCTCCTGGGAAGGGTCAGCATTTCGGCGGCCGAGGCTCGGTCCAGAGCCCGCGCCAGTGGGGCAACCGTCGAAGCGGCTGATCCGTTGGCGGGGCCGTTGTCAGAACCCATCACTGATCAACACAGCCGCAGAGCAACAACAGCACTGATCATGCAGTTGAGGTGCAACTCGCCCCACCGACCCGTACCCCCCATGCCTTGCGGACACGGGTCGCGATGGAGGGGGCACGCCGTTCTCTTGGTGGCGGGAGGCGCCGATGTAGGGCTACGCGCGCGGTTGCACCCTGGCGACGTCCGGTCCGTCTGCCCCCGTTTACCCCCCGAAAACCCTACCTGTCGTTGGCAGCCAGTGACAAGAAGTGGCCGCTGCTTGATCGTGTTTGTGCAGCCCAACGCCAATTCCCGGCAATCAATGACAAGGCCGGGATGACTACGGTTGGTAACAAGGGGTCGTCGGTTCGAATCCGGCCATCCCGACAGACGAAAGCCCTGACAGCGGAAATGCTGGTCAGGGCTTTAAGTTTATCTATGGGGTTTTGAACCGCCCCCCGAAAACCCCCATTTACTGGGGTTGCAACCAGGTTTGTCATCCCTGTGCATCGTCGTCCTCCAAGCCGAAGCGTTGCATGCGGGCCGCGCCGGCTTGGTCTCCCGCGCGCTGACGCAGCCGAATCAGCATGAGGAGGCCGTCGCTGTCGCCATGGTCAGTGGCCAGTCGCGCCGCCCAGTTCGTCGCTTGGACCCGGTCGCCCTGTTCTTCAACTAGTTCGGCCAGCGATATCAACGCCGCGGTGATTCCGTGGTCGGCGGCTCTGCGGTACATGTCGGTGGCACCGACGAGGTCGGAGCTGCCCTTGCGCTTGCGCAGTGGTGGCAGCTTCGTCAACGCGGCCATGTTGGGCAAGGCCTGGCCAGCCAGGCTCAGGCGAACCTGAGCCTGGCTGGCCAGGCCACGTGCGGCTAGACGCCGCCGGACCGTGTCCCGGGCAGCGTCCGCACGGCGGTCAGCGTCACATCGCCGTCCTGGTAGGACACCCTGAACATGTGGTGGCCCGCGTTCAGGACCCGCCGTTCCGGCAGGGAACGGAAGTTGCCCTTGATCGAGTCCCCGCTCATGATCGTCAGTACCGTGCCCGGAGTGAGGGGCGCGCGAATGTCTAGGGCGAGTTCGCCGTCCAGCACCAGGTCACCCGCGGCCCGCACGCTCGTGTAGTCGTGGTCGCCGGAGATGGTGATGGCGAGGCGACCCGCTCGGCTGACGGTCACGTCGCCACCGACGTTCAGGACGTTGCCGGGCGCGACGTCGGTGAGGGTGATGGACGCGGCGGACGCCGCTTCCCCGGACGACAGACCGGGCTGCAGCACGCCGTTGTCGACGTCGATGCTGCCTGCCACGAAACCGCTGCCGCCGAGCGTGCCGCCCTTGACGTCGATCGAGCTTGCGTGCGAGCCGGTGATCGAAAGCTTACCGCCTTCAACCGTCGTGCCGCCCTCGTAGGTATCGTCGCCCGTCATGATCAGCGTCCCGGGGCCCTGCTTGGTCAGAGAAGCCGTGTAGAGGTTGTTGTTGATGTTGTTCTGAATGTAGGCCGCGCGCTCGTCCATCCATTCCTTGCGCCACTTGACGGCGTCCTCATAGGTGATCTTGTCGTACAACTCGGGATGGCCGTTAGTGATAGCTTGGATGTAAGGATCAGCCAAAATGCCCTGAAGCATGAAGGCCTGTTCGTTAAGCGTGCCGTCTGGGTTTAGTACGTTGGGGCTGAATTCACCGGCGTAGGCAATGCCCTGCTCCTTGTAGCCCGTCAGCCACTCTAGATCTTCCTTTTCCCTTTCCTTGATCGCGATCTGGCTGATGTCGTTCGACCAGACGTCCAGGGGCGCTTTATCCATGTTGTAGGTCATAGGACTCAGGAGTTGGCCGGGGCCGTACATGCCTTTGGCCAGATCGGGAATCCCCCAGCCCCAGCGTTCGTCCGGGAGACCGTCGGGAGCGGTCCAGGCAATGGATGCCCCGGAGGGGGAGGTTTGCCCGGTGCCGAGGAATCTCACACCGTCGGACATCTTGTTGTTCGCCGTGGTGAACATCAGCTCACGCACCTGCTTCGCGTCCATGTTCGGATAGCGGGAGAGCAGAACCCCCATCACCGCTGTCGCAACGGGCGTTGCCGGAGACGTGCCGCTCGAGTTTGAATAGTTAGTGTCACCACCGCTGCTCGTGGTCCGGACACTGTTTGAAGGGGTAGACACGGTCCACCATTTGGCGAGCCCCGCCTCGTTGTACCCGAACTGCTTTGTGTATTCGGGACTGGCCGCAGTGGGCGGTTGCACCCCGCCGACTGATACCCACTGCTTCTCCGCCAAGGGATTGAAGAAGGGATACGCCGGGCGGAAATACGGGTTGCTCCAGTCGTTGTTGCCGGCCGACCTTACGTTGACGGTACCGCTGTCCTTGATAGCGTCCCAGATGGCATCCATGAAGGAGCGTCCGGGGTGGCTCGGATTGTATTGAATGCCACCTTCCGAATAGCTCTTCTTGAAGAGGAAATACTGGTACTCCAGATCCTTCAGGTACTCGTTGGGGATAATGGTCGCCATTGCCGCGGCGCTGGCGCTGTCTTTGCCACGCACTTGGTAAGCGTTGGCGAGGTTGCCATTGACACCAAGGTCGTTTCCTAGACCGTCAAAGCGGGTCCTGTCAACAGTCTGGACATAAGAGCCCCAACTACTGTTGATGACCTGGGCGCCTGCGTCGACCAGGGCCTTGTTGGCGGTGTGCCAGTACACGTAATCGTGGAAGGGGCCGTGGGACTGGGTATCCGAGCCGCCGGTCATGGCGACATACATCGTCGATCCAAAGGCGATGCCGTGCTGGTCTTTGACATCGCGGATGCCGGAGGTAACCCCAAGCATGCCGGTCCCGTGCCCGTAGTCACTTGTTCTCGCCTGATCGCCCGCCACAGTGAACGGCTGGCCCGCAGTAAACGGGTTCGCCGGGGTTGCTGCGTTTCGATACCCGAAGCCGGACGTTCCGTAGACACCCTCCGCTCTCACCGGAACGATCAGCCTGGTTTGGAATGCTTCGTGTGTAGTCCTGTAGCCCGAATCCATCATGCCGAGCGTCACGCCCTGCCCGCGGTATCCTAGGGCGTAGGCGGTGGACGCGTTTACCGCGACGAGCTGCCATGGGGAATTGACTGCTGTGCCAGGAGTAGATGGATTGTGGCCGGTATAATAACCATATTCCGGCGTTTCCCAACTGGATTTAGCAGCATCTAGTTCCCCTGGACTCGTGGCGACAAAGCCGGGGTCTCCCGGGTACGCCGGCCCGCCGCCTGTATGGCCAGAGGCCGATGTCGGACCGGTTTTGGACGATGCCGAGGCGAATCCAGCCGGAAATAACGCGATGCCTGCTCCGGCAGCGAGGGTGCCTCCCAGTCGACGCAGGAACTGCCGCCGATTCACGAACCTCATGCTCATCTCCGACTCCTTCCGATGGGTTGATATCTCTAACGGACGAGGGCGGCCTGCTGCGTCCCAGCGCCATTGTCGACACGCGCTGGTCGAGACGAATGATGTGCCGTTCCGCCGCTACCAGGCGGCGGATGCCGACGGCTTTGTTCGGGATCCCGACTGCGGCGCGAGCCGAGACATGAACGTCGGGTGCCAACTGCTGATGAGGCCGGTGCCGAGGGTGGCTTCGACACCGGAAACGCTCCATGCCAGTGGCTCAACCAAGGCAGACGGCGCAAGCCGGTAACCGGCAACGGCCATTGCGAACCGACGCGGTGCGCGCACCTTTGCGGGGGCAGCCGCGATCAGAAGGAAGCCCTGCCACGTCAGAACGGCGAACTGGAACGCTCCCACGAGTAGGCCTCCCTATATGGTCACCAAATTAGACTGCGACAGAAGTCCCTCGTCAAGAGGGCAAAATCTGTCCACCAGAAGCGGTTTGAGCGACCGCCTATATCGATTCACATAACTGTTATGCGCCGGGCCGTGGGTTGCGTCCACGGAAGTCGTGTACGACTTGCCCGTGATGGGCTTGTTGCGTAGATGAGAGACGGCCACCGCGCGATCCTTCGAGACGGCAAAGTTCGAGTGAAGGAGTGTGATGCGCGATGGCCGCGTCTGAGAGTGCGAACCCTGTTGACCTGCTGTGCGAGCAGATCGCGGGCGCGTCGCCGGATCTGTTGCAGGCGATGATCAGAACGTTCGCGCAGGCGATGATGTCCGCCGAAGCCGACGCGGTCTGCGGCGCGGGTTACGCGCTCCCCGCGTACGCGGGGGTGATCCTCCCGAGCGTCATGGCGTCCAGCTCCAGCGCTGCTGCTCCTCGCGTACGCAGGGGGTGTCCCTATCGAAGTTGAGCGGGGTTCGCGGCTGAAGACGACCCGGACGTGAGGGCTCGCAGCCCATCGGTGATCATCTGAGTGTCTAATCCGGACGGTCACAAGTGAAGAGCTGCGAGCATGGTCATCGATACGACCCGGCTGCTGGGGCTGGACGGCCTGGTGGTCGAACGGGTCGAGCTGGACGCCGCGAGCGTCCCGACGGTGCACCTGGAAACCGGCGATGAGCAGGCACGATGCTGCCCGCAGTGCGGGCAGCGGGCGGCCCGGGTCAAGCAGTGGGCCACCACCCGGCCGCGGGACCTGCCGATCGGGGGCTGGCCGGTTTGGCTGCGCTGGCGTAAACGACGCTGGCACTGCGACCAGCGGGACTGCCCGCGGCGTACGTTCACCGAGCAGGTCCCCGCGGTGCCGGCCCGCGCCCGGCTGACCACCCGGTTGCGAGACGCGGCCGGGGCGGCGGTCGCCGATGCCGGCCGCACGATCGTGCAGGCCGCCCGGACCACGGCGTCTCGTGGCCGGTCGTCGCCGCGGCGTTCACCGCGCACGCGAGCAGGGTGTTGCCAACCGAGCCGCAGCCGGTCACCGTGCTGGGCATCGACGAGGTCCGCCGCGGCAAACCGCACTGGACCTGGGACGAGCAGGCCGGGTCGTGGACCACCACAACCGACCGGTGGCACGTCGGCTTCTGCGATTTGACCGGCGGCCAGGGCCTGTTGGCCCAGGTCGAGGGCCGCACGACCGCGGCCGTGACCGGCTGGCTGCTGCAGCGAACCCCCGCCTGGCGTGAGCAGATCCAGGCGGTCGCGATCGACATGTGCACCGTCTTCAAGGCCGCCATCCGCCAGGTGCTACCGCACGCGCTGCTGGTCGTCGACCACTTCCACGTCGTGCAACTAGCCAACCGGGCCGTCACCGAAGTCCGCCGCCGGGTCACCCTCACCCAGCGCGGGCGCCGCGGCCGCGGCAGCGACCCGGAATGGCGGCTACGCAACCGGCTCACCTGCTCCGCCGCCCGCATGAGCGGCCAGCACGTCGACCGCCTGGCCGTTACCCTGCAAGCGCTGCCCGCCGCGATCGGCGCCCCGATCCTCGCCGCGTGGAACGCCAAAGAGGACCTGCTCGACCTGCTCGCACTGGCGCGCACCCGACCCGACCGGGAACACGTCCACCGGCTGCTGCACCGCGTCTACACCCGCTGCGCCCCCTCCGACCTGCCCGAACTGCACCGGCTCGCCACCCCCATCGAAACCTGGTGGCCGCAGATCCACGCGTTCCTGACCACCGGCATCACCAACGCCGGCTCGGAAGGCACCAACCGCGTCATCAAGACCGTCGCCCGCGACGCCTACGGCTTCCGAACCCCGAAAATCAGCGCCTACGCACCCGCACCGCCACCACCCACCACCACCGCGGACACCTCAACCCCGCCTAACTTCGAAGATCCCCGATGGATCCCGGCCTGGAGGACAGCTACCTCGCCGTCACCGCGCGATGAGCCGGGCGAGTGACGCCTGCCGGTTCCCAACGTCTGCCTGCTGCTTAAGTTTCCGCAGGCCAGCCCACATATATTTGTAAATATATGCAGAGTATAGATGGGGCTCTATACGATCCCCCCACGTTGAACCTCTTCGACGCGGTGGGGCCGGCAGTGGCCGGCGCTGTTCTGTGGTCCGGTGCCGCCGAGCTCGATGCCAGGTTGAAAAAGGGTTCATTGGGCAACTCGCCACACACTGGGGGAACATTGTGAGACGTGGTTTACCACTACGCCGGAGAATGGCGGCCGCGCTGTCCGCGGCCGTCGTTGCTCCGATAGCCCTCCTCGGCACACCGGCGGCCGCCGCCGAGACGCCGCTCTGGCAGGTCGAGATCGCCAAGATCCCGGCCACCAGGTACCAACTCGACGCAAGGGCGTCGGTCATCGAGGGCACTGAGGCGCTGCGCCCGTATGTCGGTGACGATCTCGGTGAAAGCCGGCTCGAGCCGGTGCAGGCCGACGTCAAGAGCCGGTACTTCGACGGCGCGCGGCTCAACGGGACGGCCGACGCCGCCGCGGCGTTCGACAACCTGAAGCACCTCGAGGCCTTCCTCAAGAGCCGGATGACCGGCGCCAGCCCGCCCAGCGGCGAGGCCGAGCAGGGTCACGTCACCGCGCTGGTCAAGGCGCTTACCGGGGTCCGGCTGCTGGCCGACGCGGCGATCCAGGACGCCGAGGCGACGATCGGCCCGTTCCGCCGGGTCAGCCCGCCTCCGCCGCCCGCTCCGGCCGGCGTCGACGAGGCGTTCGCCGACCTCGAAGCGGCCAAGGGTTACCTGGCCAAGGCCGACGAGATGCTTGTCAAGGCCAACGTTCTGCCCGCCACCATCCAGGCCGAGGACGCCTGGGAGAGTGGCTTCCGGGTACTCACCCGGTTCGGCATCACGTACAAGGGTGACCACGACAACGACGGTGTGGTCGACGTGGTGGAGCTGCGCTTCGGCTCCAGCCCGCTGCTCGCCGACTCCGACGGTGACGAGCTCACCGACAAGTTCGAGATCACGGCGCTGGCCGGCTGGACCCGGCCGAACGCGTACGACACCGACAACGACACGGTGAACGACGGCGCCGAGGATCTTGACGGGGACGGGCTGACCAACCTCGAAGAGCAGCGGCTCGGCACCTCCCCGACCGAGGCGGACACCGACGGCGACGGCCTGAACGACGGCGCCGAGGTGGCCAAGGGCACCAACCCGCTGGTTCCCGACCAGCCGCGTGCCCCGCCGGTCCCCGGCGACGGCCAGCCGATCGACCCGAACCCCACGCCGATCGACACGGACGGCGACGGTGTGCGGGACCTCGCGGAAGAGGACCTCGGCTCCGACCCGACCAAGGTGGACACCGACGGCGACGGCCTCTCCGACAGTGTCGAGCTCGATTACCTGATCAGCGCGCTGAACCAGGACACCGACAACGACGGCCTGCGTGACGACTACGAAATCTCCAACGCCGAGTCGAAGGGTCTGCACCCGGGCCGCTTCGACGAGCAGATCAGCAAGTGGACGTACGTCACCGACTTCCTGCTCGGCATGTTCGCCGGCGACTTCGCCGAGAAGGACTCGATGGCCTGGCTCGCCGGCAACCTGTGTGCCAGCGCGTCCAGCGTCATCCCGGTGGTCGGCTGGATCACCGGCACCCTGGCGGACATCCGCGACACCGTCGCGGCGATCATCCACGGCGACTGGGTGAGCGTCGGTTTCAACGTTCTCGGGCTCGTCCCGTACGTCGGCGACGCGGTTGCCATCCCGGCCAAGGTCGCGAAGTTCGTCGCCAAGTACGCGCACCGGCTCATGGACGCGGCGCGCTATGTCGCCCGGTACGACAAGATCCCGGACACCGTCAAGGAGCTCACCTACGAGCTCATCATGCCGGAGGTCTACAACGCTATCGTCGCGGAGGACGCGGCAGCGGCGTTCGCCGTGACCGCCTCCGCCGTCCCCGACGGATGGATCAGCAAGAAGACCTTCGACCGGCTGCTCAACGGCAAGCGGACCGACCTCAAGCGGACCCACGAGATGATGACCGACCCGGACGCGCTGCACGTCGACGGGCCCAACCTGCGCTGGGCGTACGGCTGGCAGGACGGCGAGACGATCCTCAACGAGCTGATGGCCAGCCAGGGCAAGGTGGGCCGGTCGCAGCTGCCGCTGGCCAGGCCGGACGACGACAGGTTCAAGGGCGGCCGGGACGCCGACTTCGGCGAGGAACTCACCGACGGCTGGATCCTGCACGAGGTGAAGTCGGGCTTCGCCCAGGGCGACGACCGGATCCTGGAGCAGGTCACCCAGTGCGAGAAGGATGCCTGGTACATGAACCCCGACAACCAGGAGAAGATCAAGGCTGCCAACGCCGGCAAACCGGACATGAAGGGCAAGGGTGTCAAGGGCGTCCACTGGCACTTCGTCGGCAGCGGTAGCGGTCAGCCCAACGTGAACGACCTCGGCATGACCGAGAAGCTGTTCAACTGCCTGAAGACGAACAAGATCCCGTTCACCATCCACTTCCCGGTGGAATGATCCCAGGTGTCGCGGGGCGGGCTCCGGCCCGTCCCGCGACACGGCCTCCGATACGAAGGACTGAGAAATGAGTGCTTTCCCGCCGTTCGCGGTGCCCGGCGTCGAGCCGGCAAGCGGCACCCCGGGCCAGGGCAGCGTGGCTTACCGCGGGGACCAGCTCGCTGATCTTCCCACTGCGGCTGCTGTCCTCGACCGGTTCCCGGCCGAGCTGATCGGCCTGGCGGGCCCCGACGAGACCCGGGACGAGCACCCGATCGCCCGCGCGGACCTGGTGGCGCAGATTTACGTCTCGACCGGTGACGGCCTGCGGTGGGGCCTCGGCTTCGATGACGAGGTCGGCCATCTGGTCCAGCCGAACCTCGGGTCCATCGTCGAGGACTACCTGGAGAACGCACTCGCCGCGCAGCCCGACGTCGGGTCCGCCTACCACTACGACCGCGAGTCCTTCCAGGCCGAGACGACCCGGGTGCTCCGGGCCGACGAGATGCTGGCCCGGTGGCTCGACGCGATCCTCATCGCACACCGCGGCTACGCCCAGCAACTTGGCCGGGCTCTGCCGTACTGAACGGCGCTCACCGGCTGAAGGCCCGGGCCAGGCAGCCGGGCCGAGTCCCTCATGCCGAGGTAGTTCTTGTGTACCCGAGGGTGCTGGCGTGGCGCCGTGGAACGAGGAGAGCAGAACAGTCTTGCCGATGCATGTGGGGATCTTCGCTGGCAGCGCGAAGCCGTCCTGCTCCGGCCGGTACATCAGCATCGTCATCAGCAGGAACGCCAGTTTGGCGTCGGACAGTACGCAGATCCAACCGTTCGTGAACAATGCAGTGGGCACCACGAAGTTCGAATCGTCCGAGTTCTGCGTCCTACGCACTCTGGCACCGTAGAACTAGACCGCGGGCGGGCGCCCCCCGTCCACACCGCAACCGTCACTTGCCGAGAAGACCTCACTGGCCGAGGCTTTCGCCGAGCTTCCCCAGGGCTTCCCGGGTGGCCTTGGACGAGACGTGGCTGTAGATCTCCATCGTGATCGAGAAGTCCGCGTGCCTGAGGGTCGCCATCGTGATCCGAGGATGCACGTCCAGGTCGACCCCTAGGGAACCGCAGGGTGTCGTGCCGCTCGGCGCGCCGATCTCCGTCGCCGGGCCGAAAGATACCTACGAGAAGGTGGCGACCGCCCGCCGATGAGGCGTCGTTCGTTGGCGCCCCGCCGCCGGTTGGTAGTCACCGAGCCACCGTGGTGGCGCGCGGATCGCCGGTGGAGCACCTGCGGTTTGCCGGGCTCGCGACTGCCCTAACCTCCGCTCCGCGACGCCGCCACACGCCTCGCTCGCGCTGCCCAAATTCCGTCAGGATCATGGACCAACAGTGGCAGCTTCCATTCAAAAATCTAAAAGTTCAGTTCGATCAATCCAAAGTGAGCCATTTTCATCCTGCGTAGCGGTCGGCTTCGACGTGGTGCAGGACGAGGATGGCCTGCACGATCGCGGTCGCTCGGCGTGGGCAGCAGCGCA
>NZ_JBEXIM010000047.1:0-44673 GCF_040608575.1 Micromonospora sp. NPDC005171 | reverse complement strand
GCATGCTCCGCCGCCTCGCCCGAGGCGAACCCGCCACCCGCCAACAACGCCTCACCTTCAACACACCCGACTGACAGGAATGTGAAACACGCTCTCAGTACCCCAGATGTTGTGAGACGGCTGATGTCCGACGTCTGCAGGTCGTTGTTCATCTTTGGGTTGTAGCAGGCGCAACAGGTGCCCATGACCACGATCTCGGGCCCGCGATCGAGCTTCAAAACGGTTGAACTCGTGGGTCACGACAGCGTGCTTCTGGGACTCGTTGTACGTGTCCATGTAGTGCTCTTCAGCTTGATGTCGCCACCGCCGGCGCTGCGTTCGAACGAACCAACCCGAACGGCTGTCGCTAGGACGTGTCCTCGAGAACAACCATTTCAGCGTACGTCGTCTTGGAGAAATGTGAGGGAAGCAAGGGCACCCCTGCTGGCGTAACCGCGCTATGTATCGGCGCGCGTGTAAGCGGCCAGGACGGTCTCGGAGATGAGGCGTGGCGCGTCTGCCTGCTCAAGAAGCCCGTTGGTCACGTCCAACGCCGCTCCCTTCAGCAGGTGGTGCAGGACGCTGGTCAGCCAGGTCGCCGGGAGGTCGTCTCGAAAGGCTCCTTCGGTTTGACCGCGACGGATCAACTCGTCGACGCGTTGAGCGGGTTCGGCGTGCAGTTGGTGTATCCGTCCGGGAGGAAGTGCCGTCTGCGCCGCTACAAGCACGGCGCTCGCCCGGGCGATCAGTAGCCAACTCGACTCGATCAGGACGCGCAATGCCCGCCGAGGGTCGCCTGCGAGATCCAGACTCGCCAGTACCGCCTCCCCCTCGGAGATGACTCGTACCAGCGCAGCCTCGATAAGGGCGTCCCGAGTCGGGAAGTGCCCGTAGAGCGTTACTCGACCCACTCCCGCGGCCTGGGCGATCTCGCTCACGCTCGCGTCGGCGTTTCGACTGAGGCAGGCGATCGCGGCGTCCAGGATCTTCTGCACGTTCTGCCGGGCGTCGGCTCTGCGGGCCTGGCTGGTTCCCGAGTGGGACATGCAACTCCTTCAACTCGAACAGTGCTGTATGAGTTATGGTAGCCGCCACAACTCAAACACCACTGTTCAACTTACATGAAGGAGGCGGATAGTCATGGCCGAAACCATGGCCCCGACGAGTCCGACCCGCGGTCCCAACCCGCACCGCTGGAAGATCCTGGGACTCGTCGGCGTCGCCCAATTGATGTTGATCCTGGATGTCACAGTCGTCGCGATCGCCCTTCCCCACGTTGGTGCGGACCTCAACCTCGAGCGGGAGACCCTCACCTGGGTGGTGAGCGGATACACCCTCGCCTTCGGTGGCCTCCTGCTCCTCGGGGGCCGCGCCGCCGACCTGTTCGGAGCCCGACGCCTTGTCATCGTGGGGCTCCTGCTGTTCACCGCCGCGTCCCTGCTCGCAGGACTGGCAACCACCGGCCCCATGCTGCTGGGCGGCCGCATCGCCCAAGGCGTTGCTGCGGCAATCCTGTCCCCCGCCGCGCTCTCTCTGGTCGTCACGATCTTCGAGGGCGACGAACGCAACAAGGCCCTCGGGATCTGGTCCGCGCTGGGCGGCAGCGGGGCCGCCCTGGGAGTCCTCCTCGGCGGCCTATTGACCGCCGGACCAGGCTGGCCGTGGGTATTCTTCATCAACGTCCCGGTGGGACTCGTCCTGCTGCTCATCCTGCGAGTACAACTCCCGCCGCAGCCGAGCACCGGCGCGCCAGGTCGGCTTGACATAGCGGGAGCGGCGCTGGTGACCGCTGCCACCGGAACCCTGATCTACGCCCTGATTAGGGCCGGAGACCAAGGCTGGGGCACTCCAACGACCGCGGCACTGCTCACAACGGCGGTGGTTCTCTACGGTGGTTTCGTCGTTCGTCAGCGCCTCGCGGCGAGCCCACTCATGGATCTGCGACTGCTGTTGCGCCGACCGGTGGCGACCGGGACTCTGCTGATCCTGGTGGCCACCGCCCTGATGATCACCGTCTTCTTCCTCGGGTCGTTCTACCTTCAGAACCATCGCGGGTACGGTGCCCTCCAGACCGGGTTGCTCTTTCTCCCGGTAGCGCTCGCGACCATGCTCGGGGCCAACGCAGCGGGCCGCGTCATTGGCCGTACAGGGCCGCGCACCCTCGCCGTGCTGGGACTTCTCCTCGCCGCGGTGGGCTTCGTAATCCCCGCGCTGTGGGGCGGGACCGCGGCGATGGTTTCCGGCGTCAGCCTTGCCGCCGCCGGCACCGGAGCTGTCTTCGCCGTCGCATCCGCCACTGCTCTAGCGCAGATCGATCCACGAGAGGCCGGGCTGGCGTCTGGAATTGTCAGCACGTTCCACGAGTTCGGGGCATCGCTCGGCGCCGCTGTCGTGTCGAGCATGGCAGCGGCGAGTATCGCCGGTACCAGCACTGATGGGTTCCCCCGTGGTTTCACTACCGGCGCCATCGTCGCCGCAGCCGCCGCTGGCCTGGCCTTCATCATCACGCCCAGGCCACGCTCCAGTAACTGACCCTTTGAGCGATCGCCGGTGGGGTGGGGCTCCACCGGCGACACATTCGGCAAGGGCGCGGGCGTCGGATGGCGCCGGCCGAGAGAGCAGCCTCCGCCGGACAAGGGAGATCGTCGCTTCATCCGACGCCTCCTGCGACAGGCCACCGTTGTGTGGGCCTGGAGGCTCTGAGGCACTCGAGCCAGGACCTGGCTGGGGTGCGTGGGCCGACGACGTATGCCGTGAAGGCGCGAATACCCCTAGGGGGTGGGGGTTGTTCGGTCCCACCCCCGTGACGTAGGGTCCGAGGAAGCCAATACCCTGTAGGGGTATCGAAGAAAGGGGGATGGTCGTGGGTGCCAAGACCTACAAGGTCAACGGAATGACCTGTAACGGCTGCGCGAACAAGGTGAAGGCAGGAGTCGGTGCGGTAGACGGCATCGCCAGCGTCGAGGCGGACTCTGCCACCGGTCAGGTGACGGTGACGTCAGACGGGAATATCGACGACGCCATCATCGTGAGGGCGATCCAGGGAGCCGGCTACGAGGCGGCCCCCGCCTGACGAAAGCGCGGTAGTCCAGGCCGGGCTCTCTGCGCCCCGCTGCCCCACCTCGGCAGCTCGGCCCGGCCTGGACTGGGGCCTCAACCTGTGGTCGCTACGCCGTTCGACAAGCCGGTCGTGCGCTACAAGGCCCCCCACCTCGCCGCTATCAACGAATAGCGGCAGCCGACTCCGGCAGAGACCCTAGCCGCAGCGCGGGCAATCGAGATCGGCTTCGCCGCGATCCTCCGGGTAGACGACCGTCGCACCGGTCTCCTCCGACAGTCGCCGGGTCAGCTTCCGGCCCTGGTCGATCCACTCCCGGTACTGCTTGTCGTGACCACTCGCCAACCGTCGTACTCGCCGTGCAGGTTCTTTCAGTCCGAACACGCCCGCAGCCCGGTGGCCAGGTCTGCCGGGAGGCCCAGCCCTTCGGGGAGTGCCATGCTCGCGACTCCGCGGCAGGAGCGGCCATGGCGAGCGGGGGATCGTGCCCCAAGCCCAGAAGGGAGACGCATCGGCGTCGACCTGACGTCCGAGCGTCGCACGCCAGGCGGGCGACCTCGCGGGCAGCGCTGGGCATGCCGCGAGACTCCCCATCCGCCAACGCCTCGGCTTCAGCCAACGTCGACACAGACCTAGGGGCGTAGCCCTGCAACGGTGACGGCGACAAGCCGGTTGACAGCGGCGCCCGTCGATAGCTCGGTCGCGGCGTCTAGGGCATGCAGGCAGTAGGCCGCTAGTTCGCTCGGGGCGATGTCGTCGCGGACGTGTCCGTCTGCCGCGGCCTCGAAGAGCATTTCGGCGAAGAAGTCGCGCAGGTGGCGACGTGCCTGGAGCAGGTGAGAGCCTCGATGCAGCAGCGACGCGAGCGGATGGCCGCGGTGCTCGTGCTGGATGGTCGCGTAGGCACTCAGCACGGCGTAGAGCCGTTGCTCCGGGCCGCCACCCTTCGATCCGATGGCGGCGAGCTGGTCGAGATGATGCCCGATTTGCCGTTCATGCCACGTGATCATGATGGCTTCGACGTCAGGGAAGTACTTGTAGAGCGTCGCCCGCCCGATCCCGGTGGCTTTCGCGATCTGCGACATCGTCACCGACGTCAGTCCGTGCCGCGCCACGAGGTCGGCGGTCGCCTCGAGGACGGCGGCCTGCACGGTCCGGCGGTGTTCCTCGATCGTGGTCGTCCAGAGCCTGGGCACGAAGAAATCATACGGGGTGGCCCCCTGGCGTCACCATGACTCAAGGTGCGACACTCTGTCTCGAAAAAACGATGCCGTTGAGAGGCGGATTCCCCGTGGATGATCAAACGGTGAACAGTGAGGGGCAGAGTCCGGCCACCCGTCCGGCGAAGGCCTCGGCCGATGCTCGCGCGACGGCGACTGGTCGGGCCCCGCGCTGGTTCAAGGTGTTAGCGGTGGTCGGGGCAGCGCTAGTGTTGCTGGTAATCGCGATGCTGCTCGCCGGTCACGGGCCGGGCCGGCACATGCACGGTGGGGCCGCTGCTGTCGGCGCCTCTCCGGTTGTGGCCTTGGGCGTGGACAGCGGGCGCGGGGCGTACCGGTCGTGCGCTTGAGTCCGCGTGGTCGCAAGGTCGCGTTGGTGATGCACATCGGGTGTTCAGTCGGCTGGCTAGGCGCGGTTGTGACGTCTCTGGTCCTCGCCATGGCGGGTTGGCTCGCTGGTGACGCTGCGATGACGCGTGCGGCCTACCTTGTTCTGGAGGTCGTCGGCTGGTACGCCCTCATCCCGTTGAGCCTCGCGTCCCTACTTACTGGCCTCGTCCAGTCCCTAGGCAGCAGGTGGGGGTTGTTCCGGCACTATTGGATCCTCACAAAGCTGGCGATGAACCTTGTCGCGGTCGGCGTGCTCGTGCTGTACATGCAGACACTGGGGTATCTGGCGACGCTGGCCCGCAACGCGACCAGCCCAGCAGATCTCAATCTCCTGCGCAGCCCCTCCCCCGTCCTGCATGCCGGCGCAGCGGTAGCGCTCCTGCTCACCGCGTTGGTCCTGTCCGTGGTCAAGCCCCGAGGGCTCACCAGCTACGGAAACCGCAAGGCGCATCCATGACCACCCTTGCGTCGGCGTCGCAGTGTCGCTTCAGCCTGCCGATCATCGTGTCGGCGGCGTACCGGTGGGCACTGCTTCCCACTCGCCGGCCATCCCATGGCAGGCGCCGTCCTTCCTGCGCGACTGGTGGCCGGCTGGTCACGACGACGATGTCGGTCGCGCCGCCATCCCCGCAGGAATCGACAACGCGAATGATGGCTGACGGCGTGCTGCATGCCTGGGTTGCACTCCGGACGATCAGAGGATGAGTGGCCGGCCTCGCGCGTGTCGTGTTGGCGCGCGGTCGGTGCGCGCCTCATTCAACGGGTAGCTGATCCGGGATCGAACTTGGGTGAGTTGGCCGCCGGTGTTCGACGGTCGATCACTGCCTCCCCGCTTTCGCGTCTCCGCTGACCCTCCGTGCGTGCCCGCTCCCGCCGACTACTAACAGCCGGTAGTAGACGGGTCGACGGTGCCTGTGTAACCTCCGGGGTGATCGGCCCTGCGCCGCACATGGGGCGTGGAGATGCCGCCGTGTGGGGATGGCCGCTCAACGTGCCAGACGACGTGTCAGACGAATCCGCTCGGCCGAGAGGGTGTGCAGTGGTGAGGTCACGCATGAACCGCCTGCTGGTCGGTGCGGTCATGGTCGCGTTGATCAGCGTCGCCGGCGGGGTGAGCGTCGCGGTGCCAGCGAGAGCCGAGCCGTCGGCTGCGGAGATCGAGCGGCAGCTCGATGCGGCGTGGGAAAAACTCGAACCGGTCATCGAGCAGTACAACAGGATCCACGCGGAGCTGCAGTCCAACAAGGCGAAGTCCGCGGCACTGCAGAAGAAGATCGCGCCCCTGCAACTACAAGTTGACCTGTCTCAAGGACAGGTGAGCGGGTTGGCGGCGCGGCAGTATCGGCTGGGCCCTGCCTCGTACATCAACGCCGTCCTGGCGACGGGCGATCCGCAGTCGATGTCGGATCGGTTGGCGATGCTCGACTACGTCGCGCGGTCCAACAACCGGGCAATCGCCGGGGTGGTGGCAGCGCGCGACGACCTGGTGCGTCAGCGCGCGAGCGTCGAAGCGCTGGTTGCGAAGCAGAAGCGGCTGGACGCCGAACTCGCGGGACGCCGCAAGGTGATCCAGGCCGAAGTCGACCGGCTTGAGAATTTGCGGACTCGGAGCGGCGGCGGATCAAGCGCGTCGACGGCATCGCTGCGGATTGGCTCCTGCCCAGCGGTCAACCCCGGCGGCGCCGCCGGGACAGCGGTGAAGGTGGCGTGCGCGCAGATCGGCAAGCCGTATGTGTGGGGTTCGGATGGGCCGGACTCCTTTGATTGCTCGGGGCTTACGCAGTACGCGTGGAAGGCGGCGGGAGTGTCGCTGACCCACTTCACCGGTGCCCAGTGGCGCGAGGGAACCCCTGTCTCCCGGGCCGACCTGCGCTCCGGCGACCTGGTTTTCTTCTACAGCGACCTGCATCACGTCGGCATGTATGTGGGCAATGGTCTTATCGTTCACGCTTCTCGTGCCGGGGTGCCGGTGAAGATGGCGCGTCTGGACACCATGCCGTACATGGGTGCGCGTCGACCCTGAGCGAAGGCGGGCATCGCAAGCCGGTCCACGCGGCGCCAACGGCGCGGTACGCGGGTGTGCATCAGGACGTCTGCTGGACGGCTCATGGTCACAGGTGTGGCGAGCACGGCGTCGCGAGCGCTTGATGCGTTTCCGGCGAGCGTCGCCAGGGCTTGTTCAGCTCCGGTGGAGACCCGCGGCCTAGGTTGCCCCCTGTTCCCCGCTGGCCGGCGGAGAGGTCGGAGTTAGTGCAGCGGCTGCAAGGGTATGCGCTGCCGCCCAGATTCCTCCGATGTGCGCGGCCACCGCTCGCGCTTTCGGATCCTCATCAAGGCCCTTCGGGGTCAGTGTGGAGGCACGACATGAGCAGACGACGTTTCCGGGTCATCGGGGCAGGCGCGTTGATCGCACTGGCCGTCGCCGTCGGCGGAAGTGGCAACGCGGCAGCCTTCGCGGCGCCGAGTCCGGCTAGCCCGTCGCCCTCAGGATCAACCCACGGGTCGGCCATGTTCGCCGCCATGATGATGTCCCACCACGAAGAAGGCATCGAACTCGCGCAGCTGGCGATAGATAAGGCATCCACTCCGGGAGTGAAGGCGGTCGCCGAACGCTCCCAGCGGAATCAGCAGGCCGAACTGCCCCAGCTTCGGCAGGTCGCCCAGGGTGCCAACATGAGCGCGCAGCCGCCGGAGCCGCCGCTGTCACGGTTCAATGAGCAGGAGATGAGCCAACTGCAGTCACTGTCCGGCCGCGAGTTCGACCTCGCGTGGCTGGACATGTTCAGCAGCCACCACATGTCGGCGATCATGATGGCGGACATGGAGTCGGCCACCGGTACCGGCGAGGCGGCGGAGCTGGCAAAGAAGATCCATGATGAGCAGCTGCAGGACGTCTCCGAGATGAACAATCTGCGCGATCAACTCCGGTAGAGGCCGCCGGAGCCCTGATCGGATGAGCTGAACAAAGATCGTCCTTCTCTGGCGCACACGGCGGGAAGGCCCGCTTCGAGTGGCGACCCACGGACATACCCAGGTACGGATACGGCCGATGTGGCGTGTTGCCACATCGGCCGTATGCGTGTTCCGGTCACCATTGGAGCGGGTTTGGGTCGTGGCTCCTGGGACGCCAGGATCGGTGGGGTCGACGCCGCCGTGGTCCTGGGGCAGCTCGACCTGCTGATCTCTGGGCACAGCGCCGGCAGCTGCGCATCGTGTGCGATGCGCTAGCTGACGGGTTGGAAGCGGCGCAGCCGGAGGCTATTGGCCACCACGAACACCGACGAGAAAGCCATTGCCGCGCCAGCGATCATCGGGTTGAGCAGACCGGCCGCGGCCAGCGGCAGAGCGGCCACGTTGTAGGCGAAGGCCCAGAATAGGTTGCTCTTGATGATGCGCAGGGTTCGGCGGGAGAGCCGGATGGCGTCCACGGCGGCCGTTAGGTCACCGCGGACCAGGGTCAGATCCGATGCCTCGATCGCCACGTCGGTGCCGGTGCCCATGGCCAGGCCCAGATCGGCCTGGGCCAGCGCGGCGGCGTCATTGACTCCGTCACCGACCATCGCCACAACCTTGCCGTCGGCTTGCAGCCGCTTGACCACGTCGACCTTGTCAGCCGGCATGACTTCAGCGATCACCTCATCGATGCCGACCTCCGTCGCGACGGTCCGGGCGACGGCGGTGTTGTCGCCGGTGAGCAGCACCGGGGTCAGCCCCAGTGACCGGAGCTGGCCGATTGCGGCTCGACTGGTCGGCCGGACCACATCGGCGACCACCAGCACCCCTCGGGCCCGGCCAGCCCAGCCTGCCAGAACCGCTGTGTGACCTGCCGTCTGCGCGTCGGCCGCGGCCTGCTCGACCTCGGGCGGTACGTCCAGGCCGCGCTCTCGTAGCAGCCCAAGCCGACCGACCAGTACCTTGCGGCCGTCAACGGTGCCGCTCACGCCAAGTCCTTCGGCGTTGGCGAAGCCAGCCACCGGCGCCAGCGCGCCGGCCTTGGCGGCGCCAGCGGCGACCGCCTGGGCGATCGGGTGCTCGCTGGCGGCCTCCAGTGCGCCAGCGAGGCGCAGCAGTTCGTCAGCGTCCTGCCCGTCGGCGGGGACCACGTCGACCAGGGTCATCTTCCCGGTGGTGACCGTGCCGGTCTTGTCCAGTACCACGGTGTTCACCCGCCGGGTCGATTCCAGCATCTCTGGTCCCTTGATAAGGATGCCGAGTTGGGCGCCGCGGCCCGTGCCGACGAGCAGCGCGGTCGGCGTGGCCAGGCCCAACGCACAAGGGCAGGCGATGATCAGTACCGCCACGGCGGCGGTGAACGCGGCGGTGACGCCACCGTCGTTGCCGATCCAGAAGCCGAGGGTGCCGACGGCGAGCGTGATGACGATCGGCACGAACACGCCGGAGATCCGGTCGGCGAGGCGCTGCACGGCTGCCTTGCCGGTTTGGGCCTGCTCGACGAGCTTGGCCATCTGGGCGAGCTGGGTGTCGCCGCCGATCCGGGTGGCGGTGACGACGAGTCGGCCGCCGGCGTTGACGGTGGCGCCCACCACGGTGTCGCCGGGGCCTACTTCGACCGGCACCGACTCGCCGGTGAGCATGCTGGCGTCGACGGCGGAGGTGCCCTCGTCGATCGTCCCGTCGGTGGCGATCTTCTCGCCGGGGCGGACCACGAACCGGTCGCCGACGGCGAGCTGGTCCACCGGGATGCGGGTTTCCACCCCGTCGCGGAGTACCGCCACGTCCTTGGCGCCGAGTTCGAGCAGGGCGCGCAGGGCGGCGCCGGCGGTGCGCTTGGATCGGGCCTCGAAGTAGCGACCGGCGAGGATGAACACGGTGACCCCGGCGGCCGCCTCCAGGTAGATGTTGCCGGCGCCGTCGGTGCGGGTGATGTCGAAGCGGAACGGGTGTGTCATCCCGGGCATGCCGGCGTCACCGAGGAAGAGCGCCCAGAGCGACCAGCCGAACGCGGCGAGGGTGCCGAGCGAGATCAGGGTGTCCATGGTGGCCGTGCCGTGTCGCAGGTTGGTCCAGGCGGCCCGGTGGAACGGCAGCGCGCCCCAGATCACCACGGGGGCGGCCAGGGTCAATGACAGCCACTGCCAGTAGTTGAACTGCCAGGCGGGGACCATGGCCAGCAGGATCACCGGCACGCTGAGCGCCACCGACACCCAGAGGCGGGTCCGCAGGCTGTGCAGCTCGTCTACTGGCTCGGCGGCGTCGGACGCCTTGGCGGAGGGCGGTGGGGGTAGGACTGCGGTGTAGCCGGTCTTTTCGACCGTCGCGATCAGGTCCTGCGGTGTGAGGGTGTCGTCGTAGCGGACGGTGGCCTTCTCCGTGGCGTAGTTGACGGTGGCGCTCACGCCCTCCAGGCGGTTGAGTTTTTTCTCGATGCGGGCGGCGCAGGAGGCGCAGGTCATCCCGCCGATAGCCAGTTCGATCTGGTTCGGCGCAACGCTCAGCGGCTTGGCGGGTGAGGTCATGACAAGCTCCGCTTCAGTTGTGGCCATGGCCGGGTTCGCCGTGCCCGGCGCTCTCTGACGGGGTTGGCGTGGCGGGCGCCGCGGGTGCGGCGGGTCCGGCCGCACCGGCGGCGTCGCCAGCGGTGAGGGTGAACGCCGCGGTATGGACGGTGCCCTGGTGCTGGAAGTCGAGGAACAGCCGGTATGTGCCGGCCGATGGGACCTCGGCGAAGAAGGTGACCTGCGGGCCCGGGGTGGTCCGCCCGTCGCCGGGCTCGCCGTCCGGGTGTACGTGCAGGTACGCCAGGTCGCCTTGACGCAGCGCGACGAGGTGCCCGTATGCCCCTAGGTAGGGCTGAAGGTCGGTCACGGCAGCGCCGTCGCGGTTGACGGTCAGGGTCAGTTTGGCGGTGCGGCCGGGCTGGAGGGCGCCGTCGATGGTGACGGTGTAGCCGTCGACGGTGCTGCTGGTCGCGGGGGCGGGCAGCGGGCGTGGGGTGAACGGGCCGGGGACGGGCACGTCCACACCGAGGGTCAACGGCTGGGCACCGCTGGGCGTGAAGTCGGCGAAGGCGCGCCACGTACCCGGCTCCCCGAGCGGCGAAGCGACCCGCCACGTGCCGTCCGGGGCCATCTCGGGGTGTACGTGCCGGAAGCCGGAGAGGTCACGCCGGGCGACGATCAGGTGCATCCGTTTGTCGTGCGCCTCGTCGAAGGCCGTGACGGCCCGCCCATCGGGGCCGGTGATCTGGAAGGCGAACTCGTTCGCCGGGGCGGTGATGGGGGCCAGGGTGTAGCCCCGGTCGGAGACCAGCAGCCCGCCGGGGATCTGCCTGGCGGCCTCGGAGCCGGTGTCGTCGTGGCTGGCGTCGTCGTGCCCGACGTTGTCGTGGCGGCTCTCGGCAGTCGGCGCGACGGGGTCGGCTACCTGGCCGACCCCGTACGCCGCGCCGAACACCACCGCGAGGCCGAGGGTGAAACCACTCAACTTTGTCGCCGTGTTCATGTGATTGGCACCTCGGTTCTGCGGGGGTGGGTGGGAGTTGTCAGGCGTTGACGAGGTCGTAGCCGGCCTCGTCGATGGCGGCCCGTACGGCCGCCGGGTCCAGGGGCGCCTCGCTGGTCACGGTGACCTGCCCACTGGCGAGGTCCACCGTGACGTCGCTGACGCCGGTGATGGCGCCGATCTCCGTGCTGACCGAATTGACGCAGTGCCCGCAGGTCATCCCCTGCACCTGGTACGCGGTGGTGATCATGCAATTCCCCTCTCGCACACGCTCACAATACCCCCGGGGGGTAGCTTCAGAAACGGACACTCCCCACCCTTGACGTTCTACATACCGGGAGGGGGTATCCGTCCCGACGACCGTAGCATACCCCCAAGGGGTACGCTATTCTTAACTGCATGACCACACCCACGCCGACCCCGACCCGGGGATATACCGCCAGCAAGGACCAGTTGCTCGCGCGGCTGCGCCGCGTCGAGGGCCAGGTCCGGGGCATTGAGAAAATGGTCGATGACGACCGTTACTGCATCGACGTGCTCACCCAGATCTCCGCGATCCAGGCCGCGCTGGACAAGGTGGCGCTGGGGCTGCTCGACGGGCACGCCCGGCACTGCATGCACGAGGGGGCGGCTGAGGGCCGCGCCGACGAGATGGCCAGTGAGATGATGGCCGCGGTCGGCCGGCTAATGAAGCGCGGCTGATCGAGCCGACCTCTAGCGTCACCTGCCGTGAACACTGACCGACCGCTGCGGCACCGACCGGGCGGCCTTGGTTGTGCAGGGAGGCGGACCAGCTCGGTGATCGACGCGAGTCTCGGTACGCGCCAGGAGATGCCCGGTGCGGGGCCGTCCAACGGGAGCTGTGACTTCGGTGCGCATATTGGGGCGCCGGCCGTAACGGCCGGCGCCCCAGCTGTGATCAGACGGCGGGGCGAGGGCGCCGCCGCCTTCCGGTCTCGTCACTCACGGCGAGGGTGCCGTTGACGGTTCCGGCGTTCATCGAGTGGTCGTAGGCGATCTGAATCTGGCCGAAGGTTGCACATGGCGGTCTCCTTCTTCGGGCTGGGTCGACGCGATGGGTGCCACAGTCGGGCGACTGTCAGTGGACCCGGGTGGTTTCGGCGGCGGCGGTGTTCTGCGGACGGGTCGCGGCGGTGCGTAGGGTGATCGCGGCGATGGCAGCACCGGCGGCGGCGATGGCGGCGGCGCCGAGGAAGGCGGCGGAGTAGCCGTCGGTCAGTGCCGTCAGATCGTCGAGCCGGTCGGCCCCGGAAGAGGCAGCGACCGCGGTCATGGCGGCCAGGCCGAGGGCGGAGCCGACCTGGTAGCTGGTGTTGACGATGCCGGAGGCCAGTCCGCCTTCTTCAGGGCGGGCGCTGGAGATCGCGGTGCCGAGGGATGGGATGAAGGCGAGCGACATGCCCAGCGCCGCGACAAGCGAGGCGGGCAGGACGTCGGCGAGGAACGTGCCGTCGGGACGGATCAGGGCGAGCCATCCGAGGCCGGCGGCGAGGACCGCGAGGCCGGTCACCACCAGGGGCTTGGGGCCGAACCGGTTGATGGCGCGTGGAGCCAGGCCGATCATTCCGACCATGATGAGGATGGTCATCGGCAGCAGCGCGGCGCCGCTGGGGAAGGCGCTGTAGCCGAGGACCTGCTGCAGGTACAGGTTGAGGTAGAACCACATCGGAATCCACGCCGCGCCGAGCAGCAACTGGGCGACGTTGGCGGCGGCGAGGTTCGGAGCGCGGAAGATGGATAGCCGCATCAGCGGCTCACGACGGGTCGCCTGGATGGCGAGGAACGCCGCCAGCGCGACGACGGCGCCGCCGAGGACCATCCACGTCTGGGCGGAGGCCCAGCTGACCTCCGGAGCGCGGACGATGGCGTAGACGGCGGCGCCGAGACCGGCGGTGACGGTGAGCGCCCCGGCGACGTCAAGGGAGCCTCGGCGGGCGCCGCCGGCCGGCATCAGCGCCGGGGTGGCGAGGACGGCGAGCAGGGCGATCGGGATGTTGATGTAGAACACCCAGGGCCAGCTCACATATTCGGTGATGACGCCGCCGAGGAAGACGCCGGCAGTGCCACCGGCGGGTGCGGCGGCCCCGTAGAGGGCCAGCGCTTTGGTGAGTTCACGCGGCTCGGCGCCGAAGAGCATCATCAGCAGGGTCAGCGCTGAGGGTGCGATGAGGGCCGCGCCGGCGCCCTGAATAGCGCGGGCGGTCAGCTCCACAGCGACGCTGTCAGCCAGGCCTGCCGCGACCGAGCCGACCAGGAGGATCACCCAGCCGGCGGTGAACACGCGACGGGCGCCGAACAGGTCGGACAGCCGGCCACCGAGCAGCAGAAGCCCGCCGAAGGCGACGACGTAGGCGTTGAATACCCAGGACAGGTTCTCCGGCGAGAAGCCGAGATCGGCCTGCATCTGAGGTAGTGCGACGCCGATGATCGAGGTGTCCATGATGACCATGAACTGGGCGAGCGCGATGAGGCCGAGCGCCCACCACCGCTTGGATCCGTATGACATCACAACCACTCCTTATTACCCCTAGGGGGTATGGGTAAGTGGTAGATGTATACCCCCCACGGGTATGTGATGTCAATGATCGACGTCTACGGCACCCGAACAGGCGCCTCCTCGCGGTGCATTCACCCCGGGATGCGGCCTTCGCCCATTGGGCAAGGCGGCCTGTGACGGGCACCGGCACTGGGCGGATCGGGCTGGAGACCACCGCAGCTCCGGCGGATCGAGGGACAGGTTCGCGGGTGGTTGAGGCTCGTCCGGCGGCTGCGCCGCGGCCGCCGACGAAGCCCAGGCTGCTGTGGCCCGAGGGTTAACCCCACCGATGAGGACCTGCGGAGTCACCTCACCCGGCGAGTCGCAGCTTCATTCAGCGACCGCGTCCATCGGCTGGCAGGAAATGCCTGATACGGCGGAAGTGGACGTCGGCGTCGTCGCGGCCGGGCCGGCCCCGTTTCGCGGAGTCTAGATCGCGATCCCTTTACGCCAATGGCTCAATTCGGCCCGCAATTGCAGACGTGGCCATCCCGGGCCCGGGATGAGCAGGACGGCGGCGCATCGCACTCGGCAGGCATGGGCCGTCAGAGCCCTTCAGTCACTGCTCCCGATGCTGGCGCAAGCTATGCCGTCGGGACGGTCAGAGGTGAGGACTCGCTGCAGGCCAGCCGAAGCTTCGACGAGCATGAATCACGTTGGGGACGGAGTCGCCGTGATGGAACCCCTGGTCTGCGTGGGGCTCGGCGTGCTGGTGGTGGTCGCACTCGGGGAGGTCGTGGGGCTGGGCGTCACCGTTGGACCGGGCTTGGTGTTCGTGGGAGTGGGAGTGGGAGTGGGCTTCGGCGTCATGCTCGAGGTCGGGCGTGGGGTGGGGGTGGGGGTGGGCCCTGGGGTTGGTGGCTTGGATTGCGTGGGCTTGGGAGTGGGCTTGACGGGGGGTGTGTTGGGGGCCGGCACCTCCTCGATGACCCTGGTTGCAGCGAAGAACCGTGACCACCAAACGGTAGAGACCTTGACGACGTCACCGGTGGTCGGCGCCTGAACCATCTTGCCGTTGCCGATGTACATGCCCATGTGGTGGATACTGCTCCAACTGGTACCGGAGGCGAAGAAGACCAGGTCACCGGGGAGCAGGGAGTTACGGTCGACGGTGCGGCTGCGAGTGGCGTTGTACTGGTCGCGTGACACCCGGGGCAGCTGGTCGTAGTCGGCGCCCTTGGAGCGGTAGGCGGCCCAGATCAGTCCGGAGCAGTCGTAACGATCCGGGCCTTCTGCGGCCCACTCGTAGGGCTTGCCAAGCTGGGCGAGGGCGAACCGCACGGCGGCCAGGGCCCGCGGGTGCGCCGCCTTCCCCGCGATGCTGCCACTTACGGTGACATCAGCGCCGAGGCGCTGCTCGGCGGCTTCGCGTTGCCGCTCGATCCCGGCCAGCTGATCAGCGTTGCGTCGTTTCAGCGCGAGCAACGCCGCTTCACGTTGCTTGTAGGTCGTCTCTAAGGAGGCGTATCGGCCGCGGGCCGCCTCCTCAGCCGCGGCTGCCACACCGTGACGGGCGTAGGCCACCTGTTCGACGGCCTGCGCTTGGCGTAGCTCGCGGGCGGCGTCGTCGATATCGCCGTCGTCCTGCTGTCCGCGGTAGGCGCGGGCCAGCTCGCCCAGCTCATGCAGGTCGGCGCCGACCGTGCCGGATGGCACCGCGGCGGCCCGCTTGAGGGCAGCGGCGGCAGCGGGCACAACGGTCTGCTGTGCCTGCTGGAGACCGTCGCGCGCCTCGCGTAGCTGCCGTTCGGAATCCTGCAGGGAGAGGCTCGCACGTGTCTGGTCCTGCCGCAGCAGAAGCAGTTGCTCGCCGAGGGCCGCTACCTCGGTTTCCAGGGCGAGGATCTGCCCTGCGAGAGGATTCGCTGGCGGCGAGGTGATCGGACCGCCGGGGGCCGGCGCTGTCGGCGCTTGGCCGCCGGGCAGTTGTAAGGACCCAGCGGATGATGGTCGCGTCCCTGTGTCGGGGATGACATTGGGCAGTGGCGGATCGGCGTGCACCGGGTTGGCGAACGCCACCGTCACCGCGGCGGCCAGTAGAGCGGACCATGCGACCGGACGTAGGACTGCCAAGCTCTCCTCATACCGCCTGGAGCGCCTAAATCCGTTACTCATCGATTTCGCTCCTCGCCCGGAGTACGCGCCGCATCAACTACCGCGGCGACATGTGTCCGGGACCCGTCGTCAAGCAGTAACGGAACGACAATAGCGGGTACCTACGATGCGGCGATAGTAGAAGAGGTCGGGCTGGAGCTTGTGGGCGCCGATCAGTGGGAGCATGTGTCCGCATCGGAGCGACGAGCGCTAGACCGGTCAGCAGGGCGCGGCGGGGATGAACATCGCCGCAACCGCTGGCTCATACGGTGACAGCCACCGCCGGGTGGCGACCGTCACCGGCTTAAGGATTCGTGGGAGATGGCCGGCAGGTGCCGCAGGCGAAGGGTCGTCCCGGTCGTCACGATGGCCAACGCGGGCGGTGGGGCCACCTCTCTAGGTCGGTCATCAGCGCCCGGCGCCCGGCGCCCGGGACACACTTGTCTGCACGGCACGTTTGGACGATCGGCGGCTCTGGGGCGCACCTGTCGCTCCGTCGTCGAGGGACGATCGCGTGGCGCCAGGGACGGCATCGGCGATGGACACCCTGCTCCTCTTTGACCACCGACGCGCTGGCCGCCTCGCCGGAGTCAGGCGCAGAAGACGACAGCGGTGACGGCGCCGATCAGTGCCGGCGCGATTGCCGCGACCACCGGAAGTACGACACGGGCCGCGATCCGCTGGTGCGGTGTGGCGGTCTGCAGGCGGTGCAACCGCGTCGGCACGTCGGCTCCGGCCATGGGCAGGGCGTGCGCGGGGTGCGCGGCACCGCTCAGGGCGATCAGCGCTCCGCGGACCGCAGGCACGCCGCACGTGCGGACGGCAGCCGCGTCGGCGCACAGCTCGACCAGTAGCCGCATGGCGCGCGGCGCGCGGCGGGTCAGTGGTACCCACGGTGCGGCCGCGGCGAGGACCTCCGCGATGGCGACGATCAGATGGTGCCGGCCGCGTAGGTGCGCCCGCTCGTGACACAGCACGGCCGCGCGTTGCGCCGGCGGTAGTCGCAGGACGCCAGCACTGACGACGAGCACTCCTCGGCGGCCACCGACGCTGTAGGCCAGCGGTGCGGGATGCGGAACCCGCAGTACCGGTTCCTGTTCTGGTGTAACGGTTTCGCCGAGCAGCGTCACTAGGTCATGGTGCGCTTGGCGAGACTCGCGCTGGGCACGCCAATGCCGAACCGCCGCGACCACTGATCGTGTGGCCAGCGCGCAGACCGCCATCGCGCCGGCCACGCCGAGGACTTCATCCTGGGCGGGCAGCTGGCCATGCCGGACCGCGAACCAACAGTGGTGCGCCACATGCTCCGCCCAGTCCCCCAGACGGTTGACCGGTGCGAGCAGCAAGGTGACGCCGGCGGCGAAGGTCAGCAGCACGGCGGCCAGAGTGCCCCACCAGGCGAGCAGCACCGCGATCGGATCACGGACCGGGCCGACGGCCCGTTCTAGCAGCGCTGGTGCGAGCCAGGCCACGGCGAGCGCCCCGACGATGAGGGCGAGGGCGGGGCTCACCGGGAGTCGGTCCGTTCGTCAAGTACCTGCCGCAGCACCGCCAGTTCCCGATCGGAGGCGGAGCGGGCAAAGTGCAGCAGCACCACATCCGGTTGGAGGCTTGTCTCCAGCATGCGCCGCAGGGTCCGGGCGACGAGTTCCTCCCGGCTGCCGGCGGGCCGGTAGTGATAGGCCTTGCCGGCCTTGTCACGCAGCACCCACTGTTTGCGGTGCAGGTTGTCCAGCACCGTCATGACGGTCGTGTAGGCCAGGGTGCGTCCAGTCAGTCGATCCAGCACCTCACGTACGCGCAGGGGCTCGTCCGCCTGCCACAGCACATCCATGACGGCGGCCTCCAGCTCACCCAGACCGTTCACCGACACAGCGCCTCCCACATTTCCGCCAGCCTACGCTGGCCCCGCGTCGCCGTGACGCAGTCTGCGGGTAGCGCGGCGTCAGGACGAACGCGGCGGTCCCTGATTTGGTGCTCCAGGGACCACCGCGTGTTGCTCTATTGCCGATGTCAGGCGGAGTAGCCGCGGGAAGCAGCCCACTCGGCCAGCTCGCCGACGGACATCCAGTAGGTGCCGTCGCCCACCGGCTGCCACGGGTCGGCAATCTTTACCTGGTCGCCGTCGTAGGCCACGACGGTCACGTAGTGCCCGACCGGGAAGTCGCGCGACAGCCCGTCGACGTCGGTGCCGGATCCGATGACGTTGACCACGGCAACGCGGTCGTTGTCAATCGCGGTGCTCAGGTCAGCCTTGAGGCGCTGCACCTCGTCCGCGGTGGCTGCGTCGTTGGGGATCTCGCCGGTCTTGTAGACGTCCTTGCCGAGTTCCTGGTTGAGGACCCGGGTGATGTCGAACGCCGAGGCCGTCCCGGCGACGGTGGTGCCTAGCTTGGCCGCCAGTTCGTCCTGACTTTGAATCTTGCCTTGGGCGCTGAGCGCGATGCGGGTTGACGCCGGGCCGCAGAAGTAGATGTTCGGCTGCTCCTGGAAGCGGTAGTCGACGCGCTTGTCTGACTGCTTTTCTAACATTTGCACCGCGGCGACGGAAGGTACCTGCGTCGGCGCGGCGAGCGCACTGGTCGCCGGTGCGGCGAGGCCGGCGGCGACGAGGGCCACTCCGGCCACTGCGCGAGCGCTCCTGCGCGCGACTGCGGTGCGAGCCTCGGTCCATTGCGTGGGCGTGTTCATCGTTGTCACCTTTCCTCGGGGTGACCAGACCGATGTCGGGCTGGCATCACGGGGATGCGCCATCTGGCCTCTAAGGGCCGGATATGGCGAGCGCCGGGGCGTGCTGCTCCGGCGTACACCGGCGCAACCGGCGACGGCACGCCCGCATTCCGCGTTGATGGCGGGGGGCGGCTGCGGCGACGTCCAGGGGCCGTACGGGATTGGGCAGTCGTCGCAGGCTGGCCAATACGGCCGGGTCGTTCCCGGCACCAGGTGTGGTGGGCCACACGGCGGCGGCCGGACCCTATGTGGGTCCGGCCGCCGTCCTTTCGTGGTTACAGGCGGTCGAGGATCTTCTGCAGGGTCTGCACCTCTGCGGCCTGGTCCGCTTCGATCTGCGTGGCGAGGGCCTTGGCCTCCGGATTGCTGCCGTTGGCCTGCTCGGTCTTGGCCATCTCGATGGCGCCGTTGTGGTGGGCGATCATCATCTGGGCGAACATCTTGTCGAACTCGCTGCCCTTGGCGGCCTTGAGTTCGTTCATCTGCCCGTCGTTGGCCATGCCCGCCATTGCGGACGTGCCGGACGAGCTCGTGCCGTGCATGTCGTGCCCCTCGGGCGCGGCGGTGGGCTTGCCCCACGCGGTCAGCCAGCCCGTCATCGTCATGATCTCCGGGTCCTGCGCGGCCTTGATCTTCGCCGCGAGGTCCTTCACCTCAGGATCGTTGGCGCGGGTCGGCGCCAGATCGGCCATTTCGACGGCCTGACGGTGGTGCGGGATCATCATCTGGGCGAACATGACGTCGGCGTCGTTGGCGGTGGCCTGCGCCGACGCTGAAGCGGTGACTGTTGGGCTGTTGCCGCTGCCGTGGTTCATGCCGCTCATATCGTCGCCACATGCCGCGGTGGTGGCGAGGAGAGCGGACAGGGTGACGCCGGTCAGCAGGGCGCGACGCATCACGATGGTGCGCATCATGGTGAAGGAATGCCTTTCAGGTTGTTGGTGTGCGAATAAGGGATCGACGGTCGGTGTGACCGCCGGTGTTTGCTATATCCGCAGCACCGACACCGCGGCGACGCGCAGGCCGAGCAACAGTGCGGGTGGGCTGCGCCCGCCGCCGTGAACTGCGAGATGCGTCCGCGCATCACAGCGTTCACGGTGGGATCGCACACGCAGTAGTGCCAGTCCGACGGCCAGTCCGAACGCGCCGAGCACAGCCAGGCAGACCGAGAAGAGGCCCAGATCGGGGCTGCCGCTAGGGCGCGGCTCGCGGATCTGGGCAATCAAACCCTGGTGGCCGGAGTCGTCCTGATCAGGACCGGTGAACGTGTCGTGCGGCATGAGCGCCGCTGTGGCGTCGTGGCCGCTCGTGGTGTGCCCGCCGTTGCCGTGGCCGAAGGTGTGCATTCCGGCGACGCCGAGGGCCAGGAGGACGAGCAGCAGCACCCGCGGCAGGCTGACGAGCCTGCCGGGGCGCTGGCGTGCGGTCCTGTTCATACGAATCCAGGATAGTAGGTGACATAAGGGGCGACCAGTCGTGCTGGAGGAAGGCGGGTGGCGTGATGGCGACTTGTTTGGTCGGGGGGTCCGAGGGGCGGGTCTTACGGCGTGAGGTTGGGGATGTTGAACCAGGAGAACGGCGCCCACGGCAGGTTGCGCAGCACGGTGGTGTAGAGCAGGAAGCCGGCGATGTAGGCCCCGTAGGCCCAGGTGGGCAGGCGCAGCGCGGGCAGTTCACGTCCAAGCCAGGCCGAGGCGACGAAGCGGACGCCGAGGTAGGCCACGAAGGGCACCGCTACCAGCGCGGCCAGGTGGTGGCGGGCGGCCTGAGTGAGATCCCCGTGCAAGAGGTAATAGACCATGCGGGTGCCGCCGCAGCCCGGGCCATTGATGCCGGTCAGGGAGTGCCACAGGCACGGTCCGGTCGGGTCGGCGAACCGGTCGGTGGGATCGAAACGCAGCACGAACCCCGCCGCCGCGACCAGTACCGCAGCCATCGCCACTGAGGCTGCGCGCCGCATCGTCCGGTCAGGTGCTGCCGTGGCCTGATGCACCGGTAGTCTCCTCGCCGCGCCATCCGAAAGGCGCCCACCCGAGCGTCGCTGCCACGTCTGCACCGTGACGCTCCCGACGCTACTACTATCGGGCAATAGTAGATGGCTTACGATCGGGGCACAGCTGCGGGATCGGCCTGCGTTGCCGCTGCGGATCATCGGATCGAGGCAAGGGAGCGGGTGTGGCCCTCAAGGGGCAGAATCGGATGGCGTGGATTGGCGTCGTCGTCGGCGTCCTCCTGCTCGTCACAGCCGCGGCTACTGCTGCCGGTTGGCGTGACGACCCCGCCCCGTCGACCGCCTCGACGGCGTCGGACAACGGCCGGCTCAGCCATGTGCACGGACTTGGCGTGAACCCCGCCGATGGGCGGCTGTATGTGGCCACCCACCACGGAGTATTCCGGCTCTCCGGGGTGGCGGCGGAGCGGGTCGGGGACGGCCGGCAGGACACCATGGGCTTCGCGGTGACCGGCCCTAACGAGTTCCTCGCCTCCGGTCACCCGGCCCCCGACGAGGACGGGCCGGCGCACCTGGGGCTGATCCACAGCAACGATGCCGGCCACTCCTGGCAAGGTCTGTCTCTGGGCGGGCAGGCCGATTTTCACCTGCTGCGCTTCTCCGGCGGCGTGGTGTACGGCCTCGATTCGAGCAGCGGCGCCCTGATGGCCAGCAGTGACCGGATGACCTGGGAGACCCGCTCTACGCTCGAGGCCTCCGACCTGGCGGTCGACCCCCTCCGCCCGGGAACCCTGCTGGCCAGCACCGACCAGGGCCTGCGCCGCTCGACCGACGGCGGCCGCACCTGGACGCCGGCCGGCGGCCCGCCCGCGGTGTTGCTGCACTGGTCCTCGCGGGAGCTGGTGGCGATCACGGCGGACGGCACGCTGGTGCACTCCGTCGACGCAGCAGCGACCTGGTCGTCCGCCCCTAGCCGGGCGCCAGGCACCCCGGCCGCTCTGACCGTGCACGAGAACGTGATCTACCTGGCCACCCGGGACGGCCGGGTGCTGCGCAGCCCCGACGCGGGCGTGACGTGGCAGTCGATGCTGCCCTAAGCCGGGGCCTAGATGGCTCGCACCCGCCTCTGTGCCGGCGGCCCGGTCGGGTAACTCCGATCGGGCCGCCGTTTCTGCTGAGTCAGTGCTGCCCGGGACTGAGCTTGACCCGGCGCAGCAGCTGCGCGTTCAGCGCCACCACGATGGTGGAGACGGACATCAGCACCGCTCCCACCGCCGGGCTGAGTGTGACCCCCGCCCAGGCCAGCGCACCAGCCGCGAGGGGAATGGCCACGACGTTGTACCCGGCGGCCCAGGCCAGATTCTGGGTCATCTTGCGGTACGACGCCCGGGACAGCCGGATCACGCCGGTGACACCCCGTGGGTCAGAGGATGCCAGGATCACCCCGGCGGACTCGATCGCGACGTCCGTGCCGGCCCCGATGGCCAGGCCCACGTCGGCGCGGGCCAGGGCGGGAGCGTCGTTGACGCCGTCGCCGACCATCGCCACGGTCAGACCTCGGGCCTGCAGGTCGGCGACCGCCTGGTCCTTGCCGGCCGGCAGCACCTCGGCGAACACCTCGTCCACCCCGGGCCGGAAGCCCAGGTCGGCGGCGACCGCCTCGGCGACCGAGCGTGCATCTCCGGTGATCATGACAATCTTCTTGACGCCCTGTTCGCGTAGCTCGGCGATGGCCTCGCGGGCCTCGGGACGGACCTCGTCCTCGAGGGCGAACGCGCCCACCGCGGTCGCCTGACCGGCCTGCGGCAGGCGGATCAGGTGCAGCACCGCCGCGCCGCGCGCCGACCAACCTTGCGCTGCGCTGGCCAGCTCGTCGGGGACCGCGGCGCCAAGCTCCCGTAGTAGAGCGGGGCCGCCCACCGCCCAGGTGGCGTTGTCGACGACGGCTTGGACTCCTCTACCGGTCAGGGATCGGAAGTCGCTGGCGCTCGTCCGCAGCCCGCGGTCCTGCGCGACCTTGACCAGAGCCTTGGCGAGGGGGTGTTCGCTGTCTGCCTCGACCGCGCCGGCGATGCGCAACACGTCGTTCTCGTTGACGCCGCTAGCTGCGGCGGTCGCGGTGACGGTGTGCGCGCCCTTTGTCAGGGTGCCGGTCTTGTCGAACAGCACCGCGTCGACGGTGCGCATCCGCTCCAAGGCAAGGCGGTCCTTGATCAGGATGCCGGCCTTCGCCGACACCGCGGTGGACAGTGCGATCACCAGCGGGATGGCCAGCCCGAGGGCGTGGGGGCAGGCGATGACCAGGACCGTCACCGTCCGCACCACGGACTGGTCGAGATCACCCAGCGCCCACCAAGAAGCGAAGGTGACCAGCGCGGCGGCGGTGGCGACGTAGAAGAGCATCGCGGCGAACCGGTCAGCCAGCACCTGCGCCCGGCCGCTGGAGGCCTGCGCCTGCGCCACGAGCCGACCGATGCTGGCCAAAGCGGTGTCTTCCCCTACCGCGTCGACCCGGACCCGTAGCGCGGAGTCGGTCGCCACCGTGCCGGCCACGACCCTGTCTCCGACGCCCCGCGGAACCGGCCGGGACTCCCCCGTGATCATCGACTCGTCCAATTCCGCGGCCCCGTCGACGATCCGGCCGTCGGCCGGCACCCGGGCACCAGAGCGAACCAGTACCACGTCGGCGACCCTCAGCTCGGACACCGGTACCCGATGCACGGTGCTGTCGTCATCGATGCGTTCGGCGTCGTCAGGCAGCAGTGCTGCCAGCGCGGCGAGGGCGCCCTGTGCTTGGCCGATCGCCTTCATTTCCTGCCAGTGGCCCAGCAGCATGATGGTGACCAGCGCGGCCAGCTCCCACCAGAAGTCCAGATCGAACGCGCCGAGGCTGGTGGCCAGCGACGCGATGTAGGCCACCGTGATCGCCATCGATATCAGCAGCATCATTCCGGGAGCCCGGTCACGGACCTCGCGGACGCCGCCGACCAGGAAGGGCCAGCCTCCGTAGAAGAAGACGACCGACCCCAGAACCGGGCCAACCCAGCTCATGCCGGGGAAGTCGAGCGTGTAGCCGAACCAGTCCATCACCATGTGGCTGGTGGCCACGATCGGAACCGTCAGCGCAAGGCTCAGCCAAAACTTGCGCCGAAACTGCTCCGGGTCGTGCCCCACGTGCTTGTCATGACCCGCGTGCCCCCCAGAGGGTCCGTGCCCCGCATGGTCGTGGTGCCCACCCTTGTGGCTATCCGCGGGTCGGGCACCGCCGGCATGCCCGCCGTGCGATCCACCGGTGGGTTGCTCGCCAACCTGCACCTGATGTCCATCGTGTCGCGCCTCAGCGGGGAAAACCGTCGGTTCAGTGTGGGTCGTGTGTTCGTGTCTCATGCCGTCCACCTCCAACCGGCACCATATACCCCCCGGGGGTATATGGCAACCAGTCCGTGGCGAAGGGCCGCTACCTGCGGCGAAGCAGCTCTCGTAGAGGCGGTGGGTGCGAGCACCTACCGCTACCCCGGGAGGGGTATGCGCTGCTGCCCCGCCCGGCGGACTCCTCGCGCGTCGACGAATCAACGGTGCAGCGGGGTGACTTGGTCGGCCGAACGGGACGGCAGGGACAGGCCCTGCACCTACGCATCTCCGCCCATTTGGTTGGCGTCGTGGTCATCAGGCATTAGGCGTTCAGCGCGGCTGGAAACGCTTCAGATAGCGACTTGGGCACCGAGACGCCAAACAGCCACTCAAACAGGGCAACGCTCGTGAAACCCCCCCATGTTCCGGGCCGTCACGGCGAGACTTGTACATGACATCACCGACTAGGCCGACGCCGCTCGGCCGCCGTTTCGGACCGAGGAGTTGTCATGACACCCGCCATCAGCCGCCGTCGGTTGCTCGTCGGTTTGGCGGGCGCGGTGGGGGTGGCAGCAGGCACCGACACCGCCGCCTGGGCCGACGGCGTTGTCGGCCCTCCGGTCGTGACTCCGCACGATGACCTGGTGCCTCGCGTCGGTGTGGGCCGTCGCTGGCCCGGCGCGGGCACGGTGACAGCAACACTGCGTCCACGACCGGTCACCGTCGACCTGGGCGGACCGCAGGTGCGAACCTGGGGATACGCGGAAGACCTGCCTGGCCCCCTGATTAGAGCTCGCGCCGGTGACCTGATCCGGGTCGATCTGCTCAACGGACTGCCCGCCGACACCAGCGTTCACTGGCACGGCATCGCGCTGCGCAACGACATGGATGGCGTCCCCGGTCTCACCCAGGCGCCGATCCCCAGCGGCGCTCAGCACCGCTACGAGTTCATCGCCCCCGACCCTGGCACCTACTTCTACCACCCGCATTCCGGGCTGCAGCTCGACCGGGCGCTGTACGGAGTTCTCATCGTTGACGACCCGCACGACACCGGCGGCTATGACCACGAGTGGATCGTGGTGCTCGACGACTGGGTCGACGGCACCGGCCGCACTCCGGAACAGGTGCTTGCCGCGCTAAGGGCGATGTCCGGCCACGGCGACACTCCGGAGATGGATCATGGCGGCGGGGGCGGCATGCCCGGCGTGGGCGACGGCGCCATGGACGACACGGGCCCGGGCGACATGGGCGGGCACGGGAATATGGCCGGGATGGAGACGATGACCTCGCCGCTGCTGGGCGGCGCCGGGGACGTCGCTTACCCCCATTACCTGATCAACGGCCGGGTTCCCGCCGCACCGGTCACCTTCCGCGCCAGGCCTGGGCAGCGGGTGCGGATCCGGGTGGTCAACGCCGGCTCCGACACGGCGTTCCGAGTGGCGCTGGGTGGGCATCGGATGACGGTGACGCACACTGACGGTTTCCCGGTCGTCCCGACGACGACCGACGCGCTCGTGCTCGGGATGGGCGAGCGGGTCGATGTCGCAGCGGAACTCGCTGACGGAGTGTTCCCGCTGGTCGCCGCCGCCGAGGGAAAGCGTGGGCGAGGGCTCGCCCTGGTGCGCACCCGCGCCGGGGACCCGCCCTCGGCTATGGACCGGCCGGTCGAACTGGACCGGCGTGTGCTCCTTACTCACACGCTGCGTGCCGCGGACAGCGTGGCCCTGACTCGGCAGCGACCGGACCGGGTGCACCGGCTCGTGCTGGGTGGGTCGATGACGCCCTACCGGTGGACGATCAACGGTGTGACCTTTAACCACGCTGACCCGCTTCTGGTCGAGCGAGGTGAGCGGGTGCGGCTCGAATTCGTCAACCGCACCACGATGTTCCACCCCATGCATCTGCACGGGCACACCTTCGCTGTAACCGGCGGTGGCGCCCGCAAGGACACTGTCATCGTCACCCCGCACCGGACGGTCGCTGTGGACTTCGACGCCACGAACCCCGGTCAGTGGATGACCCACTGCCACAACGTGTACCACGGGCAGGCGGGCATGATGGCGAATCTGGCGTACCGGCGATGACAGCCCGTCCCGCCCAGCGATGGACGCGCAGCACCGGCCTTTGCTCGTGGCGAGGCCAATGAGGAACCGCCTGGCCCCCGGCCTTCCCGCCCCGCGCCAACCATCGCCCCAGTCGTGGAGATTCTCGTCCGAGACGCGGGCGGCCGCATGTGGATCCGCGCCGGCTTGCCCCTATGGGCCGCTAACCGCGGTCCACACCACTCCCCCGGCCAGACCGGCGGCAAGGCTGAGGGCGGCGGCCGTGACCGCGGTGATCGGAGACCACTGCCGTCGAGAGCGGGTTTCTCCTCGCGCGGGAGCGTCTCGTTGCGGCTGACGGTAGGTGGGGACAATCCAGCGCAAGTAGTAGAACAGGCTGAGCAGGGTGTTGAGGAAGACGACGACGGCGAGCCACCCGTGGCCACCGTCCCAGGCGGCGGTGGCGGTGGTCAGCTTGCCGACGAACACGCCGGTGGGTGGGGTGCCAACCAGTCCGAGAAGCGCCACGACCAGGGCGGCGGCGAGCCATGGGCGCTGGGTCGCCAGGCCTTGGTAGTCGCCGAGGTCCCGGCGGTCGGGCAGGGCGGCGGTGACGGCGAAGGCGGCGATGTTCGTCACCGTGTAAGCGGTGAGGTAGACCAGCAGCGACGGCAGCGCCAGGTCGCTGTTGCCAGCCACCACCACGGGCACAAGCACGAACCCGACCTGACTGACCGTCGACCATCCGAGTAGCCGCCGCGGGTCGGATTGCCAGAACGCCGCCAGGTTTCCAAGTGTCATGCTCGCCACCGCGACGGTCGCGATCAACGCCGGCCAGGGCACCGCGTCGGGCAGGATGCCGACCAGGCGGTACACCGCGACCACCGCTCCGATCTTGGGAACCGTGGTCAGGAACGTCGCCGCTGTGGCACTGGCACCCTGCGCCGCGTCGGGCACCCAGAAGTGGCCAGGAACCGCGCCGGCCTTGAACATCAGCCCGGCCACGAGCGCGACGACCGCCCCGGTCACCGCCGCCGGTGGCACGTCAGCCAGAGCGGTGGTGAGTTCGGCGTAACCGGTGCTACCGGCGAGTCCGGACAGGATTGCCACGCCAAGTAGGAGCAGGATGCCGAACAGCGCCCCCATGAGATACGTCTTCATCGCTGCCTCGGCGCCCTGGGCGGTGAACGCCAGTCCGATGAGCCCGTAGAGCGGGATCGTGGCGAGGAGGAAACCGGCGGCGAGGACGAGCAGATCGTCAGCACCAGCGAGCAGCACGGTTCCCGCGGCGCCGAAGAGCAGCAGCGCGCAGGACTCGCTCTCCCGTGCCGTTCCGGCGATCTCGTCGGCGGCCAGCATGAGCACCAGCAGCGTCGCGGCCGAGGTGAGGATCCGGGCCACACCGGTGGCGGTGTCGACGGTGTAACTGTCGTCGAAGGCGGCCCGTGCAGGCCCGGCCATCCCTATCGCGGCGGTGACGATGACCGCGAGGAGGACGCCGACGGTGAGGACCCGAATCTTCCACTGCTGGTCTCGGGGGACGAACGAACCGCCGAGCAGGGCGGTGAGCGCTCCGACGACGAGCAGCATCTCGGGCAGCAGCAACAGCGGCCGCATCATCTCCGTTTCCACCGGCTACCTCCCGACCAGGTCGACGACGCTGGCGGCGGCGGGTTCGATGACGTCGAGCAGCGGACGCGGCAGAACGCCGAACAGCAGGGAGAGCAGCAGCAGCGGGCCGACCGACCACACCTCGGCGGGGTGCAGGTCGCTGAAGCCGACCGAATGGCCCCGGGTGTCGCCGGTGAAGACGCGTTGCAGCGCGCGCAGGAACAACGCGGCGGTGATCAGGATGCCGAGGATCGCCACGGCGGTGGCTGGGGCGGCGGCGACGCTGCCGGTGAAAATCTGGAACTCGGCGATGAAGCCGGTGAACGCCGGCAGGCCCAGGGAGGCGAACGCGCCGACGGCGAACAGCGCCGCGAAGCTGGGTGCGGTGGCGGCGAGTCCGCCGTACTCCCGCATGTCGTAGCTGGCGGCGCGGTCTCGTAGGACGCCGGTGAGCAGGAACAGCGCGGCGGTGATCAGGCCGTGGCTGACCATCTGGGTGACCGCGCCGGTCACCGCGATTGTCCGGGCCTGCGCGGTGTCGGTGGCCACCAGGCCCGCGACGCCGACGGCGAGGACGATGTAGCCCATGTGGTTGACCGACGTGTAGGCGATCATGCGTTTGAGGTTGGTCTGGGCCAGGGCGACGAGCGCACCGTAGAGCACCGACACCACGCCCACGACGATGATCACCCAGGCCCAGGCGCGCCACGACTGGGGCAGCATCGGCATGGCGATGCGCACGAAGCCGTAGGTGCCCATCTTCAGCAGCACACCGGCCAGCACCGCCGAGCCGACGGCGGGGGCGTCGGTGTGTGCCGGCGGTAACCACGTGTGGAAGGGAACGGTGGGGGTCTTCACCGCCAGGCCGATCAGGATCGCGGCGAGCACCAGCCCGCCGGCGAGGGGCCGGTCGGCCAACGGTGTGGCCGCGGCCAGCGCCGGCATGTCGAAGGTGTGCGGATCGGCGGCGACGTACAGGCCGATGAACCCGACGAGCAGCGCCAGCGAGCCGAGGAAGGTGTAGAGGAAGAATTTCATCGCTGAGCGCCCAGGGTCGCCGTGGCCCCATGCGGCGATCACGAAGTACATGCCGACGATGGACAGGTCGAAGAAGACGAAGAAGAGGATCAGGTCGGCGGCGATGAACAGACCGAGGCTGACGCTCTGCAGGAACAGGAACAGGGCGGCTTGCCCGCGCGGGCGGTGACGGTTGCGCAGCGCGTACACCGCGCAGGCCAGGAAGATCACCGCGGTCATCGCGACCAGCGGTAGGGACAGACCGTCGACGCCGAGGTGGTAGCTGCTGTTCACGCCGGGGATCCATGCCGCCTGCTCCTCGAACGCCAGGCCTCCGGGGGCCGGGGTGTCGTAGCGCAGCCAGAGCCCGACGATCAGCGCGAGGTCGACGGCGGTGACCGCCACCCACGCCCAGCGGGCGATCCGGTCGCTCAGCCGCGGGAGGACGGCCAGGATCAGACCGGCGACGAGGGGCAAGAAAATGATCACGCTGAGCACGGCTCACCCCAACGTCACGAGGAGGACGACGCCGACGAGGAGGACCACGACGGCTTGCAGGTAGTACTGGTGCAGTTGGCCGGTCTGCGGCCGGCGGGCCAGCCGGCCCAGCCGACGCACCCTGGCGGCCAGGTGTTCCACCGCCTCGTCGAGCCACCGGTCATCGGCCCGGGCCGCGCGCGCCGCGACCCGCATCGACAGTTCGGAGGTTGATGTCACGGCACGGTCGACAACCCGGTCGTCGAAGCGGGCGGCGCGACGGCTGAGGGACACCACGGCCCGAGCGGCGCCGGTGATTGTGCGGTCCAGGACCCGGTCGTCGAACCGGGCCAGGGCGTTCGCGCAGCGCAGCGTGGGGCGCGTCACGAGCGCTGACGCGGCCGCCTGCAGCCCCATCCAGCGCAGCGCCCAGCGTGGCTCCGGCAACCGTCGGCGGGCGAGGACCACCAGCAGGACCCCGAGGGTGACTGCCGCCGACACGACCAACTCCCGGGCGGAGGCGTGAGAGCCGCCGGCCTGGCCGACGGCCCGGGCGACGGTGCTGGCGAGCGGCGGGAGCGCCAGCAGACCGGCGTACGCGGCGCCCACCGCCAGCAGCACCAGAGGTCCTCGCTGCCGCAGTGTCACGCGCCGGTTGCCGCGCTCCTCCTCGTCGAAGTGGGTCTCCACCTCGGCCCGGCGGTCGGCGGGTACCCGCGGCCAGATGACGACGAGGATCTTCGCGGCGTAGGCGGCGGACAGTGCCGACGCGGCGAGGCCGATGGCGTACAGCCAGGGCGACTGCTCGCCGGCGGCGGTGAGGACGGCGTCCTTGGTCGCCCACAGCGACAGCGGTGCGATCCCCGCGAGAGCGAGCGCACCGACCGTGGCCGACCAGCCGACCAGCCGCCACCGCCCGACAACCCCGCGCAGGCCGGCGAGCCGCTTGGTGCCCAACGCGGTCAGCCACACCCCGGCGGCCAGGAACAGCAGCGCCTTGGTCGCGGCGTGCGCGACGAGGTGCGCGGCGCCGCCGGCGACCGTTCCGGCGCCAGCTGCCATCACCACGAAGCCGAGTTGGGCGGCGGTGGAGGCGGCGAGCAGCTGCTTGAGGTCGCGCTGCGCCACCGCCACCGCTGCGAGCAGCAGCGCGGTCGCGGCACCGAACCCGGTGGTCACCGGGCCCGCCCACCCGGTGGCGGCGAGCAGCGGCTGGACTCGCAGCAGCAGGTAGCCGCCCATCGCCACCATGGCCGCCGAGTGCAGCAGGGCGCTCACCGCGCTCGGGCCGGCCATCGCCCGGGACAGCCAGAACGAGAACGGCAGCTGCGCGGCCTTGCCTAACGCGGCGACCAGGATGCCGGCGGCGATCACGTGGCGCCATCCCGGGCTGCTCTGCGACAGGTCCGCCAGGGCCAGGCCCGCGCCGCCGGCGAGCGCTGCCCCGGCGGCGGCGTAGAGGCCCAGGTCGGCGGCGCGGGTGGTGAGGAATGCGGTGAGGCCGGCTGACATCCGGTCCTCGTCGCGCCACCGGAAACCGATCAACGCGTACGACGCGGCGCCCATGATCTCCCACGCCAGCAGCAGCGCCGGCAGTGTCGCCGCCGCCGCGGTGAACGCGACCGCGGCGGCGAAGATCAGCATCAGCCCGTGGAACCGGGCGGTCGACGCGCGAATTTCCCCGGTCGAGGCGAGCAGCACCAGCAGGGTCACCACGGTGAGCGTGGGCAGGATCAGGGCGGCGAGCCCGTCGACGGCCAGCGCGAGGTCGGCGCCGGCCAGGAAGGGCACCGACACCGCGGGGCGGGCGGCGGCCACCACCGCCGACAGGCCCACCATCGTGGTGGCGGTTGTCAAGGAGATCGGGATGGCGATTCGGTTCGCCCGTCGGGCGGCGGCGAGCAGAGCGCCGACGCCTGCCGGCAGGACCACCAGCAGCCACAGGCACACCTGCGCGAGGTCCCTCATCCGGACAGGTCCGCGGCCATGTCGGTCATATCGACCCGGTGTAACCGGTGTAACAGGGTGGCCACCGCGAAGCCCATCGCCATCTCCACGGTCATCGCCGCGATGATCACCAACAGCAATACCTGCCCGGATGGGTCCGGGGCGAGGAACCACCAGAAACCGGCGGCGGCCAGGATGAGACCGTTGAGCATCAGCTCGAGGCCCATCATCACCATCACCACGACCTGCTGGGACAGCGCGCCGTACAGGCCCACGCTGAACAGGGCCGCCGCCATCAGCAGCACGGTCTGCAGGGTCATCGGCCGACCCCACCCGGTTGTGGGTCGTGTGCGGGACGGCGGCGCAGGTCGTCACCGAAGCGGTCGTAGCGGGTGCGGTGCGCTGCCAGCACCACGCCAGCCACGATGGTGACCGCCATGACCACCCCGACGATGATCATCGTTAGCATCTTCGGGCCCATCAGCTCCTCACCGAGCGCGGCCGTCACGTCCTCGGCAGGGGCGCCGCGGCGGGCCGGCCACGGAACGAGCAGCACCCCGGCGGTCAGGGCGACAAACACACCGACGGAGGCAGCCAGGGCGTGTCGCTTGTCGTGGACCATGCTCATCGGCATCAGCGCCGGGTTCATGCCCATGAACATCACCATGTAGACGGCCATCACGGCCATCTCCATCACCATCATCAGGATCGTCACCACACCGATGTAGTTCTGCTGCAGCAGCAGCACCTGCACCCCGACCGCGATGAACGACAGCGCGAGGGAGTAGCTGGCTCGGGCCATTGAGTTGACCCAGAAGACGGCGGCCCCGCTGAGCAGGGCGACGACGGCGAGCGCCCAGAACGAGATGGCGGTGATCATCGTTCAGGTTCTCCAGACTGCGATGACGGCGACGAGGAGGTCCTGGACAAGCACGGCGGGTAGGAGCACTACCCACCCGACCTCCATGAACAGGTCCGGCCGCAGAGCGGGAAGCCGGCGTCGCAGCCACACAAAGACAGCGAGCAGGGCGCTCGTCTTTACCAGCACCCAGGCCCAGCCGGGCAGCAGCGGACCGTTGCCACCTCCGAGGAACATCGGTACGGCGAACGCGGCTCCCGCGGCCAGTAGGGCATAGCGTCCGCCCTGGAACACCAGTCGGTCGACGCCGGACAACTCCGTGGTGACGCCGCCGGCGATGTCGGAGCCGAGCGCTGGCGTGAACGGTCCCCAGACCGCGATCGCGACGACCCCGGTGCAGTAGACCAGGAACGCGGCGGGCATCCACACCACGAACCACAGGTCCGTCTGCGCTGCCGCAACCGTCCCGACGTTGAGGCTCGATGCGGCTACCGCTGGCGCCACGAGCGCGAACATCAGCGGGAGTTCATAGGCCAGTCCGTGCGCCAGGAAGCGGTAGCCCCCGATCAACGAGTACGTGGAGTTGGCGCCCCACCCGGTCAGCCACACGAACGCCCACGCCAGGACGTCCATCGCGTTGAGCCACACCACCCCCACGTCGAGGTCGAACAGCGTCCACTGCCCCAGAGGCACGACCGTCACGATCATCAACGCCATGAACAGCAGACCGGAACTGCCGATCCGCCACAGCAAGGTGTCGGCCGCGACAGTCGTTCTGCGCCGCTGCCGTACGAGCCGGGCCGCCTCCCCCAGCGGTCGGGTCACACCCGACGGCCCGGCGCCCGCTGTCCGCGCCGAGAGAAGCCCGTCAACGACCGCGGCGAAGGCCACGAGGAGACCCAAGATCGCGGCCGCGGCGAGTGCCCACCCGGCGGGAACCGCCGTGACGGTCGAGTCAGGCATGCGCCACCACGCTCGCCGCCGACAGCGGGTCGAGGTCAAGGCTGGCGACGACCAACCGCGCAGTGGCGATGTCCAGCCCCTGCACCACATCACCGATCTTGACGATCGACACGTACTCGCCAGCGTCGCCCTTGCCGCCGGCGGAGCCGGCGATGTCACCGGCCGCTCGCTGGATCATGGAAAGCAGGCGGTCGTGGGTGTCTCCGCGCAGATGGCCGGGCAAATCCAGCCGCGCGAGGTCAGCCGCAGAAAGGCACCCGACTCCGCGCAGCGACCACCGCAGCAGCCACGAACGCTTGACGCGGCGACGCAGCCGGTCGAGGTCCCGGGCCGCCGTCCGCCGGTCCCCGTCGCTCAGCAGCCAGTCACGCAGACGCCGGGCACGGCCGGCCGCGTCCTCCCAACCCGCGAGGGCGAGCAGTCCTGCCGCGTTGTCGCAGCGACGCGCCGCACGATGGTGAGCGCGATTCACGCCACCGTCGTAACGCGTGTCGTGGGCGTCGACCAGGGTGGGCTCTGCGTGGACGATGAGGTCACCCTGCAATGAGCAGCGTAGGACTAGGCCCGTCGGCCAATACGGCAGCACCGGACCCAGACGAAGGCGCAGGACGTCGAGCTCCAGGCCGTCGCGGTCCTCGCCTCCGCGAGCCAACGGGATCCCGGCCGGCGCCATGTCCATGCCGCCGTGACTCATCCCGCTGTGACCCATGCCGGCGTGGCCCATGTCCATGCCGTCGCCCATGCCACCGTGATCGCCACTGTCGCCATGGCCGCCGGACGTCCCATGGTCCACGGCGCTGTGTTCAGCGTGACCGCCGTCGTCCATCTCGCCCTTGCCGGCATGGGTGCCGTGGCCGCCGTGGTCGTGGCCGCCGTCGCGGCCCTCCGATTCGTTGTCACGGCGCTGCTCGCCATCGGGCCTAGTCGATCGGCCCTGGCTGTCGTCGCGCTGCAGGCTCAGATCGAGGAGCTTGGTGGCGGCGCTCTCCAACGCCGCCGCCGCGAGGTGCGGTGCATTGATCTGGACCCGGGCGCGTGGCCCGGGCAACTGCTCCCACAGCCTTGCGGCAATCGCTGTCATCTCTGGGCCCGGGATGCCGCAGAGTGCCAGCACGTCCGCGTCCGCGGGCGACGAGGCGAACAGCCAGCCCCGGGCAAGGAGGTGCTGCTCGGCCGCGGCGCGCGTCAGCCAGTGCCCCGGCATCTCCACGAGGAGGACGTGGGCGTGGTTAACCGCGTACCTGGCCAGGGCGTTGCTCAAACCCACCGCAGAGCCCCCTCCCTCCAGGCCCACACCACCGCGACGAAGACCGCACCGAGGAAGAGGAACATCTCGACGATCGCCGTGGCGCCCATCTCGGCAACGACGACCGCCCAGGGGTACATGAAGAGCATTTCCACGTCGAATGCGAGAAACAGCAGGGTCGAGAGGTACCACCTGACGTGGTACCGGGACAGCGCGTGTTCCTCGGGCCTCCATCCGGACTGGAACGGCAGCATCACGAGTGGGTCGGGCGCGAGGGCGAGCAGGCGGTGCAGGCCGTACAACCCGGCGACGAAGACAGCCGCCACCAGTGCCATCGCGGCGGCTCCTGCATACATGTCGCCTCCTCCTGATCATTACGAGCATGCCCGTCCGGGAGGGTCGATGGGCGCATATGCGCCCGAAGGTGAGGTGTGCGGCAGAGACATCAGCCGGCCACCGAGCTGCTAGAGGCAGGCGTAGCGCGGCGACAGCCGTAAGCACGGTTAAGAACAGAGGACGGCGCTCGCCCGGTGACGCCCTCTCTGTCGGCAACGATGAGGTGCCACCCCCGCCGCGGATCGACCCTCCCGCCGCCTACTATCTACTGATAGTAGGCGGTGCGGTAGACGGGGGATGAGGTGCATTCGAGGACGGCGTGTCGCGGCCGACCGGTGCCACGAGTCCGTCGGCGAACGGCCTACACCGACACACCTTGGCGCTCTTGCTTGACGACGCAGGAGTAGCGCGTTTCCCAGTCGCCGTGCGTGGTGGCGCCTAAAGTCGCGCCACAGGTGATGCCCAGCGCGTCGAGGTGGGCACCTCCAACCAGTAATCAGGCCAGTCGCCGACACCGGCCGCCTCGACCGTTGGGAGACTCACAGTGGGTGCTGACCACAGCCGTCCCGCACCGTCCACCCCGCGGGTGCGGCGGATCCTCGTCGCGACGGTGGTCCCCCTCTTTGTCATCACCGTGATCGCCACCCTGGTGCTCTGGCCGCGTGACACCCCTGCCGGGGAGCAGAGTGACCCCGTTCCCCGCTACCACGGCACGGTCACGAAGGTGGTGACGGAACCCTGCCCGCCAGCGTCAGAGGTACCGGAGGGCAGCCCGGCCGCGCAGGACGGGCCGTGCGGAACGGTCACCGTCCAGATCGAGCAGGGCCCGGACACCGGAGAACAGGCGCAGATGCCGGTGCCGTCTGGCCCGGGCGCTCCCCAAGTCGCGGTCGGGGATGCGATCGTTCTTGTCCAGTTGATGGATCCGGCCGACCCGACGGTGAGCACCTACAACATCGCCGAGCACCAGCGCGGCAAGCCGCTGATCTGGCTGGTGGCGCTCTTTGCGGCCGCGATCGTGGCGTTCGGACGGCTGCGGGGGCTCGCGGCGCTAGCCGGGCTCGGGGCGACCTTCGCGATCCTGCTCGCCTTCGTCGTGCCCAGCATCTCCGCTGGCGGCTCGCCGTTGCTGATCGCGGTCACCGGCTCGGCCCTGATCATGTTCGTGGTGCTGTACCTAACTCACGGCGTCACCGCGCAGACGTCGGTGGCGGTGCTCGGCACGCTGGGCAGCCTGGTGCTGACCGGCCTGCTCGCCACCCTGGCCACCGCTGCCGCCCACCTGACCGGTTATGGCAGTGAGGAGGCCACCACGCTGTCGATGTTCCAGGCCGACGTCGACCTGCACGGCCTGCTACTGGCCGGGATCATCATCGGCTCCCTCGGGGTCCTCGACGACGTCACGGTCACCCAGGCGGCCACGGTCACCGAGCTTGCGCACGCCAATCCGGCACTGTCCCGGCTCCAGCTCTATCGCGCGGCGACCCGGGTCGGCCGGGCTCACATCGCTTCCACCGTCAACACCATCGTGCTGGCGTACGCGGGCGCCTCGCTGCCGCTGCTGCTCCTGCTCACCGCCGACTCTCGGCCGGTGAGCCAGATCCTCACCAGCGAGTTCCTGGCCCAGGAGATCGTCCGCAGCGCGGTCGCCACACTCGGACTGATCGCCGCCGTACCGCTGACCACCGCACTGGCGGCGCTGGTCACCACGGCTGGGCGCGACCCCGCAGTCGACACCGCCGATGGTGGACACGTCCCACAATCTCGTATCCCCAAGGAGCGGCCTGCAAACCAGTGGCCGTCGAGGCGGAACGTCGCGCTCGAGGCCCTGAGCGGGGGTGATCCCACCGGTGGGCGAGCCGGTCCAGGCAGCGACCCAACGCCGAGTGGGCTCGACCCGCAAGGACGCCGGATTACTGAGTGGTGATTACCGCCATCATCCGTGACGCACCTAATCATGGGAACGCTGATCAGTCGGAAGGAGGACCTGTGACGGCACGCTTGCGCCGCTGGATGACACCGGTGGTGGCCACGCTGGGTGTTTTCGCCATCGTCATCGGTCCCGACCCGGCGACGGCTGCACCTTCGACGCCGACGCCGTCGGGTCACGAGGATGACAGCGAGCCGCGGCTGCTCAACGACGTCATCGAGAGGGCGAACCGCGCCTACGCCCGGGCCAAGGCGAAGCTGGAGAAGTCCAAGAAGCGCCAGCTCGAGCTCGCGCTGCAGGTCGACCGCGCCCAGGCGGAGCTGGACGCCTTGAGGCCGCAGGTGAGTCATATCGCCATGCAGTCCTACCGAACTGGTCGGCTCGGTGTGGCCGCCATGCTGCTGGACAGCAACGCCCCTGATTCGTTCGCCCAGCGTGCTGTCGCGCTGGACGAGTTGAACATGGTCAATGCCAAGAAGCTCGCCGAGGTTAGCGTTGTCAAGACGCGCGCCGAGCAGGCGAAGCTGGCGCTCGACGCCGAGGTGCGTGAGCAGCAGAAGCTCACCAATGACATGGCCCGGGACAAGCGTGAGGCGGAGAAGGCGCTCGCGCTCGTGGGCGGGCAGGGCTTCACCGGTGGCCTGGTGTCGGCCACCTCGCCGGTTGCCCGGATCGCCCCTGGCCGCACCTCAGACGGCGACTGGAAGTCCGAGGGCTGCAGCGAGAAGGACCCCACCACCGCTGGCTGCGTCACGCCGCGCACGCTGCACATGTACAAGGAGGTTAAGCGGGCCGGCTTCAACCGGTTCGTCGGCTGCTACCGGCCGGGCGGTCCGTGGGAACACCCCAGGGGCCTCGCCTGCGACTGGTCGCTGCAGAACAGCGGCTTCAGCCCTTGGCGCAGTAAGGACACCCGGATGTACGGGAACAACCTCGCCGCGTTCCTGATCCGCAACGCCGACCGGCTCGGCGTGTACTACGTGATCTGGAACCGGCAGATCTGGTTCCCGGCAACCGGCTGGAAGTCCTACAGCGGACCGTCAAACCACACCGACCACGTGCATGTGTCATTGCTCTAGCCACAACCGCGGCGAGCACGGGACGGCCCCTCGGTTGTCCTTGTCGCATACGGCCCCGGTCAGCCCCCGGTGATCAACGGGACGGGCGCGCTGTCGACTTGGCGGCCACGGCGCCCAGGTGCGGCCCCTGCGCCCGGGCTGCCTGGAGCCCGGCGGGTACGCGGCAGGTACGCGGCAGGGCCGCGAACCCAGCGGCTCTAACTCGCTCTCGTGACCCTCGCCCATCCGCTGACCCTCGACACCCAACCCGGCCGCGTCACGTCCTTATCGAGGCCGCGGGATCAAGCCGACCCGCCGCAGCAGCCGAGCGTTGAGCGCCACCACGATCGTGGCGACCGACATCGTGTTTCACCCATGCACCTGCACGGACACACGCTCGCCGTCGTCGGCGGCGGTGTCCGCAAGGACACCGTGATCGTCGTGCCCGACCAGACGGTGACCCGTTGACTTCGACGCTGACCACCCAATCCATTGGTTCGCCCCAGCAACAACGCTTACCGCGCTGAGATTGGGATCGCCACGCTCGCCTACCGGACTTGACCGCCCGCAACCGCCGAAATCGATAGCGACGACCCGTTCCCCAACACCGCGTTCCCCGTGCGTTGAGAAGCCCGGCGCCAGCCACGGTCAGGCGAGGATGGCGTTCACCACCTGGTTGGCACGCCACTCGTGCTGGGCGTACAGCCACCCGAACGCCGATACCTGCACGGACTGGGCCGCGACGGTCAGCGGGAGGTCCTGCCAACCCGGAATCGTCAGCAATGCACTGAGGAACTGCCGGGTCGCATACTCCGGCTTCATCAGATCCCGCACCGCACCCCAGCCGGTGCTGGGCCTCTGCTGGAAGAGCCCGACGGAGTCGTGGTCCCAGCCGATGGCCTGGTGTGGGTAGTTCTGCGACTCGGGCAGCACTCCGCTGGCGTAGTTGTAAAGGTTGCTCTCCTGCATCGCCGTGGCCACCGCGATCACCAACGCTCGGCGCGGCACATCCATCTCCTCGCCGGCACGCACGATCATCTTCGCGTTGTTCATCTGGGCCTGGTCCAGCCCCGCGACCGGAACGACTCGCTCCGGCTTCGGCTTCGGCTTCGACTTGGGGGTGGACTTGGCCGTCGGCAAAGCGGAGCTTGCGCGGCTTTCCGCGGTCGGGCTTCCGGTGACCGGGGCGGCGGACTCTCGGCCCCGCCCACGGGAGGCGGCGTCCGCTTCCGCCCGCTGAGCGATCTCCGCACGCTGGTCCGGGGTGAAGGATTCGCCGGCCGGGCCTGCACCAATGACAGCGACACCGGCCAGGCCGAGGCAGCACACAGCACCGGTGGCCGCCGCCATCCGAGTCCGACCGCGTCGGGCGACAAAGGGGTTGCTGAAGCGGCTAAGGCGGGTACGTAGGAACCCGGCGGGGCGCCAGCCCTGGGAGACACCGGCTGGCTGATCGGTTGAGGGATTATCGTCCGAACGGACAGCCGGGCCGCCGAGGCCGCGCGGGTCGTCGAGGTTGCCGTCGTTACGCATTTGACGAGGCTAGACAGGCGCACGTGCCGTTACCCACGGTGATCGAGTGGCCGTGCTCACACTTTGCCATGCCACAACGGGAGTCTTAGGGCCGCTCCGGGGGACCCGGGAAGAAGCCACGCCAGACCGGCAAATCACCCCTCGGTCCTACAGGGGCAGGAGCCAGCACGAAACGGGGCAGGATGCCGAGGACGCCAGGTTGATCCACTAACTCAGCCTTTCGGGCGATATGGGGCTGGCCTTTAGGGGCCAGACATTGCCGGTTCCCCTGCCGTTGAGCTAATGGCCCTCAATTCCAAGGCCACCGCCATTCAAATCAAGCCGTTGGCGACAGCCACTACGAGGTTTAGGGCGGCAGCGGGCACGCCGGAGTCCCGATCCGATTCCACCTCCCCAGATGCTCCGATGGGCACTGCCGGTGACTCCAACCCGAACGACGCTCCGACTCGCGTCGGGCGCACTGACGAGACCGGTGCCGGTGCGCGTAGCGACGGCGCGGTGCCCGGCAGCGTCGCCGACCTAGCACCGACGGCTGCCCGCCAAGACCGGCCGGGCCACCGACATCGCGGCGGGGGTCAGTGGCCGTCGAAGCCGGGATAGTCCGACAGGCACCGGCGCGAGTCGACGTTGAGCCACCGCAGTCTGTGCATGTATGCGGCGACGTCCCGGTCGTCCTCGTCCTGCTGCGCGACGTCGGCGGTCGGCACTAGTCGCGCCACCGGGCCTGCGTCTGTTTCCCCGCGATGAAACGACCAGGAAGGCCCGACGGTCACTGTGAACTGCGAGGATTCGGCCGCCGGCGGGCGGGCAGCGCGGTTCACGCGCTCTCGCACCACGCGGGTCCAGAAAAACACCCCGAAGGCAGCGAACAGCGGCCACTGCGCCGCGTAACCGTAACTGGCGCCGTTGCCCAGCTGCGCGTGCTGCCACTGCCACCAGCCCAGACGCAGGCACGCCACCGCGACCACAGCGACGAGTATGTGGCCGAGCAGCCACTGCGGTCTGAGCCAAGCCGGCATATCGCCACAATAGCGTCGCAATCGGCCGACCGTTGGCAGGTAATGACATACCGTATCGGGGTGAAGGTGTTCCCCGTTGCTGTGGGCTCGGGCCAGACCGCCAGCCTGCGCCTGATCGACAGGACAGTCGTTATCACCTTGACCGCGTCGCGGTGGCGACGTCTGCTGCACTGGTGCGCCGGGTCGGTGTTGGTCGGGATGGGCCTTGCGACGGTCGCCAACGGCGTTACTCGCGCCGTCGATGTACGGGTTGGCCTGTGGCTGATTGGCGCCACCGTGACTGTCGTCGTTGCCGGCGCTATTGGTACCGCGGTAGCAGGAGCTCTCATCTGGCGCGCCGAGCGTCGATCGGCGGGAAGCCTGAGTGCCGCTCAGGTCACCTTCGCCCGCAGTGACGCCATCGACGGTCGAGTCACCGTGACCGTCGAATGCACCGACGGCACCACCCGCCAGTTCAGCGCGAGCGGCATGGCCGGCCCCCGTATGGCCCAATTGTTCGCACGGATGCTCGCTGCCTCGGCCTCGACCGACAAGACCCCTACCCCAATCCCCTAGAGCTGCCCTTCCTGGGCATCCGCCATCATCGCCGACCTTCCGGGACTCTCTGCCCGTGAGTGCGACAGGGTGCGTCGCGGCTCTCGCGCGGCAGGCCCCCTGTACCGGCAGACTTGGTTCCCTGCTGCGGGCTGAAAGCCCTACAGCGGCCCGTCCGACCACACGGACCACGTCCGCATGCCCATGCAGTAACGGCCCCCGTCACAGCTCTTATGGAGTGGGCGTCCACGCATGACGAGAGACAAGGGGGCCGGCTCGCCGCCGACGATCCGGCCCCCGTGTGGGACAGGATCGGATCACTCGCCAGTGACGGACGGGGCCGGGGCTGGCGATCCACCGGCCACGGCGCCCGGGTGCGGCACCTGCGCCGGGGCCGGCTGGAGCCCGGCGGGTACGGGCAGTGCGCTGCCCTTGACGAATTCGTCCCAGCTGACGTTCCAGGCCGTCCAGCCGTTGCCCGGCTGCAACTGCACCTCGGTGCCCTTAAAGGTGACCAGGTCTCCGACCTGGGTGACGCCCATCAGCCAGTCGGCTGCGGCGGCGGAGACGTTGGTGCAGCCATGCGACACGTTGGTTTTCCCCTGGTCCCCCTCGGACCACGGCGCCCCGTGGATGAACTCACCGCCCCAGGTGAGCCGCTGGGCGTCCTCAACGTCGACCACGTAGCCTCCGTTCGGTTCTCCCCGGGTGTCGAACGTCGCGTACTGGTGCTTCTCCATGATCACCATCTTGCCGCTGGACGTCGGCGTGCTCGGCTTGCCGAGGCTGACCGGGATCTTGCGAATCAGCTTGCCGTCCCGCATGACCGACATTTGCTTGGTGGCGTTGTCGACTTCCAGGGACACCTGCCGGCCGATCCTGGAGGTGGCGCTTCGGTCCGCGTCGCCGACCCGGTCTTCACCGATGGGCAAGCCCTCCAGGCCGGTCCGGACGTTGATCGTGGTGCCTGGTCGCCAGAAATCGGGGGCCCGGTAATAGACCTGACTGCCATCGTCCACCCAGGACCAGGTTCCCGGCTGAGGGGGATTCGTCTTCACGAACAGGCGGCGCTGCACATCCGCTCGGGCTGGCTTGGGGATGGGCGGGTCGAACGCGACGGTTACCGGAATCGCCGTGCCGTAGGTCCGATTTCCAGTGAAGTAGAGCGTGCTGGTGATCGTGGGTTTGGTGGGTTTCGGCATCGTCGTGAAGGTCGTCTTCCGGGTGGTGATCTGCCCGGAGCCGCCGGTCGCGGTGACCTCGGCGGTGTAGGTACGCCGGGGCTGCAACGCCCTGCTCGGAACCCAAGCCGACCCGTCCTCCCGAGGCTCGGCCTTGACCTGCGTCCCCTTATCGTCGCTGATCCGTACAGCGCTGATCCGCCCGCCCTTCACGGCCGTCCCCACCTCGGTGCTGATCGGCACTTCTCGCGTGCCGTCGGAAGGTGTAACGGTCAGCTCCGGCGGCGCTGACCGCCCCTGGGCCGACCCGGCACCCGACTTACGCTCGGTGGTGCACCCGCCGAGGACCAACGGTGTGGCTGCGATGGTTACCGCAAACAGCGTCAGTCGCTGCCTCAACTCCATGATGCGTCCCCCCAGTTGTGTCTTCCCTTCGCCATATTCTCTCTACGAACCGGCGATAGTAGGCCAATTTTCGGAAGATTCAGGCGTCTGGCAATGGGCTGAGTTTTCCCGATTTGGCTCCTTGGGTGGAAATTAACCAGCCGTCCCCCTCTGTGCCTGCCTCGGTTTTGTAGGCGAAGGATGGCAACGATTGTCGCCCAGGCCGGCCACCCACCCCTTCACGCTCGAGCCCCGTGCGGCTCGTGCCACCTCCAGGCCTGCCTTGCTCCTGGCGGCGAGGCGCAAGTAGCGCAGTTGGCGCTGCTACGGCATTGGTTGCACGGAACCGCCGCGACCACAATAGGATGTCGGTGTTTGCGGGTCGGGAAGGTGGCGCAACCACAGCGGACGGCCTGGAACAGGACTAGCCGGCAGAGATGACCCACAGCAAGGTTGGCCAATGGTCGGGCATGAGTTGGGCCATATCGTTTCTCCGGCGGCGATTGCCGCAATTTCCACCGTCGACGGGATCGCTTCCGCCAACTTGCTAGCAGCCACCCTGATGACGATTACCGTTCATTCACGTGACTACCTCACGAGTTGCAGTGATGACATTGAGTGCAGCTTTGGTCGTGCCCGCCGTGGCGGCCATGCCATCGATGCCGGCGGCGGCTGCAGCGCCCGTCGCATGCCCGTCCGTTGAACCGCCGGTTCCGCCGCCAGCCGCACCGTCTCCACCACCTGTTGACGCCGCCGAGCGGCCTTTAGAGCAGGGTTGTCAGACTCTGCGATGAAACCATCAGCTACCGCCCTCTTGTAGAGACATCGCAAGGCGGCAATCAGATGTTCCGCCGCACTTCGGCCTCCGCGGGCATTCCGCCGAGCCACAACGTGCGTCTTGACGTACTCCGCCAACTTCTCAATCTCCGACGGCGTGGGCTCGTCCAGCCTGCGTTGTCCCCAGTGTTCCACCACACGGTTCCAGTAGGAGCCATAGGCACGTTGCGTACCTTCCGAGACCGCAGCCGCCACCACGGGAACGTATTCGGCGAAGGTCGGCGACGAAGGCCGAGCCACGGCGGCCTCCAGAAGGTCGGCAGGCGAGATGCCCATCCGAGCAAGAAGGAGCCGAGCCGCTGCCACCTCAGCTTGACTCGCCGATGCGTCACTCATGCTCGCCCCCGAAGACCGCATCGTGAGCCTGCCCGATCATCTCGTCGAGCTTTGCCGGCGGATGAACCACCAGGCGGTTGCTGGCTGGTTCAGCCACGATGAGTACGCGGTCACCGGCGGCGAGGCCGCACCATTGACGGACCACTGCCGGCAGTCGGACGTGGCCTTCCTTCGTTACCTTGAAGACGCCTTGCTTGTCAGCTGATACGACGATCAGCCCTCGACGCTCCCGAATGCTCAGTCGCAATCCGGGGGTCCACTGGAGTTCCTTCATCGCGCACCGGTCGGCGATCCGACCACGCGAGTCGAGCGTCGCCACACCATAGACAGCTGCGCTGCTTCGGGTGGCGGCAAGACTCGGAAGTGGTAGCGGAGGACGCCTCATGGCCGCAGAAGGGGAGCCAGGAGCAACGCGCACGCCACGTGCCAGACCGGGCATAGCAACGGCGGGAATCACTGACGAGCCGCCGCGCGTCATCGCGGAACTCGTCCGGCGCTGGTCACTGAGAGTAGTGCCAGACGCGGTGTCTGATGGATTTCGGCGGTGGTCAAGCATCCTTGACCACCGCTACGTCTACGTCGCACATATGAGACGTACTGGTGTCCGAGGGGCGACACGGACCGATGCCCCACCGCAGATGACCATCGGCAAGACGTTCAGGCTCACGCAAGTCTAGTCGCATCGGTGACCTCTTCGGATCCGCCGAAGAGGTCACCGAGTAGCAAGCCCCGCTCAGAGGTTTGGCGGTGGAATTCAAGTCTCGATTTTCGGGATCCTTACCGACGCCACCACGACGGCACCCAGAGTCGCACATCAATGCAGTAAGGCGCATTCATGTGATTGCCGAGACGCGCTACAGCGAGTCGCGGTCGGCCGCCAACCGCTTGAGCATCCCCGCAGTCGCGGTGATCAGCATCGCGCCGTCCTCCCGGGTGTACTCGAACTCCTTTGTCATGTCGTCGTTGTGGCTCGCACCACTCATGGTCGAGAACAAGTCCTCGACCATGCACGCCCACCGCTCGGCGAGGCTGCGCTGCCGCGGGCTCTTCTTCACCGCTCCAACGAACACCTTCTGCGTGCCGTACGCCTCCCGGACCTGCTCCAGGGCCTTGCGCGCCTGTCCGATCGCAGAGGGGACGTTGCCCTCCCGCAGTAGGCCACGCGCATCGCGCAGCAGTTCCACCGCGTCGATGTAGTCCGCGCCTCCGGCCAGAGGCACGAGGAGCTCGACGTAGGTCCCGGCCTCGACTTCCTCAAGGTTGTCGGCCCACTCACCGGCACCGATGTCGAAGGCCAACTCCCCCGTCCGCTGGGCGAACCGGGCAGGTTTGCCCTCGTCTTGGAGCACCTGGAGGGCTTGCATAACCAGGATCAGCCAGATTCGCTTGTCTGCCCGCAGCTCCTCGATTACGCGCAGCTGGTGGTCGCTAATGAACCCGCGCATCTGGAAGCCGCCCTGCGGGAGGACAGCGATCACTAAGCGATGTCTCGTAACCCGGCGGCGGTCCGGTTTAGACGGTGGGTGATCATCGATGGGTGCAGGTGTTCTCGGCCGCCCGGCAGGAGTTGA
>NZ_JBEXIM010000046.1:0-45642 GCF_040608575.1 Micromonospora sp. NPDC005171 | reverse complement strand
GCCGGCGAAGACACCACCGGCGAACGCGAGACCAGCAACAGACAGCATGCTCTTACGGAAGATCGTGTTCATGGGGGTAGCTCCTTCGGGGGTAGAACACCCGCACACCGATCAGGGGGGAACGGCAGAAACGGGTGTGAGCACCTCGTCCGGCGCTGCACTAACAAGGGGGAAAAGTCTGGGGGTGACGCCCTTGTCGGGCGTCCGGGGTCGGCGACCTAGCGAGCGGGGGGCTCGTGGCACCGGGTCCCTGTGTAACGACCCGGGAGCCCGGGGTCATTCCGGGGGCGGCCCACCTGCCGGCACCCGCGTCGGGGCGGCGCCTGCGGTCGTTCGTGGGGATCACAACGACCGGGGGGCCGGGGTCATTCCGGGTTGGCCCATCCATCGGCACCCTCATCGAGGCGGTGCCTGCGGTCGTTCGTGGGGACGGTAACGACCGGGCGGAGGCTGGCATTCCAACCTGCGCGACCCGCATCCCAGGCCCGGTGCGGGCCGGGCGGCGGGCGGTGGTGCTGCGATCGTCAGGGTAGGTAACGACCCCGCCCCGGCCACGATTCCGGCCGACGGGTGCACCCGGTCACCACCCACAAAACCCCACCATCCGACAAACCGCCCACACAACGCCGCACACTACGGCGTCGAATCCACCCTGACCCCCGTGATCCACTCGGGTTCACGGAAGTCGGGGCATCCGGGACGCCCGGACACCGCGACATCAAGGAACCCGAGTCGATCGAGAAGGTCTGACGGCGTGGCCGAGTGGCCATGTCCCTTCAAATCGGTCAAAACGCCTACAGCGCCGGCTGCGCGGCCGGCTTCTTTCGGCTCCGGCCCAGAGCAGTCAGCCCTGGCCTGTCCACCGCGCCCCGCTGCTGCCTGAACCGATGGACGCCCTGCTCAGGGACGGGAAAATCGGTTGAGTTGACGGGTTCGTGCCGGCAGGCTGAGGTCTCCGCCACCCACGTCCCGGAGGACTTTTCATGCGCTTGCTCCGTGATCTGTGGGGCACCTCGACCCGCCGAATGACGATCGTGGCCGTCCTGATCGTGTTGGGCGCCGCCGGGCAGGCGGGCGCGTCGGCGCTGGCCGGCGCGGTGCTGGTGCATCGTTCAGTTGGCTTCTTCGCCGTGCTGGCCGCAGCTCTGGTCGCCGTGGTCCTCAGCGACCTCGCCGTGAGTCTGCTGATGGCTGGCCTGACCGCCGACTGGTCCGCCGACGTGCGTCGCCGGCTTTGTCGCGTCGCTCTCGGGCAGGACCTGCCCACCCTGGAGACCACCCCGGTGGGCGAGTTGCTGGACCGGATCGACGGGGACGTCTATCAGGTGGCGTCGGCCGTGCGTAACCAGGGCACCCGGCTCGCCCAGGGCCTCTGCGTCGGGCTGTTGTCGATGGTCGTGGCGCTCTTCGTGTGGTGGCCGGCGGGGATCGCGATGCTGCTGCTCACCGTGGTGCTCGCGGTCGGCCTGCGCCGGCCCACGGCACGGATCGGCCCGGCCCGGATGGCCGAGGAGGAGGCGTGGTCCGACCTGGCCGCCGTGATGGAGGAGGCGGTGCACGGCCAGGACGACGTCCGCACCAGTCTGGCTCGGCCGTACGTGCTGCGGTTGTACGCCCGGCGGGCCGCTGCCGTGCTGTCCCGCGGCCGGGTGGTCTGGGTGCTGTCCGCCCGGGTGGCGACGGTGGCCACCGCGACGATCCGGGCCGGCATCGGCGTGGTGGTGCTCGGTGGGGCCTGGGCGTTGGCCACCGACCGGATCGACGCCGCCCGGCTCACCGCCATCTGGCTGCTCGCCCTGGCCTTCGGGGCAACCGCGGAACACGTCAGCCGGATGGTGCCGGAGATCCAGGAGGCGCTCGGCGCGTGGGCGCGGGTGCAGTTGCTCTACCAGGCCCGGCAGGAGCCGGTCGGCGGGGCCAGCCCGAGCGAGGGCGACCTGCGCATTCGGGACCTGACCTTCGGGTACGGGGAGAGTGACCGGGGGGCCGCGCTGCGCGGGCTCAGCCTGACCTTCGCCCGTGGTCGCTCGTACGCGCTGATCGGACGGACCGGCTCGGGCAAGTCCACGCTGGCGAAGGTGCTCACCCGGGCGGTAGACGTGCCGCGGGGCACGGTCTTCCTCGGCGGCACCGACCTGTGCGACCTCGACGTCGAGCAGTTGCGCCGCTGGGTGGCATTGGTGCCGCAGCGCACCGAGATCCTGGCCGGCACGCTCGCCGAGAACGTGGCGCTCTTCGACCCGGAGCTGCTCGACGCGGCGGCTCGGGCGCTCGACGAGCTGGGCCTGGCCGGTTGGATCGCCGAGCTGCCGGACGGGTTGACGACCCGGTTGGGGGAGGGCGGGCACGTGCTCTCCGCCGGTCAGGAGCAGTTGGTGGCGTTCGCCCGGATCCTGGTCCGGGAACCGCACGTGGTGATCCTCGACGAGGCCACCGCACGGCTGGACCCGGTCACCGAGGCACGGGTGCAGCGGGCCACCGAACGCCTGTTGCGCGACCGGATCGGCATCGTCATCGCGCACCGACTCTCCTCGGTGCGCCGCTGTGACGAGGTGGTCGTCCTCGCCGACGGCGCGGTGGTCGAGGCCGGTCCGCTGGAGACGTCGACGCGCTTCGCCGAATTGTTGGCGACCAGCCACGCCGCCGCGTACGCCACTGTGGCGCCGGTCGGTGGCACCGGCGTCGGCACCGACCTGCTGGTCAGGCCCGGTCCGGCCGACGCCTGGCCGAGCGAACTGGCACCGGCACGGGCCGAGCCGACCGAGCAGGCCAGCCAGGTCAGCCAGGTCGGCCAGGTCAGTCAGATCGGCCAGGTCGGTCAGGCCAGCCAGGTCGGTCAGGCCAGCCAGGTCGGTCAGGCCAGCCAGGTCAGCCAGGTCGGCCAGACCAGCCAGATCAACCAGGTCAGCCCGGTCAGCCCTGCTGGGCCGATCCGCGCCGACCCGCCACCACTGCCGCCGGTGCCGCCGGCCCGGACGCTGCGAGAGATCTTCCGCCTCTGCACCAACGATCCCCGGTACGGGGCGGCCGCGATCGTGCTGTTCCTCGGGCTCAGCCTGCTCGGGCTGGACGGCCCGGTGCTGCCCTGGCTCTGGGCGGACCTGGTCGACGGGACTGGTAACCCGTACCTGCCGGCGGTGGGGATCGTCGCCGGGCTGTTGGTCACTTTGCCGCTGCCGTTCTACACCCACGTCTGGTTCCCGCAGTGGTGGGTGCGGCAGATGCTGCGGATCGGCCTTCGCCTGGTGCACGGCCAGACCGGGCCGCGCCGGGTCAGCTCACACACCCCCGCCGAGGTGGTGGCGCAGGGTGGGGACACCGAGCGGGTGGTCCAACTCGCCGACAACGTGCTCGACCAGACCGTCGCGCTGGTGCTCGTGGTCGCCATGACGGCGGTCACCGGCAGCGTCGTACCGGGGCTGTTCTTCCTCGGCACGATGGTCGTCTCCGGGCTGGCGGCGACGTTGTTCGGGCCGAAGCTGGAGCGGGCCGCCCGGGCGACGGTGGCGGCGCGGGCCTCCTTCGCCACGGCGCTGGTCTCCGCGCTCTCCGCGGCGCGGACGGTGAAGCTCGCCGGCGCGACCACGGCGGTGCTGCGCCACCTGGCGGGCCTGGACGTGCTGCGCAGCGACCGCCAGCGGCGGGAGATCTCGGTGCAGGTGTGGGCGCGGTCCACGCCGTCGATGGCGAGTGGGCTGTTGCCGATCGGCGCCTGGGCGCTCTACCTGAACGATTCGCTCTCCGCCGGGGCGGTGCTGGTGGCCGTGTCCACCCTGGGCGCGGCCCGCTGGTTCGCCTGGACGACGGCGTCGTTGATCTCGCAGTTGCCCTCGGCGCGGGTGTGGACCCGGCGCACGGCGGCGATGGCCGGGGTGAGCACGTACTCCGCGGGGGTGCCGGGGGTCGACCTGACCGCCGGGACGGCGCCCGCGCCGACCATGCCGCCGCGGCATCCGCTGCGCCGGCTGGAGCTGCGCGGGTTCGGGGTGGTGCACTCCGACGGGACAGTGGCCGTCCGGGACGTGGACCTGACCGTGCAGCGGGGGCAGTTGGTGCTGGTCGTCGGGCCGGTCGGGTCGGGCAAGTCCTCGTTGCTGCGCGGGCTGGCCGGGATCGTGCACCACACCGGCGAGCTGGCCTGGAATGGCGACCCGGTCACCGAGCCGGAGTTGTTCCTGCGTCCCAACCAGGTCGGCTACGTCGGTCAGTTGCCCCGGGTGCTCTCCGGCACGGTGGCCGACAACATCGCCCTCGGGCACCAGGTGGACGCGGCCGGGGCGGTCAGCACCGCCCAGCTCGACCATGACCTGGCCGCCGCCGGTGGTGGGCTGGGCCTGCTCATCGGGCACAAGGGCACCCGGCTCTCCGGCGGGCAGTTGCAGCGGTTGGCGTTGGCTCGGGCGCTGGCTCCGCGTACCGAACTGCTGGTCGCCGACGACGTGTCGTCGGCGCTGGACGTCACCACCGAGCTGGCGCTGTGGCAGGCGTTGCGCGGCCACGGGGTGACAGTCGTCGGCTCGACCGCGAAGCGGGCGGCGTTGGTCCGGGCCGACCACGTGGTGGTGCTGCTCGGCGGTACGGTGGCCGCCCAGGGCAGCTGGCAGGAGCTGGAGGGCGACTGGTCGCACCTGGCCGGCTGACCGGCGGTCGGGCGGCCGCACACGCGGCGGCCGCCCGACCGGCCGGGCGTCAGGCCACCCGACCGGCCCGGAGTCAGGCGGCGCGGGCGTACTGGGCGGGCCCGGAGTACGCGACGCCGAGCTTCGCGGCTGCCCGGCGCGGCCAGTACGGGTCGCGCAGCAACTCCCGGCCCAGCAGCACCAGGTCGGCCTCGCCGCTGGCGACGATCTGCTCGGCGTGCTCGGGCTCCACGATCAGGCCCACCGCGCCGGTCGGCACACCGGCCTCGCGGCGGATCTGAGCGGCCAGCGGCACCTGGTAGCCGGGGCCGAGCGGGATGCGCTGGTCCGTGCTGACCCCGCCTGAGGACGTGTCGACCAGGTCGACGCCGACGCCGGCCAGCTCGCCGGCGAGCACCACGCTGTCCTCGATCGTCCAGCCGCCCTCGACCCAGTCGGTGGCGGAGATCCGGGTCAGCACCGGCACCTCCTCGCCGACAGCGGCACGCACGGCGCGGGCCACCTCCAGGGTGAGTCGCATCCGGGCGGCCCGGTCGCCGCCGTACGAGTCGGTGCGGTGGTTGGTCAGCGGCGAGAGGAACTCGTTGAGCAGGTAGCCGTGCGCGGCGTGGATCTCCACAGCGGCGAAGCCGGCGTCCAGTGCGCGTTCGGCGCCGGCCGCGAACGCCTCGACCACACCGGCGACGCCGGCCTCGTCGAGGCTGATCGGCGTCCGGTAGCCGGTGGTGAACGGCTCCGAGCCGGGGGCGACGGGCGTCCAGCCACCCTCGGCGTCCGGCACGCCACCGCGCTCCGGCGCCCACGGCCGGTAGGTGGAGGCCTTGAAGCCGGCGTGCGCGAGCTGCACGGCCGGCACCGCGCCGTGGGCCGCGATGAATGCGGTCACCGGCCGCCAGGCGTCGACGTGGGCACCTGACCAGAGGCCGGTGTCCTGCGGGCTGATCCGGCCCTCGGAAAGTACGGCGGTCGCCTCGGTCATCACCAGGCCGGCGCCGCCGACCGCGCGACTGCCGAGGTGGATGAGGTGCCAGTCGGTGGGTAGACCGTCGGGGCCGGCGGAGTACTGGCACATCGGCGCCATGGCGATCCGGTTGGGCAGTGTGACCGCGCGCAGGGCCAGGGGAGCGAACAGGGAACTCATGGGGTCATCCTCTCCGACACGGCGACGGGCCCCCGGGGAGAGGGGCCCGTCGCCGTACTGGTGAGCCGATCAGGCAGGAACGGGGCTGAGTTCGGGCCGGGTGTCGGCGACCGGCTCCGGCTCGGTCAGGTCACGCCGGCCGGCGGACTCGTACGCCTCGCGGTCGAGAGTGCCCTCGCGGGCGGCGACCACTGTCGGCACGAGGGCCTGCCCCGCGACGTTGGTGGCGGTGCGGATCATGTCCAGGATCGGGTCGATGGCCAGCAGCAGGCCGGCGCCGGCAAGCGGCAGGCCCAGCGTGCTGAGGGTCAGGGTGAGCATGACGATCGCGCCGGTCAGGCCGGCGGTGGCCGCCGAGCCGACCACCGAGACGAACGCGATCAGCAGGTAGTCGCCGATGCCGAGCTGCACGCCGAACACCTGGGCCACGAAGATCGCGGCGAGGGCCGGGTAGATGGCGGCGCAACCGTCCATCTTCGTGGTGGCGCCGAAGGGCACCGCGAACGAGGCGTACTCGCGGGGGACGCCGAGACGCTCGACGGAGCGCTGGGTCACCGGCATGGTGCCGACCGAGGAGCGGGACACGAAGGCCAGCTCGATCGCCGGCCAGGCGCCGGCGAAGAAACGCAGCGGGTTGAGGCGGCCGGCGAGGATCAGCACCAGCGGGTAGACCACGAACAGCACGATGGCGCAGCCGACGTAAACGGCGGTGGTGAACTTCGCGAGGGGGGCCAGCAGGTCCCAGCCGTACGAGGCGACGGCGTTGCCGATCAGGCCGAGGGTGCCGATCGGGGCGAGCCGGATGACCCACCAGAGCGCCTTCTGGACGATCTCCAGCAGGGAGCGGTTGAGCGCCACGAACGGTTCGGCGGCCTCGCCGACCAGCAGGGCAGCGGCGCCGATGACGACGGCGAGGAAGACGATCTGGAGGACGTTGCCCTCGACGAACGCGCCGACCGGGTTGGTGGGCACGATGCCGGTGAGGAAGTCGGTCCACGAGCCGGTCTTCTTCGGCGCGGCGGCGCCACCCAGGTCGAGGGTCACGCCCTTGCCCGGGTTGGTGAGCAGGCCGAGGCCGATGCCGATGCTCACCGCGATCAGCGCGGTGATGCCGAACCACATCAGGGTCTTGAGGGCGAGCCGGGCGGCGTTCGCGACGCCGCGCAGGCTGACCACGCTGACCACGATGGCGGTGAAGACCAGCGGCGGCACGGCCAGCTTGAGCAGTTGGACGAAGAGGCTGCCGACGGTGTGCAGGGTGCTGGTGAGCCAGCTCAGGTCGTTGGTGCGGGCCAGGAAGCCCAGCGCGACGCCGAGCACGAGGCCGAGCAGGATCTGCACGGAGAAGGGAATTTTGCGCAGGCTGAAGGGCATGAGGACGTATCCAATTGTCCGGTCCGATCGGGGCAGGCGTGGGAACGCGGCTAGCCCGGACAGATGCCACTGGCCTGCAGTCGAAGATCGACATACAGGCGCACAGTGAGGCCCCAGACATTTGTCATCGCTGGCCGACGATACGCCGATTCCCGTTCATCGGAAGGACCGGAAGGCGTGAGGCTCCTTACAGAGGGCCAGTGCGGTGGCGGTGCTCAGGCCCCACAGCACCGCGAGGGCGAGGATCAGCCGTTCCAGCACCCCCACCAGCGAACCCCGGCCGATGACGAGCATCGTCAGCCCCACCGCGGCGCAGAGCGGCAGGGCCAGCGCGGCGGCCACGCCGGCCAGCCGGCGCACCGTCGGACCGGCCGGCCCGGAGACGGCCAATGTGATCATGGCGAAGACCATCGACGCGGTCGCCGCGATGCTCGCGCTGCCGTGCACCAGGTCCGCCGTCGTCGCGCGCTCGAACGGCGGCAGCGGGCAGCCGTCGGAGCAGGTCACCGTCCCGGACACGGCGGTGAACACGGCCCCGGTGGCGAGCAGCGCAGGGGCCGCCGCCCACACCCCGGGGGGCAGCGCCGCGCCGATCAGCAGCAACGCGCCGGCGAGGGCCAGAATCCCGATCCGGTACGTCGTGGCGTGGGCGCTGCCGGCGATCCCCGCCTCACTGACGTACCCGGTGAGCCCTGGACCGGGACCGGCGACCACGGCGAGCGTCACCGCCACCGCGCCGGCCAGGGTGCAGCCGGCCGCTGCGGACCCGGCGGCCCGGCGGGCGATGTCGCCGCGGGCCCTCGGCACGGTCGGGGCGGCGGGCCGACCCGGCTCAGCCACGCCCGTGCGGCGTGCGCCAGCCGGACTCGTCCGGCCCGAGTGGCACGATGCCGCTGGGATTGATCTCCCGGTGCGTGCCGTAGTAGTGCCGCTTGATGTGGTCGAAGTCCACCGTCTCCCCGAAACCCGACGTCTGGAAAAGGTCCCGGGCGTACGCCCACAGCACCGGCATCTCGGTCAGCTTGTTGCGGTTGCACTTGAAGTGCCCGTGGTACGCGGCGTCGAAGCGAACCAGCGTGGTGAACAGCCGCACGTCTGCCTCGGTGATCGCGTCACCCATCAGGTAACGCTGCCCGGCCAGCCGCTCGGAGAGCGCGTCCAGCCGGGCGAAGAGCGCCCGGAACGCCTCGTCGTACGCCTGCTGGGAGGTGGCGAACCCGCAGCGGTAGACGCCGTTGTTCACGTCGGTGTGGATCTCGGCCATCAGCGCGTCCATCTCGGGGCGCAGGTCGACCGGGTACAGGTCCGGCGCCCCCGCACGGTGCAGCGACCGCCACTGCGTGGAGAAGTCGAGGGTGAGCTGCGGATAGTCGTTGGTGACCACCCGACCGGTCAGGGTGTCGACGAGCGCCGGCACTGTCACCCGACCGGTGTAGTCCGGGTCGGTGGCCAGGTACGCCTCGGAGAGGAAGCTCACCCCGAGGACCGGGTCGAAGCCGTCCGGGTCGAGGGCGAACGCCCAGCCCCGCTCGTCCCGGATCGGGTCGACGGTGCCCAGCGAGATCGCGTCGTCCAGCCCGAGCAGGCCACGCACGATCCTCGCCCGGTGCGCCCACGGGCAGGCCCGGCACCAGATCAGCCGGTAACGGCCGGCCTCCAACGGCCAGCGGTCCTGCTCGTCGGGGCCGCCGCCGGGTGGCGAGGTGGAGTCGGCGGTGACCCGACCGGTGAACCGGTTCGGCTGGCGGACGAACGCGCCACCGCCGCTGGTCTCTGCGCTGAACTGGGCCCGGGCCATGCCGTCAACCTATCCGCTGCCGGCGCGGATATCCTGGCGGCCGGCAGCCCTCGTGACCCGGTGGGCGTGCCCCACCCCCGCCGTCTGCACCCCCTAAGGACTCGCGATGACCGTGGCATACCTGGTGGCCGGTGTCCGCACCCCGATCGGCCGGTACGCGGGCGCGCTGGCCGGCGTCCGCCCCGACGACCTGGCGGCGCACGTGATCCGTGAACTGGTCGCCCGCCACCCGTCGGTGGACTGGGCGCGGGTCGACGACGTCGTGCTCGGCTGCGCCAACCAGGCGGGCGAGGACAACCGCAACGTGGCCCGGATGGCGGCGCTGCTGGCCGGCCTGCCCGAGGAGGTGCCGGGCAGCACTGTCAACCGGCTCTGCGGCTCGGGCCTGGACGCGCTCGCCACCGCCGCCCGATCCATCGTCGCCGGGGACGCCGAGCTGGTGATCGCCGGTGGGGTGGAGAGCATGAGTCGGGCGCCGTTCGTCATGCCGAAGGCGACGTCGGCGTACTCCCGCTCGGCCGAGGTGTACGACACCACACTGGGCTGGCGGTTGGTGAACCCGTTGATGCGCGACGGGTGGGGGGTCGACTCGATGCCGGAGACGGCGGAGAACGTGGCCGCCGAGTATGGCGTCAGCCGGGCCGAGCAGGACGCCTTCGCGTACCGCTCACAGCAGCGTGCGGCAAAGGCGCAGGCCGACGGCCGGTTCGCCGACGAGATCGTGGCGGTGTCCGTGCCGGCCGGTCGTCGGGAGACCCGGCTGGTCGAGGTCGACGAGCACCCCCGGGAGACCACGCTCGCGAAGCTGGCCGCGCTGCCCACCCCGTTCCGCGACGGCGGCACGGTGACCGCCGGCAACTCCTCGGGCGTCAACGACGGCGCGGTCGCGCTGCTGGTGGCCAGCGAGGCGGCGGTTGCCCGGTACGGCCTGACCCCGCTGGCCCGGATCGTCGGCGCGGCGGCGGCCGGTGTGCCGCCCCGGATCATGGGGATCGGCCCGGTGCCGGCCACCCGTAAGCTGCTCGACCGCGTCGGCGTCGAGTTGGGTGCGGTGGACGTGGTGGAGCTGAACGAGGCGTTCGCCGCGCAGTCCGTGGCGGTGCTGCGGGAGCTGGGGCTGCCGGTGGAGGCCGACCACGTCAACCCGAACGGTGGGGCGATCGCGCTCGGGCACCCGCTGGGTGCCAGCGGCGCGCGGCTGGCGCTGACCGCCGCGTTGGAGCTGCGCCGTCGCGGTGGCCGCCGGGCCCTGGCCACCATGTGCATCGGCGTTGGTCAAGGCATCTCGCTGTTGCTGGAGTCAGCCGCCTAGAGTGGTCCACACCACACGACCCGCGGGTCGACCGGTGCTGGCGCGTGCCCGCGGCGCGCCCATTCGCCGGTGCCGTCCCGCGCCGCGGCGATGAACTGGGGAGCACACTGATGCCGGACGGACTGCCGACCGAGATCGATCTGACCAGGCCGAGCGCGGCCCGGGTGTATGACTACTTTCTGGGTGGGGCGCACAACTTCGAGATCGACCGGCAGCTGGCCGAGCAGATCGCCAGCATGACCCCGAATCTCGCCGCCACCATGCGTTCCGGCAGGGAATTCCTGCGCCGGGCCGTCCGGGTGCTGCTCGACGCCGGCATCGACCAGTTCCTCGACATCGGCTCCGGAATTCCCACCGTGGGCAACGTGCACGAGGTGGCGCAGGGGGTGAACCCCAAGGCCCGGGTGGTGTACGTCGACATCGACCCGGTGGCCGTCGCGCACAGCCGGGAGCTGTTGGCCGGCAACGAGCTGACCGGTGTCATCCACGCCGACCTGCGTGAGCCGGAGCGGATCCTCGCCGAGACCCGACAGCTCGGGCTGATCGACTTCAGTCGACCGATGGGCGTCCTGCTGGCCGGGGTGGTGCACTTCATCCCGGACGCCGACCGCCCCGACGACATCCTGGCCACGCTGCGGGCCGCCGCCGCGCCCGGCAGCTTCCTGGTCATCTCGCACTCCACCTTCGAGGACCAGCCGCAGGAGATGCTGGACGCCCAGCGGCTCTCCGCCCGCACCGACACGGAGATCACCCTGCGCTCCCGCGCGCAGGTCACCGGCTTCTTCGGCGACTGGACCGTGCTGGAACCGGGCGTGGTGCACATGCCGCTCTGGCGTCCCGACTCACCGTCCGACGTGGACGAGCACCCGGAGCGGTTCGGTGCCTTCGGGGGCGTCGCCCGGTACGACCAGCCCGCCGGCTGATCCCGTGGCCGCCGTCCCGGACCCCACCGGGGTCGATGCCGGCCCAGGCCCCGACGGGGTCGCCGCCGGCCGGGCCGACCCCCGGGGGTACGCCGCCGACTGGGCCCGCGCGGTACGCCGCCTCGGTTTCGTGCCGCTCAGCGTGGCCGAGACCGAGCGGCTGCTGCTGGCGCACACGATCCGGCTGGCAAAGGCGGTACGGGCGGAGCCGTTTCGCACCCGCCCGGCCGAGGAGGTCGGGCGGGCCCTGGTGGAGGCGCACCTCACCGAGCCGCAGGCCCTGGAGTGGACGCTGCGCGCGCTTGGCGCGGACTTCGGGCGGCGCGTCCTGGGCGACGGTGACCGGCCGGCGGACCTCGCCGAGCGGATCGCGGCGATGCAGGGCGGCGTCGCCGCCGGGTTCGCCCGCGCGCTGCGGGACCGCACCTTCAGCCAGCAGGAGCGGATCGCCCGATCGGCCTGGCAGGCGCGCGACGAGGTCGAGCAGGCGCTGCGCGAGAGCGAGGCACGGTTCCGGGCGGTGTTCACCGGCGCCGCGATCGGGATCGGGATCGCCGACGTGGACGGCCGGATCATCGACGTCAACCAGGCGTTCGCCGACATGCTCGGCTACTCGATCGAGGAGTTGCGCGAGATCAACGTGGCGGCGTTGTTCCACGCCGACGACGCCGCCGGGATGTGGGAGCTCTACCAGGAGCTGATCGAGGGCAAGCACGACGTGGCCCGGGTGGAGAAGCGCTACCACCGCAAGGACGGCAGCGTGGTCTGGACGGACCTGGCCGTCTCGCTGATCCGACACGAGGGCCGGCCCCGATTCACCGTCGCGATGATCGAGGACATCACCGAGCGGTACGAACTCCAGCAGCGGCTGCGCTTCCAGGCGTTGCACGACCCGCTGACCGGGCTGCCCAACCGGACGCTGTTCTTCGAGACGTTGGGACGGGTGCTCGACACCGCTGGCGCCGGGCAGCGGGTCGGTGTGTGTTTCCTCGACCTGGACGGCTTCAAGGCGATCAACGACAGCCTCGGCCACGACCTCGGTGACCGGCTGCTCGTGATGATCGCGCGGCGGCTGGCCGCGTGCGTGGCCGACCACGGCCACCTGGTCGCCCGGATGGGGGGCGACGAGTTCGTGATCCTCGTCGACGGAGGGGACGACACCGACGACCCAATCGCCGTCGCGGAGGCCGCGCTGGCCGCCGTCGCGGCGCCGGTCCACGTCGGTGAGCACCAGTTGGCCGTCTCGGCCAGTGTGGGCATCGTTCAGTGTCCCGCCTCGGAGACGTCCGCGTCCGAGCTGATGAAGGCCGCGGACACCACGCTCTACTGGGCGAAGGCGGCGGGTCGGGGCCGGTGGGCGGTCTACGACCCGGAGCGCGGCGCCCGGGACATCGCCCGCTCGGCGCTTGTCGCCGGGCTGCCCGCCGCACTGGACCGGGGCGAGTTCGTCCTGCACTACCAACCGATCGTGTCGCTGCTGGAGGGCACCATGCTCGCCGTGGAGGCGCTGGTCCGTTGGGAGCACCCGGAGTTGGGCCTGATCGGGCCGGACCGGTTCATCGGCCTGGCCGAGGAGACCGGCCTGATCGTCCGGCTCGGCGAGTGGGTGCTGCGGCGGGCCTGCGCGGACGCCGAACGGTGGTGGCGGGAGTTCCCGGACGCCAGGCTGGTGGTCAGCGTCAACCTGGCTGCCCGGCAGGCCGACGAACCGGCCATCGTGGACACTGTCGCCGACGCGTTGCAGACCAGCGGGCTGCCCGCCGAGCTGCTGCAACTGGAGCTGACCGAGAGCGCCGTGATGGGCAGCGCCGGTGAACCCCTGCGCAGCCTGCACCGGCTCGCCGCGCTCGGCGTCCGGCTGGCCGTGGACGACTTCGGCACCGGGTACTCCAACCTGGCGTACCTGCGTCGGTTGCCGATCCACTGCCTGAAGCTCGCCGGCCCGTTCGTGGAGGGCATCCGCGCGGACGGGACCGACCTGGCCGCCGACCACCGCGACGAACGGATCGTCGACGCGTTGGTCAGGTTGGCGCACGCGTTGGAGCTGTGGGTCACGGCCGAGGCGGTGGAGACCGGCGTGCAGGCGGAACGGCTGCGGGCGCTGCGCTGCGACACCGGGCAGGGCCGGTACTTCGGCGCGCCGGTCCCGGCTGAGGCGATCACCGCCCGGCTGCGCGGCGGCGGGGCCGCAGCGGCGTGAGCGAGCGCAGCGAGCGAACCAACTGGCACAGCAGCGTGGCGCGAAGCGACGGCACGGAGCGCAGCGGAGTGCTGGCGTGAGCGAGCGCAGCGAGCGAACCAGTTGGTACAGCAGTGTGGCGCGCAGCGACGGCACGGAGCGCAGTGGGGGACCGTTCCGGTCCGGAGGGTGGCGACGGAGGGTGGCGGCGTGGACCTGACGGACTCGCAGACGGCGGTGACCGTGGTGGCCGGGCTGGCCATCCTGGCCGGGTTGGCGGGTGTGGTGGTGCCCGGTCTGCCAGCGCTGCCGCTGTGCTGGGGCGGCGTGCTGCTCTGGGCGGTCTTCGGCGGCGCCGGGCTGGGTGGCTGGGCGGTGTTCGCCGCCGCCACAGTGGTCGCCGCGAGTGGTGCCGTGATCAAGTATGCGTGGCCGGGCCGGAACCTGAAGCGCACCGGTGTGCCGACGTCCACGCTGCTCGCCGGCGGGGTGCTCGGCATCATCGGCTTCTTCGTGGTGCCGGTGGTCGGGTTGGCGCTCGGCTTCGTGGCCGGGGTGTGGGCGGCCGAACGCCTCCGGTTGGGCAGCAACCAGTTGGCCTGGCCGTCCACCGTGCAGGCCCTGAAGGCCGCCGGCCTGTCGATGCTTGTGGAATTCCTGGCCGGCCTCCTGGTCGCGGCCCTCTGGGTAGCCGGCCTCCTCCTGACCTGACCCGCTGCCCTTGGTCGGACGAGTTCGGGCCGGTACGGCGGAGCCGCGGCGGCTAGGGTCCATCCTCATGCGCGTCGTGGTGCTCGGCGGCCTTGGTGCCTGGCCCTCCGCCGAGCAGGCGTGTGCGGGCTTTCTGGTCGAGCACCAGGGCTTTCGGCTGTTGATTGATCCTGGTTACGCGACACTGCAACCGCTGCTGACCCGGCTGCCCGCCTCGGCGGTCGACGCGGTGTTCGTCAGCCACGGCCATCCCGACCACTGCGCGGACCTGCAGCCACTGCTGCGGGCACGGGTGTTGCCCGACCGGTCCGCGCCGGCCCTGCCGGTGTACACGCCCAGCGGCGGCCTCGACCCGTTGCTGGCGATCGACGAGTCGGGGCTCATCGACACGGCGTACCGACTGCACGCGTTCACCCCCGGTGACAGCTTCGGCGTCGGCCCGTTCACCGTGCGGACCTGGTCACTGCCGCACTGGGTGCCGAACGCCGGGGCCCGTTTCTCCGCTGGCGGAACGGTGCTGGCCTACACCGGCACACCGGGCCGAGCCCGATGTTGGTGGCGTTGGCCCGCGACGCCGACCTGCTGATCGCCGACGCGACGTATGTCGACGAGATCCCGGACCGGCATGTCGGGTTCTTGTCGAGCGCCGCCGAGGTGGGTCGCTACGCCACTGCGGCACGGACCAGAGCGGTTCTGTTGACGCACCTGTGGCCTGGCACGGACCCCGACGCGGCGGTCGCCGCGGCACGGCGGGCGTACACCGGTTCGCTAGGGGTGGCCCGATCGGGTCTGCTTGTCGATGTGCCCGCCTGACGTCAGGGGCTCGTCGTGACGGGTCGGGGCGCGGGGCACTTGTCGGGCACGGCGGAGCGCCGTACGTGAGAGAGAGGCTGCGCCCCGCGCCGCCGCGGTCCGGGCGGTCCGAGTGCCCGGGGTAGGCCCGTCGTGAACGGGCTGGTCACGGTGTCAAGGATGCGGGCCGGGGCGGTCGGATGGCAACGCAATTAGCCCGACGGCGGTGAGATTCCCACCGACTACGTATTGACCGCCTTGATCGGCCGGGACGACACTTTGCCCACTCGCACGCGGAACCACCTCAGGGAGGTGTGCAGTGGCCACGACGCCCGTGCCGACCGCCGAGCAACCGTTGGACGAGGATGCCCGACGGCTCGCTGAACTCGGCTACAAACAGGAGTTGCGCCGCAAGTGGAGCGGCTTCTCCAACTTCGCCATCTCCTTCTCGATCATCTCGATCCTGGCCGGCTGCTTCACCACGTTCGGTCAGGCGTGGAACAACGGCGGGCCGGTCGCCATCTCCTGGGGGTGGCCACTGATCTCGCTGTTCATCCTGATCATCGGTTTCTGCATGGCGGAGCTGGTGTCGGCGTACCCGACCGCGGGCGGGATCTACTGGTGGGCGGCCACCATGGGCCGCCCGGTGCACGGCTGGTTCACCGGCTGGCTGAACCTGATCGGGCTGGTGGCGGTCACCGCCTCGGTGGACTACGGCTGCGCGACGTTCCTCAACCTCACCCTGTCGGCGCTCTTCGACGGCTGGGCCGGGACGCTGCGTCAGGCGTTCGTCCTCTTCGTGGTCATCCTGGTGCTGCACGGGCTGATCAACATCTTCGGGCACCGGATCATCGACGTACTCCAGAACGTCTCGGTCTGGTGGCACGTGGCGGGCGCGGCGGTGGTGGTGGCCATCCTGGTGTTCGTGCCCGACAACCACCAGAGTTTCCAGTTCGTGTTCACCGAGCGGTTCAACAACTCCGGCTTCGGTGACGGGGACATCGGCGGGCTGACGTTCTGGTTCTACGTGCTGCCGCTGGGCTTCCTGCTGACCCAGTACACGATCACCGGCTTCGACGCCTGCGCGCACGTCTCCGAGGAGACCCGGGGCGCGTCACAGGCCGCTGCCCGCGGACTCTGGCAGTCGATCTTCTACTCGGCGGTCGGTGGCTGGATCCTGCTGCTGGCCTTCCTCTTCGCGGCCACCGACGTCGAGGCGGTGAACGCCGCGGGCGGCTTCTCCGGCGCGATCTTCGAGTCGGCGCTGACCCCGGTCTTCTTCAAGATCGTTATCATCATCTCGACAATCGGGCAGTTCTTCTGCGGCATGAGTTGCGTGACCTCGATGAGCCGGATGGCGTACGCGTTCAGCCGGGACCGTGCGGTGCCCGGATGGCGGCTGTGGTCGACTGTCGACCGCAACGGCACCCCGGTCAATGCGATCATCGGCGCCACAGCGGCCGGCCTGGTGCTGACGCTGCCGGCGCTCTATGAGAGCTCCGCCGGTATCCCGATCGCCTTCTACGCGGTCGTCTCCGTCGCGGTGCTCGGGCTCTACCTGTCCTTCCTCATCCCGATCGCGCTGCGGCTGCGGATGGGCGACCGGTTCGTCCCCGGGCCGTGGACGCTCGGCCGCAAGTACAAGCTGCTCGGCTGGATCGCGGTGATCGAGATCGCGATCATCGCCGTCTACTTCGTGCTGCCGATCGTGCCGGCCGGGGTGCCCGGAAACGACGGGTTCACCTGGTCGGCGGTGAACTACGCGCCGCTCGCCGTCGGCGGGGTGCTGCTGGTGGTCGCCGTCTGGTGGTACGCCTCGGCCCACAAGTGGTTCACTGGCCCGGTCCGTACCGTCGAGGAACCCGCGGTGGCGGCCGACCAGGCACCGGCCGACGGCCCGGTCTGATCGGCGCCCGGCGGGACGGGCGGTGCTGCCGTCCCGCCGGCCGACGGTCGGGTTTGCCGCACGTGGCGCCGGGGGCATTGACGGTGATCCGGTTTGCCAGTAGACCTTGGTGATGGAGGCCCGCGAATGAGGAAAGCTCCGCTCACGCTGGAACAACTGCGGGTCGCCGTCGCCGAGGGCGAGATCGACACCGTGGTGCTGGCCCTCGTCGACATGCAGGGCCGGTTGCAGGGCAAGCGGTTCCACGCGCCCTTCTTCCTCGACCAGGTGGTGGCCAACGGCAGCGAGGGCTGCAACTACCTGCTCGCCGTGGACGTCGACATGAACACCGTCGACGGGTACGCGATGTCGAGTTGGGAACGCGGCTACGGCGACTTCGCGATGGTGCCGGACTTCGCCACGTTGCGCCGGGTGCCCTGGCAGCCCGGCTCCGCCCTCCTGCTGGCCGACCTGACCTGGCTCGACGGCTCGGGTGACGTGGTCGCCTCGCCCCGGCAGATCCTGCGTCGGCAGCTGGACCGGCTGGCCGAGCACGGGCTGACCGCGTACGCCGGCACCGAGTTGGAGTTCGTGCTGTTCCGCGACTCGTACGAGGAGGCCTGGCAGCGCGGCTATCGGGACCTCACCCCGGCCAACCAGTACAACGTGGACTACTCGCTGCTCGGCACCGCCCGGGTGGAGCCGCTGCTGCGCCGCATCCGCACCGAGATGGCCGCCGCCGGGCTCACCCCCGAGAGCGCCAAGGGCGAGTGCAACCTCGGGCAACACGAGATCGCCTTCCGGTACGACGAGGCGGTGGCCTGCGCGGACCACCACGTGATCTACAAGAACGGCGCCAAGGAGATCGCCGCCCAGGAGGGGATGGCGATCACCTTCATGGCCAAGCCGAACGAGCGGGAGGGCAACTCCTGCCACATCCACTTCTCGCTACGGGACTCGTCCGGCTCGTCGGCGATGCTCGGCGACGGGCCCGCGCACCTGTCGCAGACCGGGCAGCGGGTGCTCGCCGGGCTGCTGGCCACCATGCGGGAGTTCAGCCTGCTCTTCGCCCCGAACATCAACTCCTACAAGCGCTACCAACCGGGATCGTTCGCCCCGACCGCGCTGCGCTGGGGGGTGGACAACCGCACCTGCGCGCTGCGGGTGGTGGGGCACGGGCAGGGGATGCGGGTGGAGAACAGGGTGCCCGGCGCCGACGTCAACCCGTACCTGGCCATCGCCGGCCTGGTCGCCGGTGCCCTGCACGGCATCGGGCGCGAGCTGGAGCTGGGCGAGGAGTGCACCGGCAACGCCTACGACGACCCGGAGGCCGAGCGGGTTCCCGGCACCCTCCGCGACGCCCTGACCCTCTGGGAAGACTCCGAGGTGGCCCGCGAGGCGTTCGGCGAAGAGGTGGTGGCCCACTACGCCAACCAGGCACGAGTGGAGATCGCCGCGTACGACGCAGCGGTGACCGACTGGGAGCTGACCCGTGGCTTCGAACGCCTCTGACGGCCCGCGCCGGCCTGGCCGCGTCGATCATGGACTTGTGGTGGCCGGAGCGCGGTGGATTGCGGCTTTCCCGAGGCACCACAACTCCATGATCGACGGCGAGGGGCGGTGGGCGCGTGGCTCTGGTTGTTGATCCGGCTTCCGGGGTTGGTTTTCAGGAGGTCAGGGGGGCGACCCTTGACGAGGTTGACTCGGCGATCTCCCGGGCGGCTCGGGCGTTCGAGACCTGGCGGGCCGTGGGGGCGGGGGATCGGGGGCGGTTGCTGCGGCGGTTCGCCGCCGTTGTCGACGCGCACGTGGACGAGCTGGCCGCGCTGGAGGTCCGCAACTCCGGGCACACCATCGGCAACGCCCGCTGGGAGGCGGGCAACGTCCGCGACGTGCTGAACTACTACGCCGGCGCGCCCGAGCGGCTGACCGGGCGGCAGATCCCGGTGCCCGGCGGGTTGGACGTCACCTTCCACGAGCCACTCGGTGTGGTCGGCGTGATCGTGCCGTGGAACTTCCCGATGCCCATCGCCGCCTGGGGCTTCGTCCCGGCGCTCGCCGCCGGCAACACAGTGGTGCTCAAGCCGGCCGAACTGACCCCGCTCACCGCGCTGCGCCTGGCCGAGCTGGCCCGCGAGGCGGGCCTGCCCGACGGCGTCTTCACAGTCATCCCGGGCCAGGGCTCGGTGGTGGGGGAGCGGTTCGTCAGCCACCCGGCGGTCCGCAAGATCTGCTTCACCGGCTCCACCGAGGTCGGCACCCGGATCATGGCCGGCTGCGCCGCCCAGGTGAAGCGACTCACCCTGGAGCTGGGCGGCAAGAGCGCCAACATCGTGTTCGCCGACGCCGACCTGGAACGCGCCGCCGCGACCGCGCCGGGCGCGGTCTTCGACAACGCCGGCCAGGACTGCTGCGCCCGGTCGCGGATCCTGGTCCAACGCCCCGTGTACGACCGGTTCCTGGAGCTGCTCGAACCGGCGGTACGCACGGTACGCGTCGAGGACCCGTCCCGGGACACCGCCGAGATGGGCCCGCTGATCTCCGCCGCCCAACGGGACCGGGTCGCCGGCTACCTCACCGGGGCGACCGTCGCGTTCACCGGGTCCTGCCCGGACGGCCCCGGCTTCTGGCACGCGCCGACCGTGCTGCTGGCCGACTCGCCGGCCGACCGGCACTGGCGGGAGGAGATCTTCGGCCCGGTGGTCTCGGTGCTGCCGTTCGACGACGAGGCGGACGCGGTCCGGCTCGCCAACGACACCGAGTACGGCCTCTCCGGCTCGATCTGGACCCGGGACGTGGGCCGGGCCCTGCGCCTGGCCCGGGCCGTCGACTCGGGCAACCTCAGCGTCAACTCGCACTCCTCGGTGCGTTACTGGACCCCGTTCGGCGGGATGAAGCGGTCGGGGCTCGGCCGTGAACTGGGCCCGGACGCGCTGCACTCCTTCACGGACGTCAAGAACGTGTTCATCGCGACAGAGGAGTGAGGTCAGTGCAGGGTCGGTTGCAGGACCGGGTGGCAGTGGTCACCGGAGCGGGCAGCGGCATCGGATTGGCCACCGTGCGGCGGTTCGCCGCCGAGGGGGCCCGGGTGGTCTGCGTGGACATCGACGCGGCCGCCGGTAGGAAGGCCGCCAAGGAGTGCGGCGGCGAGTTCGTGGCCACCGACGTGGCCGACGAGTCGGCGGTACGCGACCTGTTCGACGGGGTCGCCGACCGGCACGGCCGGGTGGACATCGCGTTCAACAACGCCGGCATCTCACCGCCGGACGACGACTCCATCCTGGACACCGGCCTGGACGCGTGGGAGCGGGTGTTGCGGGTCAACACCACGAGCGTCTACCTGTGCTGCAAGTACGCCATCCCGCACATGCGCCGGCAGGGCAAGGGATCGATCATCAACACCGCGTCGTTCGTGGCGTTGATGGGTGCGGCGACGTCGCAGATCGCGTACACCGCGAGCAAGGGTGGGGTGCTGGCGATGACCAGGGAGCTGGGTGTGCAGTTCGCCCGCGAGGGCATCCGGGTCAACGCGCTCTGCCCCGGCCCGGTGGCCACCCCGTTGCTGCTGGAACTCTTCGCCGCCGACCCGGAGCGGGCCGCCCGTCGGCTGGTGCACGTGCCGATGGGACGCTTCGGGCAACCGGAGGAGATCGCCGCCGCGGTGGCGTTCCTGGCCAGCGACGACGCCTCGTTCATGACCGCCGCGCAGTTCGTGGTCGACGGGGGCATCACCGGCGCCTACGTCACTCCGCTGTGAAAAGGCCGCTGATCGGGGTCAGCGCGTACGTCGAACCCGCCGACTGGGCCGCCTGGCGTGGGGTACGGGCGGTACTGGTGCCGGAGGCGTACACGCGGGCGGTGGCGGCCGCGGGTGGCCGGGCGGTGGTGCTGCCGCCTGACGACGTGGACGCGGACGTGGTGGCCGTCCTCGACGGGCTGCTGTTGGCCGGTGGCGCGGACGTCGGCCCGGGGCGGTACGGCCAGCCGCCCGACCCGCGGACCGAGGACCGGCCGGACCGGGATGCCGGCGAGTTGACCCTGTTGGCCGCGGCGCTCGCCGCCGAACTGCCGGTGCTGGGCGTGTGCCGGGGGATGCAGTTGCTCGCGGTCGCGTACGGCGGCACCCTGCACCAGCACCTGCCGGACGTGGTGGGTCACGAGGCGCACCGTCCGGCCCCCGGCGTCTACGGGGCCCACGCGGTGCGGTTCGCGCCGGGAAGCCTGGCCGCCTCCGTGTTGGCAGGAGCCGACCAGGTCAACTCGTACCACCACCAGGCGGTCGCCGACCCGGGCCGGCTCACGGTGACCGGTTGGGCGGAGGACGGCGTGGTCGAGGCGGTGGAGGACCCGGCCCTGCCGTTCGTGCTCGGGGTGCAGTGGCATCCGGAGAACGAGTCGGATCCCCTGCCGATCACGGCGTTGGTGCGGGCCGCTGACCAGCGGGTGTGACCGAGATCGCCCCCGTCGGTCGGCGTTGCCGGTGGGAGGATCGACGAATGGGCAAGGTTTATCCGGAGATCGACGGTCGACTGCGTGACTTCATCGCGGCCCAGCCGCTCTTCTTCGTGGCGACCGCCCCGTCCGGTGCCCAGGGGCACGTCAACGTGTCGCCGAAGGGCATGCGGGGCACCTTCCTGATCCTCGGCCCGCACCGGGTGGCCTACCTCGACTATCACGGCAGCGGGGCGGAGACCATCGCCCACCTGCGGGACAACGGCCGGATCACGCTGATGTTCTGTGCCTTCGACGGCCCGCCGAAGATCGTCCGGTTGCACGGGCGGGGCAGCAGCGTCGCGGTGACCGAGGACGCCTTCGCCGATCGGCTCGCCGAGTTTCCGGCACCGCCGGACGTGCACGCCGTCCGAGCGGTCATCACGGTCGACGTGGAACGGGTCAGTGACTCCTGCGGGTACGCGGTGCCACTGATGGACTTCCGGGCCGAACGCGACCTGTTACTCACCTCACACTCCCGCCGCAGCGCCGAGGATCTGGTCGTCTACCGGGCCACCAAGAACGCGGCGAGCATCGACGGACTGCCGGTCTTCTGACTCGTCAGGGCGCTCCGGCCACCGCCGTTCGACGCCGCCGTTCACCCGCACTGTCCGGTGCCCGACGGACCAGGCGTACATAACCAGCGTCCATCGCTCGTGATGCGTTACGTTGCTGGTCCCCTGGGGTACAAGTCGGAGCACGGCGGGTGAAGATCAACGGTCGAGGGGTACGGCCGGAGCGGGAGGCTGCATGAGCTCGGCCCAGGGGGGCGCGGACATCGGGCATGCCGCCCTGTCCGGCCGCGAGACCCCGCCGATGCTGGCGGCAGCGTTCGCGGCCGGCGGCGAAATGGGCGAACGGCTGGCCACCTTCGACTGGTCCTCCGGGCAGCTCGGTGAGCCCGACCAGTGGCCGCCGGCGCTGACAAACGCGGTAGCGATGATGCTCGCCTCCAGCGCGCCGATCGTCATGTTCTGGGGCGACGAGCAGTTGGCCTTCTACAACGACGCCTACCGGCCGACCATCGGCGGCAAACACCCGGACGTGATCGGCCAACCGGCCCGCTCGTGGTGGGCGGAGACCTGGGCGGTGCTCGGCCCGCTGCTCGACAGCGTCCGTCGCACCGGTCGCTCCTATCGGGGCGAGGACCATCCCTTTCTGCTGGACCGTTACGGCTTCGTCGAGCAGACCTACTTCAACGTCTCGTACGACCCGATCCGAGGTGACGACGGCTCGGTCAGTGGCGTCTACTGCATCGTCAGCGAGACCACCGGGCGGGTGCTCGGCGAACGGCGGCTGCGGGCGCTGTCCGAACTCGGCGTCGAGCTGAGCGACGTCGGCAGCCCCGCGGAACTGGGCCGAACCGCCGCCGGGGTGCTCGGCCGGCACCGGGCGGACGTGCCGTTCGCCCTGATCTATCTGGCCGACGACAGCGACCAGCTCACCCTGGCCGGTTACACCGGCACCACCCCGCCCACCGCCGATGTCACGTCCCAGCTGCTGGCCCGGCTGACCGCCGACGGCACGCCCGCCACTGTCGAGGTGGCCGCTCTGCTCGACGTGATGCCGGTCGACGCCGCCGACCAGGCCCTCGTGCTGCCACTCACGGCGACCAACCAGACGGTTGGCGCGCTTGTCGTCGGCGTGGCCCGTCAGCTGCCGCTCGGCGACGACTACCGCGACTTCCTCGGTCTGGTCGCCGCCCAGATCTCCCGGGCGGTCGGGGCCCAGCGGGCGTACGAGCAGGAACGGGCCCGCGCCGCCGAGTTGGCCGCGCTGGACCGGGCGAAGACCAACTTCTTCGCCAACGTGAGCCACGAGTTCCGCACCCCGCTCACCCTGGTGCTCGGCCCGCTGGAGGACATGCTGGCCGATCCGGAGCTGCCCGCCACCGAAACCGACCGGCTCACCATGATGCACCGCAACGCGCTGCGTCTGCTCAAGCTGGTCAACACCGTGTTGGACTTCTCCCGACTGGAATCCGGTCGGCTCGCCGCCCGCTACCAGCCCACCGACCTCGCCGGTTACACCGCCCGACTGGCCAGCACCTTCCGCTCCGCCACCGACCGGGCCGGGTTGCGACTGGTGGTGGACTGTCCGCCGCTGCCGACGCCGGTCTTCGTCGACCGGGACATGTGGGAGAAGATCGTCCTCAACCTGGTGTCGAACGCTGTCAAGTTCACCTTCGACGGCGAGATCCGGGTGCGGATCCAGGCCGTGGAGGGCGCGGCCCGGCTGGAAGTGACGGACACCGGCATCGGCATCGTGCCGGACGAGCTGCCGCACGTCTTCGAACGGTTCCACCGGGTGGCCGGGGCGCGGTCACGCACCCACGAAGGCACCGGCATCGGCCTCGCGCTGGTTCGGGAACTGGTCGAGATGCACGGCGGTGACGTCGGGCTGACCAGCCAGCTCGACGAGGGCAGCACCTTCACGGTGACCATTCCGTTCGGCTCGGGGCACCTGCCGGCCGACCGGGTGGTGGCGTTCGACCCGCTGCCCGTGGGTGAGCCCGAGCAGGCCCGGCTCTTCGTGGCGGAGACCGCGCTGTGGGCCGGTGTCGCGCCGACACCCGAGTTCGACGGGCAGCGGGCGAAGGGCACCTCGGCTGGCCGGATCCTGGTCGTCGACGACAACGCCGACCTGCAGGAGCACGTCAGCCGGCTGCTCTCCCCGACCTGGGACGTGGTCACCGCCAACGACGGGCTCGATGCCCTGCCGCTGGCCCGCGAGGGCGGGTTCGACCTGGTGCTCACCGACGTGATGATGCCCCGGCTGGACGGGTTCGGGCTGGTGGGCGCGCTGCGCGCGGACCCCCGTACCCGGCATGTGCCGATCGTGCTGCTCTCCGCCCGCGCCGGCTCCGCGGAGGCCGTCGCCGGTCTCGCCGCCGGCGCCGACGACTACCTCACCAAGCCGTTCTCCGCGCAGGAGCTGATCGCCCGGGTTCGGGCCAACGTCGAGCTGGGCCAGCTGCGCGGGCAGATCATCCGCCGGCTCCGGGCGCTGGCCGACGCGGCGGTGGCGGTGAACACCGCCCGATCCACAGCCGACGTGCTCCAGGTCGCCGCCCGGCACGCGTTGAGCCTCGCCGAGGCGGCTCGGGTGGTGGTCACAGCGGCCGAGGCGCGCTTCGAGGCGGACGGCGGCGGCACCACCGCCGCCGACCCGTCCTTCGTCACCGAGCTGACCGGCACCACGGGCAAGCAGCTCGGCGAGCTGCAGGTCTGGCGGGCGGATGGCGACGAGGCGCAGGCCGACGACGCCGCGCTGACCCAGCTGGCCCGGCTCGTCGGGGTGCGACTGGAGAACGCCCAGCTCTACGAAGCCGAACACCGCATCGCCACCACCCTGCAACACAGCCTGCTGCCCCGATCGCTGCCGCAACTGCCCGGCGCGGTGGTGGCCAGCCGCTACCTGCCCGGCAGCGCCGACGTCGAGGTCGGCGGCGACTGGTACGACGCGATCGCGCTGAACGGCGACGACCTGGTGCTGGTCATCGGGGACGTGGTCGGTAAGGGCGTGCGGGCCGCCGCGGCGATGGGGCAACTGCGCAACGCGCTGCGGGCGTACGTGCTGGAGGGTTTCGATCCGGGTGAGTCGCTGACCCGGCTCAACCGGCTGGTCGGCTCCACCGAGGGCCGCTCCTTCGCGACAGTGGTCTGCCTGTTGTTCAACCCCCGCACCGGTCGGCTCCGGTACGCGAGCGCCGGTCACCCGTCCCCATTGTTGATCACCGGAGGCGACGTGGCGTTCCTGCACGACCGGGCGCTCGGCCCACCAGTCGGCGCCCTCCCCGGCGCGACGTACGAGTCGGTCGAAGGCGAGTTGCCGGCCGGCACCCGACTGCTGCTCTACACCGACGGGCTGATCGAGGACCGTCAGCTCGGCATCGACGCCTCACTGGCCCAGCTCCGCGTCGACGCGGCTACCCCCAGTGAGCACGTGGTGGACCTGATCGACGCGGTCGTCGAGCGGGTCACCGGACGGCCACGCCGGGACGACGTGGCGGTTCTCGCCCTGGAGGCGGCGGAGCTGAACCGCTTCGCGCTGCGGCTTCCGGCGGACCCGACCCGGCTCAGCGTGCTGCGAAAGCGGCTGGAGGACTTCCTGGTCGCGCAATCCGTCGGCGAGACCGACCTGTTCGACCTGACAGTCGCCGTCTCCGAGGCCGCCGCCAACGCCATCGAGCACCCGATCCACCCCGCCGAGGCCATGATCAGTGTGGAGGTGGCCATCGAGGGTCGGACGGTGACGGCCACCGTGCGCGACAGCGGGCAGTGGCGGGAGTCGACCGGCTCCGGCTTCCGGGGCCGCGGCCTGGCCCTGATCAGAGCGCTGGGCGAGCTGTCGGTACGGCGTACCGATGAGGGCACCGAGGTGACGCTGCGCCGGCAGCTGCAGGACTGAGCGCGGGCCCGGCCGGGCCGGGCCTTCGCCGACGCACCTCAGGGTCTGGGCTCCGCCCGCCCTGGGCCGAGGAGTGTGACGCCGGACTAGGCCGGGTCGAGCCAGCTCTGCTCGCCGAGGCCGGCGATCTCCAGCACCCGACGGACCTGCCGGGACGGACGAACGGTGAGCCTGCCCGGGGTCTGCTGGGCGAGCCGGACCAGGGCGTGGATGGCGGCCGAGTCGAAGAAGGTGACAGCGGTCAGGTCCAGAGTGATCTTCCCGGCGGGCTCGCGCAGCGCCGTCTGGAGCATCGTGTCCGCGGTCGCCATGTCGACCTCGCCGGCCACAACGACGTGGAGGTGGTCACCGTCGATCTCGGCGCTGGCGGAGAAGACGGGCGGTGCTCCCCCTTGATCCACGCAGACACCATGGCACAGCCACCCTGGCAGGGCAACAACCTCCACCCGGCGGCCGTGGCGCGGGTCACCAGCGGTCCCGGCGATAGGCTTACGGCATGACCGTCCGTCCGCCGCTGACACCAGGCACGCTCTCCCCGATGCGACCGGTGCCGTCCCAGATCGCCCGACCGGAGTACGTGGGCAAGAAGGGCCCGCAGGAGTGGCGTGGCTCGCACGTGCAGACGCCGGAGACCATCGAGAAGATGCGGATCGCCAGCCGGCTCGCCGCCCAGGCGACCCAGCTCGCCGGCGAACACTGCAAGCCGGGCGTGACCACCGACGAGATCGACAAGGTGGTGCACGAGTTCCTCTGCGACCACGGCGCGTATCCGTCGACGCTGGGCTACAAGGGCTTCCCGAAGTCCTGCTGCACCAGCCTCAACGAGGTCATCTGCCACGGCATCCCGGACTCCACGGTCCTGCAGGACGGCGACATCATCAACGTCGACGTGACCGCGTACATCGGTGGGGTGCACGGTGACACCGACGCCACGTTCTGCGTCGGCGAGGTCAGCGACGAGGCCCGGCTGCTGGTCGAGCGGACCCACGAGGCGATGATGCGCGGCATCCGCGCCGTCGCCCCGGGTCGCCAGATCAACGTGGTGGGCAGGGTCATCGAGTCGTACGCCAAGCGGTTCGGCTACGGCGTGGTCCGCGACTTCACCGGCCACGGCATCGGCGAGGCCTTCCACAGCGGCCTCTACGTGCCGCACTACGACAGCCCGCGCCCCACGGACATCATGGAGCCGGGCATGACGTTCACCATCGAGCCGATGATCACCCTCGGCACCTACCAGTACGACATGTGGGACGACGGCTGGACGGTGGTCACCAAGGACCGGAAGTGGACGGCGCAGTTCGAGCACACCATCGTGGTGACCGACGACGGCCACGAGATCCTGACCCTGCCGTGAGCGCGAGGAACGCAGCGAAGCGAAGTCCCGCAGTCGCGAACGAAGGGCAGGCGCCGTGACCGACACCCCAGCGGCACTGCGCGAGGCGCACCACGCGGACGTCTCCGGCGGCTGGCTACGCCCGGCCGTCTTCGGCGCGATGGACGGGCTGGTCACCAACATCGCCCTGATCGCCGGCGTCGGCGGCGGCGGGGTGTCGCCGCGCAGCATCGTGCTCACCGGCACCGCCGGCCTGGTGGCCGGGGCGATCTCGATGGGCCTCGGCGAATACACCAGCGTGCGCTCCGCCAACGAGCAGGTCGCCGCCGAGGTGGCCAAGGAGCGACGGGAACTCGAACGGCATCCCGAGGCGGAGGCCCGGGAGCTGGCCGACGCGTGGGTGGCCCGGGGCCTGCCCCGGGACCTCGCCACCCAGGTCGCCGAGGCGGTGCGCCGCGACCCGGAGGAAGCGCTGCGGGTGCACGTCCGCGAGGAGTTGGGCGTCGACCCCGACGACCAGCCCAGCCCGTGGGCCGCGGCGATCTCGTCGTTCCTGTTCTTCTCCGTCGGCGCGCTGGTCCCGCTCCTGCCGTACCTGCTCGGCGCCACCGAACTCTGGCTGGCGCTCGCCGTCGGCGGGCTCGGGCTGTTCGCCGCCGGTGCCGTTGTGGCCCGCTTCACCCGCCGTCCCTGGTGGACCAGTGGGCTGCGTCAGCTGCTACTGGGTGCCGCGGCGGCCGGCGCTACCTACCTGGTCGGCTCGCTGATCGGCGTACCGGGCGGGCTGTGACGCGGCTCAGGCGCTGAGCAGCTCGTCCACAGTGCCGTCGACGGCACGACCACGGGCGGCCAACTCCTCGGCCTGCCGGGCCAGCACCACACCCACCTCGGTCATGTCCGCCCCGGCCAACCCGGTGCGCCGCACCGCGTCCCCCGGGTCACGGAAGTAGGTGCGACTCAGCAGGCCGGTCACCGTGGCCGCCGCCAGCCGGGCCTCACCGAGCATCAGCAGAGCCTGATCGGTCTCGTACCACTCGGCGAGCCGGGCCGCCCGCGAGTGCGCGGCGCTGCCCCTGTACCACGCCTGCCGGGCCGCGGTGCTGAACTCCGCCGGCCGGGCCCGAGCCAGCCGGCCCAGATGCTCGTCGCGCAGCGTCCGCAACCAGCCCGTCGGATCGTGCAACGCCTGCGTGGTGACGTACCGGTCGGCGGTCAACGGCCAGAGCGGGGAGAGCACCCGGGCCTGGGCCAGGTAGTCCTCGGCGGCGGCCACGGTCAGATCGACGAGCACCCCGTCCACCCGCCGGGTCGCCGGCGGGGGCCCGGTCCCGGGCCGATAGGTGACCACGAGCATTCCCACCTCGCGGTCCCCACCGCCGTCGTCGTCACCGTGCGCCAGCGGCCCGTGCACCGCGATCGCGAGCGCATCGGCCGGGAACCGCCGCCGGACCGCCTCGGCGACCCGCTCCGCGACCGTCCACCGTCGATCGTCGAGGCCCCGGCCGACACCGGCCCGCTCACTCACGGGACCAGCCCTGTTCGCGGCTGCGGGGCTCGCAACCCCGGCTCACTCCTCGCGCTCACGGAACCAGCCTTTGTTCGCGGCTGCGGGGCTCGCAACCCCGGCTCACTCCTCGCGCTCACGGGACCACCTCGTCTTGGTTACCGAGCGTCAGCCTAGCCAGCCGACGGCGGACCGTCGGGCGCGCCGCGCCCGGTCGGGGTCAGCCGGAAGATGTGGATCTCCCGGCCGCCGGCCCGCTGCACGTACGTGCGGTACGCCGGCCACGCGGTGACCAGCAGCTGCCACAACCGGTCCCGTTCGGCGCCGGACGCCCGCTCGGCAAGCACCGCCACCCGCTTGCCCTTCACCTCCACCTCGGCGGCGGGATCGGCGAGCAGGTTCATCGCCCAACCGGGGTGGTGGGTCTGCCCCCAGTTGGACCCGATCACCACGTACGCGTCGGCGTCCGGCACGTAGAGCAGCGGATTGCTGCGGGGCTTGCCGGAGCGGCGTCCCGTGGTGGTGATCAGCAGGGAGGGGAGCAGGCCGAGCGCGACCACCCGGCCCCGGGTGAGTCGACCGACCATCCGATCGGCCGGAACCAGCAGGCGCGCGGTGGCGCCGAACCAGCGATGATGACCGGCTCGACGGACGACGTTTCTGAGCACCGACACGCCGGTCAGTCTGCCGGCTGCCCGGCCCCGACGCACCCCCGCGTGGTCCCCCTTTCGGTCGCCCGGAGGATCGGTCAGTCCAGCCGCCGTTCGATCGGCAGCCGTGCCCGGGTGAACAGGCCCGCCCCGAGCATCGCCACCACCGGCACCAGCACCAGGATCCCGAGCGCGGGCCACGGCACCAGAAAGGGGTACGGGTCGGACACCGGCCAGTCGTTGGCGTACTGCCGGTTCACCGAGACCAGCACGATCGCGGCGGTGCCGAGGCCGGCCACGATGCCGAGCACCGAACCGAGACCGGCGATGACCCCGGCCTGGCAGATCGCCAGCAGCCGGCGTACCGCTGGGGCCGCGCCGACCGCCGCGAGGGTGGTCAGCTCGGCGCGTCCCTCGGCGGCGGCGAGCGCGGTGGCGATCCCCGCCGCCCCCACGGTGATCAACCCGGCCGCGGCCGCGAACAGGAGAAGCAACGGTGAGACGTCGCGTGGCGCGCCGCCGTACTCCACCATCAGCGAGAACGTCCCGAAGGGCCGCATGGCGGCGGCGAACCGTGCCTGTTGCTCCTCGTCGGGCGGGGTCGCGGTGCCAATCACCCAGCCGGTCGGAGACCAGTTCAGGTCGAGTTGCCGGGCGGCGGCGGAGGAGAGCAGCAGACGGGGCTGGCCGGTCGCCCGGGGCAGCGCGTACCCCGGAAGGTCGCGGACCGTGATCGGCCCGTTCGGCTCGGTCTCCACGTCGCCGACCCGGACGGTCACCAGTCCGTCGTGCAGGTAGCGCGGGTCGGTCACCACCACGCCACCGGCGCGCAGGACGGCCGTGGCGGCGGCGGTCGTCGCCGGGTCCACGCCGGTGAGCAGGGGGAGCGCGGTCCCGTCGTCGACTCCGGTTTCCACGTAGCCGCCGAAGTAGTCCGCCTCGCGGATCTGGCAGCGGGGGTCGGCGCGGGCCTGCTGCCGCTGCGCCGCGGGGAGTTGGACGCCGGGCTGCCAGGGGCAGGCCCGGGTCAGCGGGAGCACTGGTGCGACATCGCAGTAGCGGGTGGGCCCTGCCCCGCAGTTCGGTGTCTGCACCTGGGCGACCGCGCCGACGCCGAACTGGGTGCGGGCCGCGTCGGTGATCTGGGCCAGCGTGGGCTGCCCGGCCGATCCGATCGGGTTGACCATCACGTGGCCGGTCGGCAGCGCCGGCCGGTAGGCGCGCGCGTCGCGGGCGACGTCGCTGGCGAGGTATCCGCCGAGGGCGACGCTGCTGGCGACGGCGGCCATCACGGCGCAGATGGCAGGTGCCGCGGCGGCCCGGTTGCGGCTGGCGTCGCGCAGCGCGATCCGTGGTGCCAGCGGTAACACCCGGCCCAGGCGGGCGAGCGCCCCGAGCAGCGTGGGCGTGCAGCAGACCAGGCCCAACTCGCCGAGAATCAGCCCGGTGAGAACCACCGCCGGGGACGTCTGGGTGGCCCCGAACGCCGCCAGCCCCGCCCCGCCGACCACCAGCGCCAGTCCGAGAACCAACCACCGGCCCTGGGATTTCGCCGGGGTGCGTCGTCCGGCGAGCCCGGCGCTGACGTCCTGCCGGGCGGCGGTCCAGGCCGGTGCCAGCGCGGCGAGCACCCCGGCCAGCACCGCGACACCACCGAGCAGGACCAGCGCGCTCGGCCAGCAGCGGTAGCCGCCGAAACGGGCGCTGAAGACGTACTGCTCCATCAGTGGGCGACCGGCGAACGCCGCGCCGACGCCGACCAGCAGGCCGGCGGCGGCCCCCAGCACGCCCAGCACCACACCGTCGGCCAGGACGACCCGGCGGAGTTGGGCGGCGTCCCCGCCCGCCACCGCGACCAGCGCCAGATCCCGTCGGCGGCGACGGACACCGACGGCGAAGGCCGGCCCGACCAGCAGGACGACCTCCAGCAGCCCGAGGCCGGCGATCAGGACGCCGGTGCTCAGGTCGTTGGGGTCGCTCCCCACGATCGACCCGAACCAGGTCCGGTCCGCTCCGGTCGTCGGGCCGATCCGGTGTCGCGCGGTGACCACCACCCCACGGTCGTTGAGCCGGGACACCAGCCCTGCGTCGACGGTGCCCGGCACGTCCGCCAACCAGACACCGTCCGGCTCCGGACCGGTCGACGGCACGGCCCCCGGATGCAGCGCCACCACCGGCCCGAGGTCGTCGGGGAACTCGACCACCCCCACCACTGTGTACGCCCTGCTCCCGTCGGCGGCGGCCACGGCGCGGCCGAGGCGCAGGTCCAGCCGGCGCAGCGCCACCGGACTGACCGCGACCTCACCGGCCTGCTGAGGCGCCCGGCCGGCCCGGAACCGCACCAGCCCACGGGCCAGCGGATCGGCGAGGTCCAGCACCCGACCGTTCACGACCTCGTCGCGGTGCGGGCCGCGCAGTGTCAGCGGAACGCGCTGACGAACCTCGGTGACCCGGCTGCCCGGCCCGAGCAGCTCGGTCAGCTGGGCCGCGGTCACCTTCGCGGGGAGCTCGCCGTCGCGGGTGTACCAGCCCTCACCCCACTCGTCCTGCCCCACCGGGGCGTTGGCGATCCACTGCAGCTGCGCGTCGGCCACGCCGAGCCGGCGGTCGACGCGTTCCTGTGGGGTCAGCTCGGCCATGTCGTAACTCGCGGCCAGGAAGGCCAGCGCCGCGACCGGCATGGCGATCATCGCGAGCACCAGGACGGTCCGCCGTCGGGACCGGCGTGACTCCCGCCGGGCGATCCGCAGCGCCGCCCGCCAGGAGCCGGTCAGCTCGGCGAACCGCCGTCGGCCGACCGGGGCGACCGGCCGCCGAGACGCGCTTCCGGCCCGACCGGGGGCCCGGGTCAGGCGGCGGATGGTCACCGTTCGCTGCCGGACAGCAACTGCTCGACGCTGCCCAGCGGCGCCGTGGTGTCGACCAGGACGCCGTCGCGGAGGAACACCACCCGGTCGGCCCAGCCGGCGTGCCGCGCCTCGTGGGTGACCAGCACTCCGGCGGCACCCGCGTCGATCCGGCGGCGCAGCAGGTGCAGCACCGCCTCACCGGTCTGCGAGTCCAACGCCCCGGTGGGCTCGTCGGCGAGGACCAGCCGGCGTTCGCCCACCAGCGCGCGGGCGATGGCCACCCGCTGCTGCTGCCCGCCGGAGAGTTGGTCCGGGAAGCGGTCGCCCAACGCGGGCAGGCCCACCTCGGTGAGCGCGGTCATGGCCAGTGCGCGGGCCCGACGCCCGCTGGTTCCGTCGAGTTCCAACGGGAGCGCCACGTTCTCCAGCGCGCTGAGGCTGCCCAGCAGGTTGAGCTGCTGGAAGATGTAGCCGATCCGGCGGCGACGCAGCTGGGCCAGCCCGCGGCGGTCCAGTGCCCCCAGCGGTTGCCCCTCGACCCGGACCTCGCCGCCGGTCGGGCGGTCCAACCCGCCGGCGAGAGCCAGCAGGGTCGACTTGCCGGAGCCGGAGGGCCCCATCACGGCGACCAACTCGCCGGGCCGCACGACCAGGCTGACGCCGCGCAGCGCGTGCACCGCCGCCGGTCCGGCGCCGTGTGTGCGGTGGACGGCGCGTAGCTCCAGCACCGCGTCGTCCGACCCGCTCACCGTCGCGCCTCCTCGCCGGCCCATCGAGCCGCGTCCCGCGCGTCGTCGTCACCCGGTCGGGGAGCGGGAGGCGCCGGGCCGCTGGGCTGGTGCCGGACCAGACTGGTCTCGCAGTGGTCCAGCCAGCGCACCTCGGCCTCTGCCTGGAACACCATCGAGTCCAGCACGAGCCGCCAGGGGAGGTCCTCCGGCCGGTTGCTGCCGTACTTCAACCGGGTCAGCTCCTGCAGCGCCCGCATCGTCGCGCTGCGTTGGGCCTGCACCACCGCCCGGACGTCGACCCCCGGGGTGGTCAGCGCCAGCGCCAGCTTGATCGCCAGCTCGTCGCGGGGGCGGTCGGTACGGCTGATCGGGGTGGCGAACCACAGCGCCAGGTCCGCCCGACCGGCGTCGGTGATCTCGTACGGGCGCTGCCCGGCCTCGCTCTCCGGCAGCGGGCGCACCAGCCCGTCCCGTTCCAGCCGGGACAGCGTGGTGTAGACCTGCCCGATGTTCAGCGGCCAGGTCGAGCCCGTCGACTCCTCGAACGCGGCGCGCAGCTGGTAGCCGTACATCTGGCCGCGTTCGAGAAGGGCGAGCAACCCGTGACGGATGGACATGGCAACGGAGTATGCATACCAGGTATGCGTACCGCAACCGGGGCGGACCGGTTCAGGCCGGCCGACCGGGAAACGGGACAGTCAGCGGGGTCAGCCCGGCGCTCTTCCGCCACCGGGTGGCGCGCACGGCGTACTCGACCAGGGCGGCCAGCGCCTGGTCCCGGTCGGCGCCGGTGGTGGACGCCAGGGCGGCCCGCCAGTGCGCGGCCGTGCGCTCCTCCACCTCGGCGGCGAGCCGCAGGGCACTCGCCCGGTCGGTGACCGGGAACGGAAGCGCGTACCCGGCGCGGTCCGCCGGGACCACGCCGCCGGCCGTGGTGAGCTGCACCACCAGCGCGTCGCGCCGGCGTCGGTGCGCGGCCTCGGCCTGACGTGCCGCGTCCCGGTCCGCTCCGCTGAGCCGGACACCAATCCGTCCGTAGGCGTAGATGGCCGCGTACTCGGCGGAGAGGGCGGAGGTCAGCGCCTCCCCGGTGGACGGCTGCCTCACTTCAGTGCCTCCTGGTGGGTGGCCCGGGCGGCGACGATCGACCCGAGCAGTGCGGCCCGCTCCGCGGGCGCCGCGGCACAGGCGGCGGTGGCGGACCGTTGGGCGGTCTTCTCCAGCGCTCGCAGGGTGGCGCGCGCGCCGTTCGGATCGGCCGCCGGGGCGGTGGTCGGCGCGGCGGAGGCCGCCGAGGGCACTGTCACGCCGATCACCCGGGCCAGTTCGGTGGCGTGCGCGGTGTGTGTCTCAGCGATCGGGTTGAGCCGGTCGGCGAGCTCGGGGTGTGCGGTCGCGCTCGCCCGGTAGGCGGCAGCCAGCGCGAGTGACTCGTCCACCATCGGCCGCAGCGGGTCGGGTGGTGGGGCTGGTTGATCGTCACGATCGAAAAGATCACAGCCGGTCAGCGGCGCAACGGCACCGCCGAGCACCAGCAGTGCCCCGGCACTCAGGAGCTTTCGCCGGGAATGTCCGGATGCCCGGTCGCGCTGTGTCGTTCTGCCGATCCCCACCGGCCAAGTCAACACCATGCGCGCCGCTCCGGGGGCCACCGGCGTCGGTGCGCCGCCCGGTCCGTCGCCGGGCAGGCGCGTTACGCTCTGCGCAACCACCGGCGTGTCCACTCCGGTGGCGTGCCGGCATGGCGGGACGACAGGTCCCCGTCGACCAGGGAGAGGGTGCGGAGATGACGCAGCGTGGCCGTGCCACCAGGCCGACGGGTCGACCCCGTGGTGCTGCGGGTCCCCGCGGCGGTGACCTCGCCGCGCGGCGGGACCGACTGCGGGCCGTGATCGAGCCGGTGGTCAACGGCGCCGGCTACGACCTGGAAGACCTGTCGGTTTCCCGGGCCGGCCGCCGGCACGTGGTGCGGGTGATGGTGGACACCGACGGCGGGATCGACCTGGACGCCGTCGCGGACGTCTCCCGCGCGGTTTCGGCCGCGCTGGACGCCGCGGAGGAGACCGGTGGCGACATCGTCGCCGGGGAGTACCAGCTGGAAGTCAGCTCGCCCGGCGTCGACCGGCCGCTCACCCTGCCCCGCCACTGGCGGCGCAACGTGGGCCGGCTGGTCAAGGTCACCGTCCGGGGCGCGGTCGCGCTGCCCGGCCAGCGTGGCGAGCAGCCCGCCGGTGACCGTCAGCTGACCGGCCGGGTGGTCGCGGCCGACGACGAGGGCGTGCACCTGGAGACCGACGACGGCCGGGCCGCCTGGGCGTACGCCCAGCTGGGCCCAGGCCGCGTGCAGGTCGAGTTCACCCGGCTCGCCGAGCTCGGTGAGCCGGACGACGAGTTCGACGACGCGGATGATTCCGACGAGATCGACGACGATTCAGACGACATCGACGACGAAGATGATGTGGAGGACGAGGAGAGGTGAACATCGACCTCGCGGCGCTGCGCGCACTCGAGCGCGAGCGGGAGATCCCGTTCGACACGATTCTCGCGGCGATCGAGACCGCGTTGCTGACCGCCTACCGGCACACCGACGGGGCCGAACCGCACGCCCGGGTGGAGATCGACCGCAAGTCGGGCGCCGCCCTGGTGTACGCGCAGGAGATGGACGCCGACGGCAGCCTGGTGCGGGAGTGGGACGACACCCCGCACGACTTCGGCCGGATCGCCGCCATGACCGCCAAGCAGGTGATCCTCCAGCGGTTGCGGGAGGCCACCGACGAGGTGCACTTCGGCGAGTACGTGGGCCGCGAGGGTGACCTGGTCACCGGCGTGGTGCAGGCGCACGAGACGCGTACCGAGAAGGGCATCGTCAGCGTCGACCTGGGCAAGCTGGAGGGTGTGCTGCCGCAGTCCGAGCAGGTGCCCGGCGAGCGGTACGCGCACGGCGAGCGGGTCCGCTGTGTGGTGGTGCACGTCGCCAAGGGCATGCGCGGGCCGCAGATCACCCTGTCCCGGTCGCACCCGGCTCTGGTCAAGAAGCTCTTCGCCCTGGAGGTGCCGGAGATCGCCGACGGCACCGTGGAGATCGGCGCGATCGCCCGGGAGGCGGGCCATCGCACGAAGATCGCCGTCCGCTCCACCACCCCAGGGGTGAACGCCAAGGGCGCCTGCATCGGCCCGATGGGTCAGCGGGTGCGTGCCGTGATGAGCGAGCTGCACGGTGAGAAGATCGACATCATCGACTGGTCGGACGATCCGGCCACCTTCGTTGGTAACGCTTTGTCGCCGGCAAAGGCGCTGCGGGTCGAGGTGGTCGACCTGGCCGGTCGGGCCGCCCGGGTGACCGTTCCCGACTTCCAGCTGTCGCTCGCGATCGGTCGGGAGGGGCAGAATGCCCGACTCGCGGCCCGATTGACCGGTTGGCGGATCGACATTCGCTCCGATGCGGAGCAGACCGCGCCGGCAGCGCGTGGGGTAACTGATCACGTGCGGGAGCCGGGCGGCGCGATCTCGGGCAGCTAGGGGTAGACTTCCTCCAGTGGTACGACGCGCGCAGCCGGAGCGCACCTGTGTGGGTTGCCGGCAACGTGCGCCGGCCAGCGAATTGCTGCGGATCGTCGCGGTCAGGGACGAGGCTGGTCACAGCCTCAGGCCTGATCCGCTCCGCAGGCTGCCGGGTCGGGGAGCGAACATGCACCCGGATCCGGCCTGCTTCGCGCTGGCGGTGCGGCGCCGCGCCTTCGGGCGTGCGCTGCGCAGCACCGAGGTCCTCGACCACGGTGTGCTGGCGGAGCACGTCGATGCGCCAACCACTACGTCCGGTCAGCCCGACCGGGCGAGGGTCGCTAGCAGGGTAGGACGACCGACATGAGCACACGATGAAGTCCCTGAAATGACCAGGCTTCAAGTGCACGAGTGAGGTCGCTGCGGGTGCTGCCCGCACGACCTCGGAGTGAGGAGTGCAGTGGCAGGCAAGGCCCGCGTACACGAGCTTGCAAAAGAGCTCGGGGTCGAGAGTAAGACCGTTCTCGCCAAGCTGAAGGAAATGGGCGAGTTCGTGAAGTCCGCGTCCAGCACCGTCGAGGCGCCCGTCGCCCGGCGGCTGCGTAACGCATTCGTCGCGTCCGCCGGAGCCCCGGCTCCGGCCGCCCCGTCGGCGCCCGCGTCGACGCCGGCTTCAAACCCGACCCCGACGCCAACCCCGACCCCGGGCGCGCCCCGGGTCTCGGCCAGGCCGATGCCGCCTCGGCGGCCGGCCGCGCCGGCACCCGGTCCGAAGCCCAAGGGTCCGGTTCCCGGTGCCCCGCAGTCGGCGACCCCGGTCGCCAAGCCGGCGAGTGCCCACGACATCGAGGTGGCGGCCGCGGAGGCGCGTGCCGCCGCGCTGAAGGCTGAGCAGGAGGCCGCGGTCAAGGCCGCGCAGGCCGCCCGCCAGCAGCAGCGGGACAACCCCGTTCGCCGGGAGCCTCCGGCAGACGGTGGCAACCGCCCCGGCCCTAGGCCGGGTCCTGCGGCGATGCCGCCCCGTCCCGGTTCGCCGGCAGCTCGTCCGAGCACGCCGGCTCCCGGTCCGGGTGCCCGGCCGGGCGGTCGTCCGCCGGCACGCGGTGCCGGTAACAACCCGTTCGGCATCCAGGGTGGCCAGCAGCAGCGGCCCCCGGCCGCCGGTGCGGGTGGCCCTCGGCCGAACAGCCCGGCGGGCATGCCGCCGCGGCCGAGCCCGAACTCCATGCCGCCGCGGCCCAGCCCGGCGTCCATGCCGAGTCAGCGTCCGGCTGCCGGTCGCCCCGGTCCCGGTGGCGCAGGTCGTCCCGGTGGCGGCGCTGGTCGCCCCGGTGGCGGTGGCGGCGGCTTCCGTGGCGGTCCCGGCGGTGGCGCCGGTGGCGGTGGCGGTTACCGCGGCGGCCCCGGTGGCGGCGCGGGTGCCGGCGGTGGCGGTGGCTACCGTGGCGGTCCCGGCGGCGGTGGCGGTGCTCCCGGTGGCGGTTTCCGTCCGGGTGCTCCGGCCGGCGGCGGCGGTCGTCCGGGTGCCGGTGGTCGTGGCCGTGGCGGCGGTGCCGCGGGTGCCTTCGGGCGTCCGGGTGGCCGGCCGACGCGCGGTCGCAAGTCCAAGAAGCAGCGCAGACAGGAGTTCGACAACCTGTCGGCTCCGACCATGAGCTCGGGTGCTCCCCGGGGTCAGGGTCAGGTCGTCCGGCTCTCCCGTGGCGCCTCGCTGTCGGACTTCGCCGACAAGATCAACGCCAACCCGGGTTCGCTGGTCCAGGAGATGTTCAACCTGGGCGAGATGGTCACCGCGACCCAGTCCTGTTCTGACGACACCCTGCAGCTGCTGGGTGAGCACCTGGGCTTCGACATCCAGATCGTCAGCCCGGAGGACGAGGACCGCGAGCTGCTCGCGCAGTTCAACATCGACCTCGACGCGGAGGTGGCCGAGGAGCGTCTGGTCAGCCGTGCGCCGGTGGTGACCGTCATGGGTCACGTCGACCACGGTAAGACCAAGCTGCTCGACGCCATCCGTAAGGCGAACGTCGTCGCTGGTGAGGCGGGTGGCATCACCCAGCACATCGGTGCGTACCAGGTGCACGTTCCGCACGATGGTGTGGACCGTGCGGTGACCTTCATCGACACCCCGGGTCACGAGGCGTTCACCGCCATGCGTGCTCGTGGTGCCCAGGTGACGGACATCGTGATCCTGGTCGTCGCGGCCGACGACGGCGTGATGCCGCAGACCATCGAGGCGTTGAACCACGCCAAGGCGGCCGACGTGCCGATCGTGGTCGCGGTCAACAAGGTCGACAAGCCGGAGGCCAACCCGGACAAGGTCCGCCAGCAGCTGACCGAGTACGGCCTGGTCGCCGAGGAGTACGGCGGCGAGACCATGTTCGTCAACGTGGCCGCCAAGCCCGGCATCGGCATCGAGGAACTGCTCGAGGCCGTCCTGCTGACCGCCGACGCGTCGCTGGAGCTGACCGCTCCGATCGACGGGCCGGCGCAGGGTGTGGCCATCGAAGCGCACCTGGACAAGGGCCGCGGTGCGGTGGCGACGGTGCTGGTGCAGAAGGGCACCCTGCGGGCGGGCGACTCGATCGTCGCCGGTGGGGCGCACGGCCGGGTCCGGGCCATGCTCGACGAGAACGGCAACCAGCTTTCCGAGGCTGGTCCGGCGCGTCCGGTCATGGTTCTGGGTCTGACCGCGCCGCCCGGTGCGGGTGACACGTTCCTCGCCGCGGCGGACGACCGCACGGTGCGGCAGATCGCCGAGCAGCGACAGGCACGGCGGCGGGCGGCGGCATTCGCCAACTCCCGTGGTCGGGCCACCCTCGAGACGCTCATGGAGCAGCTCAAGGAGGGCGAGAAGACCTCGCTCAACCTCATCCTCAAGGGCGACGTCTCCGGTTCGGTGGAGGCCCTGGAGGACGCGCTGTTCAACCTCGACATCCCCGAGGAGGTCCAGCTCAAGGTCCTCGACCGGGGCGTCGGCGCGATCACCGAGAGCAACGTCATGCTCGCGAGCGCCTCGTCCGAGCCGGTCACGATCATCGGCTTCAACGTGCGGGCCTCGAACAAGGTCCGTGAGATGGCCGACCGCGAGGGCGTGGAGATCCGGTACTACACCGTCATCTACCAGGCCATCGAGGAGATCGAGGCAGCGCTCAAGGGCCTGCTCAAGCCGGAGTACGAGGAGGCCGAGCTGGGCACCGCGGAGATCCGCGATGTCTTCCGCTCGTCCAAGATCGGCAACATCTCCGGTTGCATCGTCCGGTCGGGCATCATCCGACGCAACGCGAAGGCTCGTCTGCTTCGGGACGGGACGGTCGTGGCGGACAACCTCACGATCACCTCGCTCAAGCGGTTCAAGGACGACGCGACCGAGGTCCGCGAGGGCTTCGAGTGCGGTCTGACCCTGGGTGGTTACAACAACGTCCAGGTCGGCGACGTCATCGAGACCTTCGAGATGCGGGAGAAGGTTCGCGCCTGATCCGGCAGTGACACGCTGATCAAGGGGTTTACGCCGCACGGCGTAAACCCCTTGATCATGCGGGGCGGGGTGGCGGTATCGTCCGGGGCGATGTTCACCGGAACCGCGGTCTTCGACCTGCTGCTGCCGGGCGACTCCAGGTCGCTCAAAGCCAAGAGATCATATGTACGGCCGATCGTGGCGGCGCTGCGCCGCTTCGAGGTGTCGGCCGCCGAGGTGGGTGCGCTCGACCTGCATGGTCGAGCGCAGCTGGCGGTGGCCGTGGTGGCCGCCGAGACGGCGCACGTCCGCGAGGTGCTCGACTCCTGTGAGCGCCTGGTGGCCAATCGCCCCGAGGTCGAGTTGCTGTCGGTCCGCCGCCGGCTCTACGGCGTGGACGACGACTGACCATGGTGCCGGCTGTGCCGGGCGACCGGCGCGGCCCCGAAGGTAGTGTTCGAGATGTTGGCCGGTCGGCCGGCGGCCTCCGGGCCGCCGGGTCGACCGGGAGCAGGACGCCGTGGAGGTGGCGAGATGTCTGATCCGGCCAAGGTACGCCGGCACGCGGAACGGGTGCGTGAGCTGGTCGCGTCGGTGGTGCGGAGCCAGATCAAGGACCCGCGGCTTGGGATGATCACCATCACCGATGCCCGGATTACCGCTGACCTGCGCGACGCGACGGTCTTCTACACCGTGCTCGGTGACTCGGTGGCCCAGGCGGACACCGCGGCGGCGCTGGAGAGCGCCAAGGGGATGCTGCGCAGCACGGTCGGCAAGGCGCTCGGGCTGCGCCACTCGCCGACCCTCACGTTCGTCCTCGACGACGTACAGGACCAGGTCAAGCACATCGACGACCTGCTCGCCGCCGCCCGCAACGCCGACGCCGAGGTGCAGCGGCTCGCCGCCCAGGCGAAGTACGCGGGCGAGGCCCAGCCGTACCGGGTGGACGACGATACCGATGAGGCCGACGAGACGGACGAGGCCGACGAGGCCGCCGACGTCAAGGAAACTCCGCGGGGTGGGGAATCGCGGTGACCAGCACCGCCAGCGCCCCGCTCACCGGGGCCGCCGGGCTCGGCCCCGCCGAGGCGGACTGGGCCGCGGCCGAGGCATTGGTGCGGGCTCTCCCGCCGACCGGCCGGGTGCTGCTGATCTGCCACATCAACCCGGACGGCGACGCGCTGGGCAGCATGCTCGGCTTCGGCCTGGGCCTGCGGCAGTTCGGCGTACGCGAGGTGCAGGCGACCTTTCCCGGGCCGCCGGAGGTGCCGGAGCCGTTTCGTGGGCTGCCCGGGCTGGACCTGCTGGTCCCGGCGGACGCCGCCGACCCGGCGCCCGACCTGGTGATCTGCTTCGACGCGGCCAGCGAGTCACGCCTCGGCGAGTTGGCCGGGCGGCTGTCGTCGGCGGGTGCGGCGCTGGTGTTGGACCACCACGCCTCCAACCCCGGGTTCGGCACTGTGAACCTGGTCGACCCGGGCGCGGCGGCCACGTCGGTCGTGGCCGAACAGCTGCTGGCCCGGCTCGGCGTGGTGGTGGATCCGGCCATCGCCGAGTGCCTCTACGTGGCGCTGACCACTGATACCGGCTCGTTCCGGTTCGAGGCGACCACTCCGGCGGTGCATGAGATGGCCGCCCGGTTGCTGGCGACCGGCATCTCGCCCGGTGACATCTCCCGGCGGGTCTTCGACACCCGACCCTTCGGCGCGGTCCGCCTCTTCGGTGAGGTGCTCGGCCGGGCTCGGCTGGAGCCGGCCGCCGCCGGAGGGCGAGGGCTGGTCTGGACCTTCGCCACGTTGGACGACCTGGCTCGGCACGACCAGCGGCCGTACGTGCTGGAGGCGCTCATCGACTCGGTGCGCTGCACGGCCGAGGCGGATGTGAGCTGTGTGGTGAAGCAGACCAGGCCCGCCGAGTGGGCGGTGTCGATGCGCAGCAAGGGCGCGGTGGACGTCAGTCGTGTCGCGGTCGCGCTGGGCGGTGGTGGGCACACGTTCGCGGCCGGGTTCACCGGTCGGGGCACCGTCGATCAGGTGGTCGAGTCGATCCGCGGTCAGCTGGACGCCGCGCTGATCGGCTGACGTCGGCTTCGGCAGTCATCGATCGGTCGGTCCCGAAGATCAGGGTCAGCTCCGGGGAGTGTTGGTCTTCCCGCGCTCCGTGAGACCGGGAAGAATTGCGGGATGGAGCAGCCGCACGACCTCACCGTGGAGGCCCCCCGCGCCTGGGACCGGCCCGCCGTCTCCGTTCCCGTCCTGGTCTGCCTGTCGCTTGTCGGTGGCCGGTTCGCGTCCTTCTCGACCGAGGCGAATCTGTTCACTGTCGGCACCGGCGGGGTGCTGATCTGGCTCGGTCTGAGCAACCGGGTGCCCCGTCGTCCGGCGCCGCGCCGGCTGGGCGCGGGGGCGGCCTGGTGGGCGGTGCCGGTGGTGGTCTTCGGGGTCTTCGAGGGCGCGACCTTCGTGTTGGCCGCCGGCGACGACTTCCCCACCTTCTCCCGGCTCGCCGATCCTCTCCTGGAGGACCACCTGACCCGGTCGGCGGCCTGGTTCGCCTGGCTGGCGGCGTTCTGGGGGCTGGTGCGGCGATGATGCGAGCGCTCGCGATCGGCGGCTTCCTCGCCGCGCTGGTCCTCTTCGCTGTGGTCGAGTGGATGGCCCGGCGGGAGGGGTCCCGGATCCCCACCCTGGGCGAGGTCTGCGCGTACGTGATGCGCTACGAGGTCGGTTCGGTGCCGGTGGGCCGGATCGGTCTGTTCGGGTTCTGGTGGTGGCTGGGGTGGCACTTCCTGGCTCGCTGAGCCGGGTTGTCGACTGTCCAAATGGCGGGAACCGAAAGCAGTATGTGGACCTGAACGATAACTTGGGAGAAGGCCGGTACCGCCTGGCGGTGCAGGTCATGGGCGGTGGTGCCACACCCCGTGCCGCCTCCCTCCAGGGTCGGATCGACCCGGGCTCACGCTGCCCAGTCGGCTGCTCCGGTAACCCCGGACCGCCGTGGGGCGTTCAGCACGACCGCCCGTGAGGGTCGCCGCGTGTCGGCGGCTCGCGCCCTGGAAGAGGAGCGCCACCATGCCGAACAAGCCCAAGCCCGAGACCACCACCGACGACGCCCGCGAGCAGGCCCGCCGCGCGCTGCAGACGTCGATGGACACCCGGCAGTGATCCGATCCGTCCGGCGGTAGGGACCGCGCGGGCCACGACGAGCCCGCACCGCCGCCGACGCGGTAAGTAGTCGGCGGGATTGCGATCCTTACCGCAGCCGTGCCAGGATCGGCGGCGATGAGTCACGCCGCCACCGCCCACCGACCCGCCTCGCCCCGGCGGATCGCCGCGCTCGCCCTGCCGGCCCTCGTGGTGCTCGCCGCCGAGCCGCTCTACGTGCTGGTCGACACCGCAGTGGTCGGTCACCTCGGCCGGGTGCCGCTCGCCGCGCTCGCCGTCGGCGGCACGGTCATGACGCTCACCGCCTGGGTGGGCACCGTTGTCGCCTATGGCACCACCGGGCGCGCGGCCCGCCGCTTCGGAGCGGGAGACCGGGCGGCCGCCGTCGCCGAGGGCGTCCAGTCGTCCTGGTTGGCGTTCGGTGTCGGCCTGCTGATCGCGATCGGCATGCAGGTCGGCGGCGGCGCGCTCGCGCGTACCCTCGCCGGTGGTGGTGGCGAGGTGGCCGACGCCGCCGCGCAGTGGCTGCGGATCGCGGCCCTCGGCGCTCCTGGCCTGCTGCTCGCCGCCGCCGGCAACGGCTGGCTGCGCGGTGTGCAGGACACTCGCCGCCCGTTGTTCTTCGTGCTCGGCCCCAACCTGCTCTCCGCGCTGCTCTGCCCGCTGCTGGTCTACCCCGGCGGGCTGGGTCTGGTCGGCTCTGCGGTGGCGAACGTCGTCGCGCAGACGCTCTGCGGGCTGCTCTTCGCCGCCGCCCTGGTCGGCGAGCGGGTGTCACTGCGGCCCCAACCCCGCGTCATCCGCCAGCAACTGGTGCTCAGCCGGGACCTGCTGATCCGTGGGCTGGCGTTCCAGGCCAGCTTCCTGTCCGCGACCGCCGTCGCCGCCCGCTTCGGCGCCGCCGCCGTCGGCGCCCACCAGATCGCCCTGCAACTCTGGTTCTTCACCGCGCTGGTGCTCGACGCCCTCGCCATCGCCGCGCAGTCCCTGGTCGGTGCCGCGCTCGGCGCCGGCGACGACGCGGGGGCGCGGGCGCTCGCCCGCCGGATCGGGCTGCTCGGCGGCGTTTGCGGCGTCGGCTTCGCGCTGCTCGTCGCCGCCGGCGCCGGCGTCGTTCCGTCGTGGTTCAGCTCCGATGCGGGGGTACGCGAGCAGGCCATGGTGGCCTGGCCGTGGTTCGTCGTCATGCTGCCGCTGGCCGGGGTGGTGTTCGCCCTCGACGGCGTGCTGATCGGTGCCGGCGACGTGCGGTACCTGCGCAACCTCACCATCGTGGCGGCGCTCGGAGGCTTCCTGCCGGCCATCTGGCTGGCGTACGCGCTCAACCTCGGGCTCGGCGGCATCTGGGCCGGGCTCACAGTGTTCGTGGTGATCCGGCTGGTCGCCCTGCTGCTGCGACTGCGCAACGGCAGGTGGGCGGTGACCGGCGCGGTCCGCTGAGGGCCCCTGCTGGCGCCGCCGGTCGTCCCGGTCACCCGGGGCCTGCCCACGCACTGCGCGGTGGGTGCCATCTGGCAGGCTTGGCCGACGTGAGCACCGATGGTCTGATCGTGGTCGACAAGCCCGGCGGCATGACGTCGCACGACGTGGTGGCGCGGATCCGCCGACTGGCGAAGACCCGACGGGTCGGGCACGGCGGCACCCTCGACCCGATGGCGACAGGTGTGCTGGTGATCGGCGTCGGCCGGGCCACCCGGCTGCTGACCTACGTGATCGGCGCCGGCAAGAGCTACGCCGGGACGATCCGGCTCGGCCAGACCACCGTCACCGACGACGCCGAGGGCGACGTCACCGCCACAGTGCCGGCCGGGCAGGTCACCGACGACGCGATCCGGTCGGCGCTGGCCGGGCTGAGCGGCGAGGTCGACCAGGTGCCGAGCGCGGTCAGCGCCATCAAGATCGATGGGCAGCGGGCGTACAAGCGGGTCCGCGACGGGGAGAGCGTCGAGCTGCCGGCGCGGCGGGTCACCATCTCCCGGTTGGAGGTGCTGGCGATCCGCCGTACCGAGCCGGACGTGGTCGACGTGGACGTGGACGTGACCTGCTCATCCGGCACGTACATCCGGGCCATCGCCCGGGACGCCGGCGTGGCGCTCGGCGTCGGCGGGCACCTCACGGCGCTGCGGCGCACCGCTGTCGGTGGCTTCACCCTCGCCGAGGCGGCGACCCTCGACGAGTTGGAGCAGCGCGCCCCGGACGTGGTGAACCTGCCACTGGACGCGGCGGCCGACCGGTTCTTCGCGCGCCGGGAGGCCACCCCCGACGAGGCCCGGGTGCTCGCCCACGGAGGGCCCCTGGACCCGGCCGGCCTCACCGGCCCGTACGCCGTCTTCGGGCCGGCCGGCGGCCTGATCGCTATCGTCAGCGAGCGGGACGGACGGGCCCGCGCGGAGATCGTGCTCGCCCCGGCCTGACCGCGGGGCGCAGGTCCGCCGGCCCGCAGCCGGCGGTGTCGACCCGCCAGCCGGCGGGACAGCAGAGAGGAACGGCATGCAGCGGTGGCGGGGCTACGACGCGGCGCCCGGCGGGTGGGGACGCTCGGTGGTCACCATCGGCGTCTTCGACGGCGTGCACAAGGGGCACCAGGCGACCATCGGGCACGCCGTGGCCCGAGCCCGCGAGTTGGGCGTGCAGTCGGTGGTGGTCACCTTCGACCCGCACCCGGCCGAGGTGGTCCGCCCCGGCTCACACCCGGCGGTGCTCACCGAGCCGGCCCGCAAGGCCGAGCTGATCGAGGCGCTCGGCGTGGACGTGCTCTGCGTGGTGCCGTTCACCCCGGAGTTCTCCCGGGTGCCGG
>NZ_JBEXIM010000045.1:0-49123 GCF_040608575.1 Micromonospora sp. NPDC005171 | reverse complement strand
CGGGTACGACGGCGATGTCTGGGTCCACGACTACATCGCGCGGACCAACACCGCGCCCGGCCCGGCGTCACTCTGATCATCGCTCTGCCATCTTCCCGCAATTGCAAAAGATGTGCAACAAGGTCTGGACAACCAGCTCGTGCCGTAACTAGCCTGACCGCTATGACTCCTTACATCGTGGACCCCTGGGCCTGGCAGGAAAGCTGGGACCGCCAGCAGGAGGCCTACCTCCCGGACCGGGAACACCGGTTCACCGCCATGCTCGACACCGTCGACGCGGTCCTCGACGGCCGGCCGCCGCGGGTGCTCGACCTGGCCGGTGGCACCGGCACCATCTCGCTGCGGACCCTCGCTCGCTTCCCCACGGCGCAGACGACCCTGGTCGATCTCGACCCGGCGCTGCTCGCCATCGCCGCCGCCTCGCTGGCCGACCGGGCCACCATCGTCACGGCCGACCTCGGCACCCCCGAGTGGCGCTCCACGCTCCCCCACCAGGAATACGACGCCGTGCTGACCGCCACCGCCCTGCACTGGCTGCCGGCCGACCGGCTCGGGCAGCTCTACGCCGAACTGCGCGACGTGCTGCGACCGGGCGGCGTCTTCGTCAACGCCGACCACATGCCCGACGACACCCTGCCGGAGCTGACCAAGCGGCTGATGGACCGGGCCCGGGTCCGGCGCAACGCCCGGTACGCCGCCGGCTCGACGCTGTCCTGGTCGGACTGGTGGGAGCGGGCCGGCGCCGACCCCGTGCTCGCCCCGCTGGTCGCCCAACGACAGGCCATCTACCCCACCGGGCACAGCCCCGAGTGGAACCCGCCGGTCTCCTGGCACCTCGCCGCCCTCACCGCCGCCGGGTTCAGCGAGGTCGGCACGGTCTGGCGAGGTGGCCCGGACGCCGCCGTCGCGGCAGTACGCTGACGCCGCTGTCGCGGGCGGCAGATCAACGCCGCTGTCGCGGGGAGCACGTCACCGCCGCTGTCGCGGGCAGCACGTCAACGCCGCTGTCGCGGCAGTAGGCTGACGACCCGTGCCAGAGCCGTTCGAGCCGCGTACCGACCCCGACGTCGACCTGCGCGTCCCCGCCGACCGCCGCGAGCTGACCGCGCGCCCCGCGACGATCCTCGCCACGATCTCGGCCGGCGGGGTGCTCGGCGCGCTGGCCCGGGCCGGTCTGCAACACGCCGTTCCGCACGCGCCGACCGGCTTCCCGTGGGCCACGTTCACCATCAACCTGTCCGGTTGCCTGCTGATCGGCGTGCTGATGGCGGTGCTCGGGCACCTCGACGGTGGACACCCGCTGGCTCGCCCGTTCCTCGGGGTCGGGGTGCTCGGCGGGTTCACCACCTTCTCCACCTACGCGGTCGACGTCCAGCAGGCGATCGTCGCGGGCGCACCGGGCACCGCGCTGGCGTACCTCGCCGCGACGGTGCTCGGGGCGCTCGTCGCGGTCGGGCTGGGCGACGCCGCCACCACCGGGCTGCTGCGCCGGGCGGCCCGATGACCGTCCTGCTCATCGCCCTGGGCGCGGCCGTCGGCGCGCCGCTGCGCTACCTGACCGACCGGGCCGTGCAGTCCCGGCACGACTCGGTGTTCCCCTGGGGCACGTTGCTGGTCAACGTGGCCGGGTCGCTGCTGCTCGGCGTCCTGGCCGGGTGGCCGGCCGGCCCGGCGGTCAGCGCGTTGCTCAGCACCGGCTTCTGCGGCGCGCTGACCACCTACTCCACCTTCAGCTACGAGACGCTGCGGCTGACCACTGGCGGCCATCGGCTCCTCGCGCTGGCCAACGTGCTCGGCAGTGTGGCCGCCGGGCTCGCAGCGGCCACGGTCGGCTACGCCCTGGCCCGCGCCCTGACCGGTTGACGGCGCGCCAGCCGCGCCGCACGTCATCGACACCAACGCCCGGGACCGGGCGCGGCCAGCAACACACCGAGGGTATATACGCGAGGTATACCCTCGGTGTAGTCTGCTGCCATGAGCGTGCCACTGACTCTTCTCGGCCTCCTCGAACGGGAGCCCACCCACGGTTACGACCTGAAGCGCGACTACGACGCCTTCTTCGGCCGGGGCAAACCACTGCCGTTCGGCCAGGTCTACTCCACCCTCAGCCGACTGGCCCGCGACGGCAAGGTGGTGATCAGCGACGTCGCCCCCGGCTCCGGTCCGGACCGCAAGCGCTACATCATCACCGACGTCGGCGCGACCGAGGTCGAGCAGTGGCTCACCCAGCCGGTCGACCCGGAACCGCACCTGCAGACGGTGCTCTTCGCCAAGGTCGTGCTCGCGCTGATGCTGGACCGTCCGGCCGCCGAATACCTCGACACCCAGCGCAGCGCGCACCTGCACCGGATGCGTGAGCTGACCGAGATCAAGCGCGCCGGCGGTCTGGTCGACGCGCTGCTCGCCGACCACGGCCTCTACCACCTGGAGGCGGACCTCCGATGGATCGAGATGACCGGCGCCCGACTGGACGCCCTGCGGAAAGAGGTGCGGCCGTGAGCGTCGTGATCGAAGCGCGTGACGTGGAGTTCTCCTTCGGTCAGACCCCAGCGCTGCGCGGCGCCAGCCTCGCCGTGGACGCGGGCGAGATCATCGCCGTGATGGGCCCCAGCGGCTCCGGCAAATCCACACTGCTGCACTGCCTGGCGGGCATCCTCGTGCCCGACTCCGGCGAGATCCTCTTCGACGGGGCGCGCGTCGACGCCATGGCCGAGACCCAGCGCAGCAGCCTGCGCCGGGACCGTTTCGGTTTCGTGTTCCAGTTCGGCCAACTCGTCCCCGAGCTCACCGCGGTGGAGAACGTCGCCCTGCCGCTGCTGCTCAGCGGCGTACACCGCAAGCAGGCGCTGCCGAAGGCGGGAGCCTGGTTCGCGCGCCTCGGCCTGGACGGCCTGGAGCAGCGCCGCTCGGGTGAGCTCTCCGGGGGGCAGGCGCAACGCGTCGCCCTGGCCCGCGGCCTGGTCGCCGAGCCGCAGGTGCTCTTCGCCGACGAGCCGACCGGCGCGCTCGACTCGCTCACCGGCGAGCAGGTGATGGACCTGCTCGTCAACGCGGCCCGCGAGCTGGGCACCACAGTCATCCTGGTCACCCACGAGGCCAGGATCGCGGCGTACGCCGACCGCGAGGTCATGGTCCGCGACGGGCGCGTGAACGCGCCGGACCGGATCGCCTCATGATCCGCTTCGGGCTCCGCCTCGCCGTGGCCGGCGGCCGCGAGGCGCTCACCCGCCTGCTCGTCATCGCCGCCGCCGTCGCAGTCGGCAGCGGGCTGCTGCTGACCACTCTTGCCGGGGTCAACGCGGTCAACACACAGCTCACCCGGTACGCGTCGATGTATCCGAGCGCCTCGGCCGGCGACGTCGAGCCGCTGTGGTGGTCGAACCGGCAGGACTTCTTCCACGGCGAGCAGATCATTCGGATCGACGTCGCCGCGACCGGCTCGACCGCGCCCACCCCGGTCGGCATCCCGCGCACCCCGGGCCCCGGCGAGTACTACGCGTCACCCGCGTTCCGCGAACTGCTGGCCGCCCACCCGGCCGACCAACTGGGCGACCGCTACCCGGGGCGTGACCTCGGCACCGTCGGTCCGGCCGCGCTGACCTCGCCGGACACCCTGCTCGTCATCGCCGGCGGCACCCCCGACCAGGTCGCCAAGCTGCCCAACGCGCAGCAGGTCACCAGAGTCGGCGACACCCCCGCCCTCCCCGAGGCCACCGTGAACCTCATCCTGGGCGTGATCGCCGGCGGGTTGCTCTTCCCGGTGCTGATCTTCATCGGCACCGCCACCCGGCTCAGCGCCGCCCGCCGGGAACAGCGCTTCGCCGCGATGCGCCTGGTCGGCGCGACACCCCGGCAGATCTCGATGGTCGCCGCCGTGGAGGCGGCCGCCGCCGCCGTCGCCGGCACCGCCGTCGGCTTCGGCCTGTTCTACGCCTTCCGCGACCCGCTCGCGGGCATCCCGTTCACCGGCATGCCGTTCTTCCCCAGCGACATGTCCCTGGGCGTGCTGGACGTCCTGCTGGTGGCGCTCGGCGTCCCGGCCGGCGCGGCGCTGGCCGCCCAGGTCTCGCTGCGCCGGGTACGGATCTCGCCGTTGGGCGTCACCCGGCGGGTCACCCCCCGGGCGCCGCGCGCGTACCGGCTGATCCCGATGGTGCTCGGCGTCGCCGTGCTGTTCTTCGCCATCGGGTTCCGGCCCGAGACCTCCGACGGCCAGGCCGCGGTGTTCCTGCCCGGCCTGCTGCTCATCATGTTTGGCCTGGTCCTCGCCGGCCCCTGGTTGACGATGGTCGGCGCCCGGGCGATGGCCCGGTACGCCAACCGCCCGGCCACGCTCATCGCCGCGCGCCGTCTCGCCGACAACCCCAAGGCCGGCTTCCGGGCGATCAGCGGCATCATGCTCGCGCTCTTCGTCACGAGCGTGGCCGTCGGCGTGATCACCGCGATCGTCGACAACCGCGGCCCGGCACCGATCGGCTCGACCGATGCGGGCACGGTGACCACCGTCTTCGACGAGAAGGTGCCGTCGGTGCCCGACACGCTCTTCGCCGAGCTGCAGGCGATCAGCGGGGTGCGGTCCGCGACCGCCATCCGGGAGAACCCGACCACCATGAACGGTGGCGAGGGTGGGGTGATCGCGTGCACCGACCTTCCGAGCGCGTACGGCCGGTGCGCCGACGGCGCGAGCGTCATCGAGGTGCCGTTGGGCCTCAGCCGCTGGCGGGAGTCGGCGTCGCCCGCGACGGTCTGGCCCGCCGCGTCGTTCACCCTCGACGAACTCCAGCGGCTACCGGTCGGGGCGATGGTCGTCGGCACGGACGGCTCCGCCACCGCCGTCGAGCGCGTCCGCACCGTGCTGGAGGTCGCCTTCCCGACCTTCTGGGTGGGGCCGAACGTGCCCGGCGACTTCGAGTCGGACTTCGCGAACACGCTGCGCGGCTGGGAACAACTGGCAAACGTCGTCATCGTGGCCAGCCTCGCGCTCGGCGGGTGCAGCCTCGCGGTCAGCGTGATCGGCGGCCTCACCGAACGCCGTCGCCCGTTCAGCCTGCTGCGGCTCAGCGGCGCTCCGGTGCGGGTCCTGCGCCGGGTGGTGGCGCTGGAGAGCGCCGTACCGATGCTCGCCGTCGCCGCCGTCGCCATCGGGATGGGCCTGCTCGCCGCCCACCTGTTCCTGCGGGCCCAGATGGACTACACGCTCGTCGCGCCGCAGCTGGGCTTCTACGTGATCGTCGTGGTCGGGTTGGCAGCCTGCCTCGGCGTCATCGCCTCCACCCTGCCCCTGCTGGAACGCGTCACCGGGCCCGAGACCGCCCGCAGCGAGTAGTCGTCATTTCGTCGGCCCGGTGGTGGTGAGGGCGACCACCGGGCCGAGGACGAAGACGGCGGGCGGGCCGATGCCTTCGCGGGCGGCGACCGCGCCGATCTCGTCCAGCCGGGTGGGCACCGACCGCTGGGCGGGCAGCCCGGCGTCCTGCACGGCCAGCACCGCGGTCTCCGGGGCGCGACCGTGCTCGATCAGCACGCTTGCGATCTTGGCGATGGTGTCGACGGCCATCAGCAGCACGACAGTGCCCCGGGCACGGGCCAGCGCCGCCCAGTCGACGAGCGAGTCAGGGTGCCCGGGCGGCAGGTGCCCGGAGACCACTGTGACGTCGTGCGCCACGCCCCGGTGCGTCACCGGCACCCCGGCGAGGGCAGGCGCGGCGAGCGCGCTGCTCACCCCCGGGACCACCGTCACCGGCACACCGGCGGCCACGCAGGCCTGCACCTCCTCGTGGCCGCGCCCGAAGACGTACGGGTCACCGCCCTTGAGCCGGACCACCCGGCGACCGGCGCGGGCGTGCGACACCAGGGCCTCGTTGATCGTCTCCTGGGCCATCGACGGCCCACGGGGCACCTTCGCGGCGTCGACCACCAGCACGTCAGGGCGCAGCCCGGCGAGCAGCCCCTGCGGGGCGAGTCGGTCGACCACCACGACGTCCGCCGCGTCGAGCAGCGCCTTTCCGCGTACCGTGATCAGGTCGTCCGGCCCCGGCCCGCCGCCGACCACGGCGACCGAGCCGTGGTCGTGCCCGTGGTGGTCGTGCCCGTGGTGGTCGTGCCCGTGGTGGTGGCCGTGGTCGTGGTGATGGTGGCCGACCGGGTCGTCGGGGTGGTCGTGCGGGCGTTGCGGGCGACCCACCTTGTCCGCGAAGCCGGGCATCAACACCCGGTACGCGCAGGTGTCGCAGTTCATCCGGATGTCGCCGCCCAGCGCCTCGGCGTACCGCTCCAGGACGAGGTCGGCGAGGGCGTCACAGTCACCGATCACCTCGGCCACGCGGACGTCCAGGTCGGGGTGGGCGGCGGCGAACTCCGTCGACTGGGCGACGATCCGGTCCGGCAACACCCCGGCGAACAGGAAGTACGGCGCCACCACGATCCGCCGCGCGCCGAGGCGGCGCACCCGTTCCAGCACGACCGGCACCGACGGTTGCGCCAGGGAGATGAACCCCGGCTCCACGCCCGCGTAGCCACGCCCCTCCCAGAGCAGCCGGGCGACCTTGGCGACCTCGGCGTTGGCGTCCGGGTCGGTGGACCCCCGCCCGATCAACGCCACCCACGTGCCGGCCCGGTCGGCATCGGCCAACTCCGCGCCGGACCGGTCGGCACCGGCCAGTGCGGCGTCGATGCGCTGTTCGAGGGCTTCGTGGAGCAGCGGGTGGGGCCCGAGGGGGCGGCCGTAGCGGTAGCTCAGCCCGGGGTGGCGCTGCTGCTCCCGGGCCATCGCGGCGGGGATGTCACCCTTTCCGTGTCCGGCGCCGGTGAGCACCAGCGGCAACGCCACGAGCGCCCGGTGCCCCCGGGCGACGAGCGCGCCTACCGCGTCGGTCAGCGGTGGGCGGGACAGCTCGATGAAGCCGCCTTCGACCTCGCCGATGTCACCACGACGGCGGACCCGCTCGACGAGAGCGGCGAACTGCTCGACCCCGGCCGCGCTGCGCGTGCCGTGCCCGACGATGACCAACCCGGTCATGACTTCTCCTCGACGTAGAGCAGGGCGTTGAGGGCGGCGGCGGCAACCGCCGAGCCACCCTTCTCGCCCACGTTGGACACGGCGGGCAGGCCACTGGCCCGCAGCGCCGCCTTCGACTCGGCGGCGCCCACGAAGCCGACCGGCAGGCCGACGACCAGCGCCGGTGCGGCGTCCATTGTGAGCAGTTCGACAAGAGCGGTGGGCGCGCAGCCGACCACCCAGACCGCTCCCGGCCCGACCCGCTCCAGGGCGATCCGGACCGCCGCCGCCGAACGGGTGATGCCGGCCGAACGGCCCAGGGCGGCGGCGGCCGGCTCGGCGACCGGGCAGACCAGCTCCAGGTCGGCCCAGGTGATACCGGCGGCGACCATCGCCACGTCGGTGACCACCGGCGCCCCGGCGCGCAGCGCGGCCAGCCCTGATTCCAGGGCGGCCTCGTCGCAGACCAGGTCGTCGACGTACGCGAGGTCGGCGCTGGCGTGCACCACCCGCTCGGTCACCGCTCGGCTCAGCGGCGGCAGGTGCGACAGGTCGACGCGTTCGCGCAGGATGCGGTACGACTCGACCTCGATGGGGTGCACCACCCGGCTCATCGGGCTCCTTCACAAGGGTCGGGTTCGACGACGCGGATCGCGTCGACCGGGCAGATCTCCAGGCACTCCAGGCAGCCGTTGCACCTGTCGGCGCAAACCGTGAGGCCACCGGCGACCGGCCGGATCGCGTGCGTGGGGCAGGTGAGCAGGCACGCGCCGCAGCCCTGGCAGGCGTCGATCGTCACGAGCGCCACCGGTACCCCCGGGGAGTGACCATCCGGCCGGCGACCAGCCGGGTGTCGCTGCTGCCGACGACCACGACGCTGTACATGTCGACGATGGCCGTCTCCAGCGTGGCCAGTGTCGCGAGGTGCACGCGTTCGTCGGGGCGGCTGGCGTTGCGCACCACGCCCACCGGGGTGTCCGGTGGCCGGTGCGCGGCGAGGATGCCGATCGCCTTGCCGAGCTGCCAGTCGCGGGCCCGGCTGCGCGGGTTGTAGAAGAGCGTCACGAAGTCACCCTCGGCGGCGGCGGTCACCCTCCGCTCGATGACGCCCCACGGGGTGTGCAGATCGGACAGGCTCAGGTAGGCGTGGTCGTGGCCGAGCGGCGCGCCGAGCAGCGCCCCGGCCGCGAGGGCTGCGGTGACGCCGGGCACGCCCACCACGTCGATCCGCTCGTCGGCGTACTCCAGGGCGGGGCTGGCCATCGCGTACACCCCGGCGTCGCCGGAGCCGATCAGCGCGACCGCCCGGCCGGCGGCGGCCTCGGCGACGGCGGCGCGGGCCCGCGCCTCTTCGGCGCCCAGCCCGGTGGAGAGCACCCGGGTCCCGGGGCGGAGCACGTCGCGGACCTGGTCGAGGTACTGGTCGAGGCCGACCACCACTGCGGCGCGACGCAGCTCGGCCACCGCGCGGGGGGTGCGCAAGTCGGCGGCGCCCGGCCCGAGGCCGACGACCGCCAGCCGGCCGCGTGGCGCGTGCCGGGCCACCGCGACGGTGGCCATCGCCGTCGCGGTCTTCCCCACCAGCAGCGTCGCGTCGACGGCCCGGCCGTCCGGGCCGAGCAGGGCCGCGGCCTCCGCCACGCTCGGCGTGCCGACCGCGGCCCGGACCACCTCGCTGGGGTGCGGCACGTCGACCGCCGCCAGCCGCGTCGCCGGCCAGGTCACCAGGGGTACGCCGAGCGCGTCGGCGGTGCTGCGGATGCCCGCCTCGTCGGCCTTGATGTCGGCGGTGGCCAGGCAGCGCAGGCTCGCCGGGTCGAGGCCGGCCTCGGCCAGCACCCGGCGCAGCAGCTCCGCCACCTCGGCGGCGGGTACGCCCCGACTCGCGCCCACTCCGGCGACCAGCGACGGCGGCCGCAGCACTGCGGTCCGCTCGTCGGGTGGCACCACCCGATCGGTGACCAGCAGCCGGTACCCGTCGTCCGGCTGGTCCTCGGCGGCGGCACGCACGTTCGGGGGCAGGGCGGGCAGCGGCCAGTCGGCGTCGGCGATCAGCCGGACCGGCTCGCCGTCGAGGATGGCCCGGGACACCGTGGCGACCGCGCCCTGGACGGGCCAGCCGAGGGTGTCCAACCCCGGCAGGTCGACAGCATCGGTGGCGGTGGTGATCACCGGTCGGGCGTCCAGCAGGGCGGCGACCTGCTCGGCGAGGGCGTTGGCCCCGCCGGCGTGCCCACCGAGCAGCGCCACGGCGTGCCGGGCCGCCTCGTCGACGACCACCACCGCCGGGTCGGTGCGCTTGTCGTCGAGCAGCGGCGCGACGATCCGCACCACCGCCCCGGTGGCCAGGAACGCGATCACCGCGTCGCAGCCGGCCCAGGCGGTCCGCAGCGCGTCGGCGACGTTCTCTCCCTCGACCAGCCGGGCGTGCGGCCACGCGGCGGTCACTGTGTCGGCGTGCCGGCGGCCGGCGGCGGTGGCCGCCACCAGGCCGATCCGGGTGGGCGGGTTCTGGTCGGTCACTGGCGCTCCCCGGTGAGGACGACCACCGGGTTGGTGGCCGCGAGGCGGATCGACCCGCCGGGCAGGTCGGCGAGGCGGGCGGCGGAGAGTTGGCAGCCGCCGACCGTGTAGCCGGCGGCGCGCAGCAGACCCACGGCCGGTGCGACCCGGTCCAGTGCGGCCAGGGTGAGCACCACCCGCTCGGGTTGGCGGGCCAGCACGGCGGTGAGGACGTCGACGCCCCCACCGCCGACGAAGACCGCGTCGGGCTCGGGGAGGTCGGCCAGCGCCGCCGGGGCGCGTCCGACAACGAGCCGGACGTGCACGGCGTGCGCGGCGGCGTTGGCCCGGATGGTCGCGCCGGCCTCGGGGTCGCGTTCGACGGCGAGGACGGCCGCGCCGAGCAGCGCGCACTCGATGCCGACCGAGCCGCTGCCCGCGCCGACGTCCCAGATCAGCCGGCCCAGTCGGGGGCGCAGCCGGGCGACGACGAGGGCGCGCACCTCAGACTTCGTGATCATGGAGTCGCGGTGGGCGTACCGGTCCTCCGGCAGTGCCCAGCCGCCGGCCGGCGCGGCGGCGGGCTGGTTGTCGGCGCGCATCCCGCCGGCCGCGCCCCGATCGGACGCGGCGTCGGCAAGCCCGGCCTCGGCGGCCCCGGTGTCAGCGGGCACGGCGTCGACGGACCCGGTGTCAGCGGGCACGGCGTCGACGGACCCGGTGTCAGCGGGCACGGCGTCGCCCGGCACGGCGTCGGCGAGGCTGAGGACTACGTGCGGGTCGGCCCAGGTTTCGGCGGCGGCCTGCTCGGGGGTCGCCGCGCGGATCCGTTCGGCGGCGGTGCCCAGGTGCTCGGCGACCAGCAGGCGGCGGGACCAGCCGATCAGGCCGGCGCTCAGCTCGGCCGCACCGGCGCCGGGCGCGGTGAGCACCGCGACCAGCGGCAGCGCCCGACAGGCGTTCACTGCGGCTCGGGGGTCGCGCCCGTGCGCGGTGACCACTGCCGCGCCGTCCCAGGGCAGCCCGGCGCGGGCGAACGCGGCGGCCACACTGGACACCGCCGGCACCACCCGCAGCGGCAGCCCGGTCGCACGCAGCCGCCGGACGATGCCGAACAGGCCGGGATCGCCGCTGGCCAGCACCACGGCCGGCACCCCGGCGTCGACGGCCTCGGCGAGGCGGCGCAGGGCGGGGGCGAGCGGCCCGAGGGTGACGGTGTCCGCGCCGGCCGGTACGGGCACCACGGCCAGGTGCCGGGCGGCCCCGACCACCAGCCCGGCGGTGGCCAGCACCGGGGCGAGCGCGGGGTGCGGCGGCGCGCCCGCCGCGTCCAGGCCGACCACTGTCACGGCGGTCAACGGGGCCACCGACGCCATCCGCGTCATCGGGGCCACCGGCCGGAGGAGGCGACGACGTGCGCGCCGGCGAAGTCGACCATCGCCACGTCCACTGTGACCGTCGGCCCGGCGAAACGCCGCAGCACCTGGCGGACCCGCTGGCAGAGCAGGTCGCCGGCCGGGGCGAGCAGCCCTGCGGCCTCCCACAGCTCGTACGCGTGCCGCCCGGTGTTCGCCTCGGTCACGGCGGCGACCAGCGACGGGTCACCGCCGGCCTCGGCGGTCACCGCGCCGAGCAGGGAGAGGTCCACGGCGGAACGGGTGTAGTGGGTCATCAGGATGCCGGCAGCGAGTTTGGCGAGCTTGCCGGCCATGCCGACGAAGACGACCCCGGTCATCCCGTCACCCACGGCGGCGGTCACGGCCGCCCCGGTGAAGTCGCCGACCTCGACGAAGCAGACCTCGGGCAGGTCGGGCAGGAGCGCGCGGGCGGCCCGCTCGGTACGCCCACCGGTGCACAGCACCACTGTCGGCTCGCCCTGGGCGGCCATCACGTGCACTGCCTGCACGACGCTGGCCCGCCACGACGCGGTGGAAAAGGGGCGGACGATCCCGGTGGTGCCGAGGATCGAGATGCCGCCCAGGATGCCGAGCCGACGGTTGGTGGTCTTGCGGGCCATGATCTCGCCCCGGGGCACGCTGATCACCACCCGGACGCCGACCTCGCTGAGGTCGACCACCTCGGCCACTGCCTCGCCGATCATCCGGCGGGGGGTGTCGTTGATCGCCGGGCCGCCGACCGCGAGCCCGAGGCCGGGTTTGGTGACGGTGCCGACGCCGGCACCGCCGGCCAGCCGCAGGCCGGGCACGTCGGTCCAGTCCACGGTGGCGGTCAGTTCGGCGCCGTGGGTGACGTCCGGGTCGTCACCGGCGTCCTTGACCACCACCGCCTCGGCCCGCACCGGCGGGGTGCCGGTCACCTCGCAGCGCTCCACCGGGAAACGCACCCGCCGTCCGGCGGGCAGCCCGATCTCCACGTCCGGTTGAACCTCCCCGGTGACCAACGCGGTGACCGCGGCCTTGGCCGCCGCCGTCGCGCACGCCCCGGTGGTCCAGCCGGTGCGTAGCGCGGTGGGCCGGACCTTCGCGGTACGCGGCAGGTCCGGCTCGCGCAGCGGCGGCTCGGCGTACGTCATGGTGTGTGCCCCGGTGCGGCGGTCCCGCCGGTGCGGGCGCTGGCCTGGCGGCGCAGTTCGGCGCGGGCGGCCGGCTCGGCCCGGCGGAACGTGTGGAAGTGCCCGGGGTGGTAGAGGTGCGAGCGGGTTCCCTCGGCGGCGAGGGCCGGCCCGACCAGGAAGAGGGTGTGCTTCCACAGCTTGTGCTGCTTGACGGTCGCCTCCAGGGTGCCGACAGTGCAGCGAACCACCAGCTCGTCGGGCCAGGTCGCCTGGTACGCCACCACCGCCGGGGTGTCCTCGGCGTAGCCGCCGGCCAGCAGCTCGGCCTGCACCTGCCCGGAGCGGGCGGCGGAGAGGAACAGCGCCATGGTGGTGCCGTGCCGGGCGAAGTCGCGAACCCGTTCGCCAGGCGGCATCGGGGTCTTGCCGCCTTCCAGGCGGGTGAGGATCACCGACTGGGCCACCTCGGGCACTGTCAGTTCCCGCCCGACGATCGCCGCGACGGCGGTGAACGAGGAGACCCCGGGCACGATCTCGACGATCAGGCCGAGCGCCCGGCACAGGTCCAGCTGCTCCTGCACCGCGCCCCACAGCGCCGGGTCGCCGGAGTGGATCCGGGCCACTGTCAGCCCCTGCTCGGCGGCGCGCCGGTAGAGCGGCAGCACCCCCTCGATCGGCAGCTGCGACGAGTCGACGATCTCCGCGCCGGGGCGGGCGTGGCCGAGCACGTCGGCGTGCACCAGGCTGGCCGCCCAGATCACGATGTCCGCCTCGGCGATCACCCGGGCGGCCCGCAGGGTCAGCAGGTCCGCCGCCCCCGGGCCGGCGCCGACGAACCACACAGTGCCGTCGCTGGTCACAGCTTTCCTCCTCGGTGCTCGCGGCGGGCCGGAACCAGCAGCGTCGACAGGTAGGGCAGGTCGTGCTCGGTGTCGTCGACCGGCCCGACACGTTCGCCGGGCAGCCCCAGGCTGCGTCCGAGCACCGCGTCGGCGAGCCGGCCCTGCCGGCGCAGTTCGGCAAGTAGTTCCGGGTGCCGCCGCCAGCCCTTGTAGGCGACCACGGTGCCCGGCCCGGCGAGGGCGTCGGCGAAGAGCGCCAGGCCCGCGGTGGCCGGCAGCAGGGTGAGCGGTTCGCGTCCCTCACAGAGCGGGGTGCCACTGCGCGCCGCCAGCTCCTGCATGGCGGTGACGCCGGGGACTGTCGCCACCCGCACCGCCGGGCGCAACGCGCGGACGCTCTGGGCCAGGTAACCGAAGGTGGAGTAGACGTTGGGGTCGCCGATGGTGGCGAAGGCCAGTGACCGCGCGCCGGCGTCGATCGCTTCGACCACCACCCGGGCGGCCTCGTCCCAAGCCACCGCCCGGCGGGGGGTCACCCCACCCCGGTCGTCGAGGGCGAACGGCAGCCGGCGCAGCCGGTCCGCCGCGACGTGGGAGCGCACTGTCGCCTCGGCCCGCCCGGCGTCCGCACCCGGCGACGTCGCACCGGCGGTCGCGGTGGGCGCGACCCGGTCCGCCATCACGGGTACGAAGACCAGGTCGGCCTCGCGCAGCAGCCGTACCGCCTTGACGGTGAGCAGTTCCGGGTCGCCCGGGCCGACGCCGACCCCGGTGAGCGTGGCGTCGGCGTTCATCGGCACGCCTCGACCAGTCGGCGGGCCGCCTCCGGATGACCGACCCAGTGGGTGTGCAGGTAGGAGGCGTGCACCCGGCCGGTGACGAAGCCGTGCTCGGTGTCGTTCCAGCGCCACGCCGGCGCCTCGCCGTGCCCCGGGTCGGTGGTGGTGCGGTGGAACTCGTGGCCGCGTACCCGCTCGTCGGCGCGCGCCACCGGGGAGTCGGTGACGGCCACGGCCTCCCGGTAGCCCAGGGTGAGTCGGTCGGTCATCCGGGCGGTCAGGTCCAGCCGGCCGCACATCGGTACGCCGTCCAGGGACCGCCCGAGGTAGAGCAGCCCGGCGCACTCGGCCACCATCGGCCCGTCGAAGTCGGCCAGTTCGGCGCGGAGCGCGGTGTTGCCGGCCAACGCCTCCGTGTGCGCCTCGGGGAAGCCGCCGCCGATCACCACCGCGCGGACGCCGGTGGGCAGCGCCGGGTCACGCAGCGGGTCGACGGTGACGACGTCCGCCCCGGCGGCGGTGAGCAGTTCGGCGGTCTCCGCGTACGAGAAGGTGAAGGCCGGACCACCGGCGAGGGCGACCCGTGGCCGCCCGACGCCGACCGGCCCGCCGACGGCGGCGACCGGGTCCCACGCCGGGGTGGTCAGCGGCGGGGCGGTCCGGGCCAGGTCGAGCACGGCGTCGAGGTCCACCGTGGCCTCGACCAGTTCGGCGAGCGCGGTGACGATCGCTACCGATTCGGGTGCCCGCTCGGCGACCGGCACCAACCCGAGGTGCCGGGCCGGCGCGGCCACCTCGGCGGCGCGGGTGACCGCCCCGAGCACCGGCACGCCCACCTCGGCGAGGGCGTCGCGCAGCAGCGTCTCGTGCCGGGGTGAGCCGACCCGGTTGAGGATCACCCCGCCGATCCGTACCGCCGGGTCGAACGCGGCCATGCCGAGGGTGAGCGCGGCAGCCGACCGGCCCTGCGCGGTGGTGTCCAGCACCAACAGCACGGGTGCCTCGATCAGCCGGGCGACGTGCGCGGTGGAGGCGTAGTCGCGGCGGCCCACCGCGCCGTCGTGCAGGCCCATGACGCCCTCCACCACGGCGACGTCGGCGGGCGCGGGGACGCTCGCGCCGTGTCGCAGCAGGGGTGCGATCCGGTCGGCCCCGACCAGGAACGGGTCGAGGTTGCGCCCGGGCCGCCCGGCGGCGAGGGCGTGGTAGCCGGGGTCGATGAAGTCGGGGCCGACCTTGTGCGGGCTGACCGTCAGGCCCCGACGGCGCAGTGCGGCGAGCAGCCCGGTGGCCACCGTCGTCTTGCCGTGGCCGCTGGCCGGGGCGGCGACCACCACCCGGGGCAGTGCCCAGTGCGCGCTCACCACTCGATGCCCTTCTGACCCTTCTGGCCGGCGTCCATCGGGTGCTTGACCTTCGTCAGCTCGGCGACCAGGTCGGCGGCGGCGACCAGGCGGGGGTCGGCGTCCCGACCGGTGATCACGACGTGTTGGAAGCCAGGTCGGTCGGCCAGGGTGGCGATCACCTCGTCGACGTCCACCCAGCCCCATTTCATCGGGTAGGTGAACTCGTCCAGCACGTACAGCCCGTAGCGCTCGGCGGCCAGGTCACGCTGGATCTGCCGCCAACCCTCCAGGGCGTCGGCGGCGTGGTCGGCGTCGCCGCCGCGCTGGATCCAGGACCAGCCCTCGCCCATCTTGTGCCAGGCGACCGGTGCGCCCTGGCCGGTGCGCTCATGCGCCTCGCCGAGCGCCCGGAAGGCGTTCTCCTCCCCCACCCGCCACTTGGCGCTCTTGACGAACTGGAACACCCCGACCGGCAGACCGGCGGTCCAGGCCCGCAACGCCAGCCCGAAGGCCGCCGTGGACTTCCCCTTCATCTGTCCGGTGTGGACGATGAGCAGTGGCCGGTGCCGCCGCTGCCGGGTCGTCAACCCGTCAGCTGGCACCGAACTCGGTTGTCCCTGCGGCATCAGCCCGTCCCCCGTTCCGTATCCAGGTGGCCCGCGAGTCCCGCATCCAGGTGTCCCGCGATCTTGCAGTTTCTGTTTGTCATATGCGCACTTCGCCCGTTATGCCGCGACCGAAAGTGCAAGATCGCGGGGGTTGGCATGGGGGTGGGTCAGGGATTCCAGGGAAGCTCTTGGGGCACGCAGCTGGGTTGCCAGGCGGGCGGCCAGGTGGAGGCGGACGGGGCCGGATTCGCAGTCCACGACCACGCAGGGGGCGCCGGTGGCCGCCAGGACGGCTGCCGCCGCCGCCGACCGGTCGAGGGGACGAGTTCCCGCGGTGGCTCTCCCGTCGGTGACGATGAGGACCAGCGGGCGACGCTTCGGGTCGCGCAGGCGTTCCACCCGCAGCAGGTCCGCGGCGGCGAGCAGCCCCTCGGCCAACGGCGTACGCCCCCCGGTGGGCAACTCGGCCAGCCGGGTCGAGGCGGCCAGCACCGACGAGGTCGCCGGCAGCAGGGTCCGGGCGCCGGCGCCCCGGAACGCGATCACCGCGACCTTGTCCCGCCGCTGGTACGCGTCGGTGAGCAGGGCGAGCACCGCGTCCTTCACTGCGGTCATCCGCTGCCGGGCGCCCATCGAGCCGCTGGCGTCCACCACGAACAGCACCAGGTTGCCCTCGCGCCCCTCGCGCACCGCCTCGCGCAGGTCGTCCCGGCGCAGTCGGAGCGGGCCGGTGAGCCGGCCCCGGGCCGCCTGGTGCGGAGCGGCGGCACGGATCGTGGCCGGCAGGTGCAGCGCGCCGACCCGGCCCGCCGGCACCCGGGCGCCTGTCGTGCGGCCCCGCCCGGTGCGGGCCCGCGACCGCCGGCCCGGCACCCCGTCACCCAGGCCCGGCGCGGTGAGCACCCGCGCCTTCAACCCACCCCGGGGTACGGCCAGCGGCTGAGACGTCCCACCGACCCGGGTCGGATCGTCGTCACCGGCCGCCGAGTGCCCGGACGACCCTGGATCGCCCTGCTGCATGCCATCGCCACTGCCGTCGCCGCTGTGCCGGCCACTGCCGTCGCCGCCCTGCGGGCCACTGCCGTCGCCGGCCTGCGGGTTGCCGCCGGCCGGGCTGCCCCCGGTCGGGCCGCCGCCGGCCGGGCCACCGCCCCGCGGGCCGCCGCCGTCCGGGCCACTGTTATCGGGGCCGTCGTCGTCCGGGTCGTCGGGGTGGGCGTCCTGGGCGCGCTGCAACGCCTCGTCGAGGCGCTTCTCGTCCAGCCCCGGGGTGTCGAACGGGTCGCGGCGGCGGCGGTGCGGCAGGGCCAGCCGGGCGGCCACCCGGACGTCGTCGATGGTGACCCGGTCCCGGCCGTGCCAGGCGGCGTGGGCGAGGGCGGTACGGGCGGTGACGATGTCGGCCCGCATCCCGTCCACGTCGAACGCCGCACACACCTCGGCGATCTGCCGCAACGCGGCGTCCGGCAGTCGTACCCCGGGAAGTCGGCGGCGGGCGGCGGCCACCTGGCCGGCGATCGCCGCGTCGGCGTCGGCCCAGCGGGCGGCGAAGCCGACCGGGTCCGCGTCGGCGGCCAGCCGGCGGCGGACCACCTCGACCCGGATCTCCGGGTCCCGGCTGGCACCCACCTCCACGGTGAGCCCGAACCGGTCGAGCAGCTGCGGGCGCAGCTCCCCCTCCTCCGGGTTCATCGTGCCGACCAGCAGGAACCGGGCCGCGTGGCTGACCGACACGCCCTCCCGCTCGACGTGGCTGCGACCCATCGCCGCCGCGTCGAGCAGCAGGTCGACAAGGTGGTCGTGCAGCAGGTTGACCTCGTCGACGTAGAGCACGCCCCGGTGAGCGGCGGCGAGCAGGCCCGGCTCGAAGGCGCGTACCCCCTCGCCGATCGCCTTCTCCAGGTCCAGCGCACCGACCACCCGGTCCTCGGCGGCGCCCACCGGCAGCTCGACGAGGCGGGCCGGGCGGGTCTCGGCGGCGGCGTCGGCCGGGTGCGGGCCGTCCGGGCAGGCCGGGTCGGGCTCGGCCGGGTCACAGCCAAACCGGCAACCAGCCACCCGGCGCACCGGGGGCAGCAGCGCGGCGAGAGCCCGCACCGCTGTGGACTTGGCGGTCCCCTTCTCGCCACGGACCAGCACCCCGCCGATCGCCGGGGAGACCGCGTTGAGCAGCAACGCCAGTCGCATGTCGGCCATGCCGAGCACCGCGCTGAACGGGTAGATCGTCACTGCGCCTTCTTTCGTTCGCGACTGCGGGGCTCGCAAAACCGGCTCACTCCTCGCGCTCACAACCGGTCCTCCAGGTCGCCCTCGCTGGCCAGGTACGTGTCGCGCAGCCGGTCGAGGGTGGCCGGCTCCGGCTTGGCCCACAGCCCCCGGTCGGCGGCCTCCAACAGCCGCTCGGTGATGCCGCGCAACGCCCACGGGTTGGACTGCTCCAGGAACTCCCGGGTGGTCTCGTCGAAGAGGTACGCGGCGGCCAGGTGCTCGTACATCCAGTCGTCGACCACGCCGGCTGTGGCGTCGTAGCCGAACAGGTAGTCCACTGTGGCCGCCAGCTCGAACGCGCCCTTGTAGCCGTGCCGGCGCATCGCGGCGATCCACTTCGGGTTGACCACCCGGGCCCGGAACACCCGCCGGGTCTCCTCGCCCAGCGTGCGGGTGCGCACGTCGTGCGGCATCGCCGAGTCACCCACGTACGCCGCCGGTGACGTGCCGGTGATGTGGCGCACCATCGCCACCATCCCACCGTGGTACTGGAAGTAGTCGTCGGAGTCGACGATGTCGTGCTCGCGGGTGTCCTGGTTCTTCACCGCCACCGCGATCCGGGCGAACGAGCGCTCCATGTCGGCGCGCGCCTCCCGCCCGTCCAGGCCCCGGCCGTACGCGTAACCGCCCCACACCGCGTACACCTCGGCCAGGTCGGCGTCGCTGCGCCAGGTCCGGGCGTCGATCAGGGGCAGCAGCCCCGCCCCGTACGCGCCCGGCTTGGAGCCGAAGATCCGCGCGGTGGCCCGCCGCTCGTCGCCGTGCTCGGCCAGGTCGGCGGCGACGTGCGCCCGCAGGTAGTTCTCCTCGTCCGGCTCGTCCAGGGCGGCGACCCGCCGGACGGCGTCGTCGAGCAGCGCCACGACGTGCGGGAACGCGTCGCGGAAGAAGCCGGAGATGCGCACTGTGACGTCGACGCGGGGCCGGCCCAGTTCGGCGGTCGGCACCACCTCGACGCCGGTGACCCGCCGGGACCTGTCGTCCCAGACCGGCCGGCAGCCCAGCAGCGCGAGCACCTCGGCGATGTCGTCGCCCTGGGTGCGCATCGCGCTGGTGCCCCACACGGTCAGCCCCACCGAGCGGGGGTACGCCCCGGTGTCGGCGAGGTGCCGGGCCAGCAGCGAGTCGGCGAGGGCCACCCCGACGTCCCAGGCGTTGCGGCTGGGGATGGCCTTCGGGTCGACGGAGTAGAAGTTGCGGCCGGTGGGCAGCACGTTGACCAGTCCGCGGGTGGGTGAGCCGGACGGTCCGGGCGGCACGAACCTCCCGTCGAGCGCCCCGAGGGTGTGGGTCAGTTCGTCGGTGGTCCGGTCCAGTCGGGGCACCAGCTCGGTGGCGGCGAAGTGCAGCACCGCGGCGACCTCCGGAATCGGCCGACCGGTCACCTCCGTCACCACGGCGTCGGCGGCGTCCACGGCCCAGCCGAGGGTCTCCATGCCGACGACCAGCCGGCGGGCGAGGGCCTCGATGAGGTCGATCGCGTCGGCGGCGGTGCCGGCCGGCCCGTCCACCACGTCGGTAAGTGCCGCAGGCAGCGCCAGTCGCTGTCCCGGCGCCGCGAGCAACTCCTGCTCGTCGAGGGAGTACGCGACGGCGAGGGCCTGTCGCAGGCCGGGCAGGGCGCGGGCGCCGCCCCAGATCTGCGGGGCGCGCAACACCGCCAGGACCAGGTTGACCCGGGGCTCGCCGGTGGGCGCGTCGGCGAGGATGTGCAGCCCGTCGCGGATCTGCACGTCCTTGACCTCGCAGAGGTACCCGTCGAGGTGCAGCACGAAGTCGTCGAAGTCGTCCGCGTCGGGCATGGCCTCGGCGTGCAGGTCGTGGTGCAGCTCGGCGGCGCGCACCAGCTCCCAGATCTGGGCCCGCACGGTGGGCACCTTGGCCGGGTCGAGGGCCTGCACGGTGGCGTACTCGTCGAGGAGTTGTTCCAGTTTGGCCAGGTCGCCGTAGGTTTCGGCGCGGGCCATCGGCGGGACCAGGTGGTCGACGACCACGGCGTGCGCCCGCCGTTTGGCCTGGGTGCCCTCGCCGGGGTCGTTGACGATGAACGGGTACACCAGTGGCAGGTCGCCGAGGACCGCGTCGGGCGCGCAGTCGGCGGCCAGGCCGAGTCCCTTGCCGGGCAGCCACTCCAGGGTGCCGTGTTTGCCCAGGTGCACCACGGCGTCCGCGCCGAAGCCGCCGTCCGCGACGGCGGCGGTCAACCAGCGGTACGCGGCCAGGTAGTGGTGACTCGGCGGCAGGTCCGGGTCGTGGTAGATGGCGATCGGGTTCTCCCCGAAGCCGCGGGGCGGCTGGATCAGCAGCACCACGTTGCCGAAGCGCAGCCCGGCGAGGACGATGTCGCCGCCCTCGGTGTACAGCTCGCCGGGCGGCTCACCCCAGTGCTCCCGCATCCGCTCGCGCAGCTCGACCGGGACCTGGTCGAACCAGCGCCGGTACGTCGACCCCGGTATCCGGGCCTCGGCGGCGGCCAACTGCTCCGGGGTGAGCCACTCCACGTCGTGGCCACCGGCGGCGATCAGCGCGTGGATCAGCGCGTCGCCGTCGTCGGGCGGCGGCGCGTCACCGAGGTCGTAGCCGGCCTCGACGAGCGCGGCGAACAGTCTGACCGCCGAGGCCGGGGTGTCCAACCCGACGGCGTTACCGACCCGGGAGTGCTTGGTGGGGTACGAGCTGAGCACCACGGCGACCCGCTTGTCGGCGTGCGGCACGTACCGCAGCCGGGCGTGGCGGACCGCGATCCCGGCGACGCGGGCGGCCCGTTCGGGGTCGGCGGCGTAGACCGAGAGTCCGTCGGCGTCGATCTGCTTGAACGAGAACGGCACTGTGACGATCCGGCCGTCGAACTCGGGGATGGCCACCTGCATGGCGGCGTCCAACGGGGACAGTCCGGCGTCGCTGTCGGCCCACTGCGCGCGGGTGCTGGTGAGGCAGAGCGCCTGGATGACCGGCACGTCCAGGGCGGCCAGGGCGCCGACGTCCCAGGCGTCCTCGTCGCCGCCACCGGAGGCGTCCGCGGCGACCGCGCCGCCGGCCGCGAGCACCGTGACCAGCAGCGCGTCACAGCGGGCGAAGAGTCCGAGTGGGCCGGCGCCCGCGGTCAGCCCGCGCAGCGAGCCGCAGAAGATCGGCAGCGGGTTGCCGCCGGCCGTTCGCACCGCCTCGGCCAGCACGTCGACGAATCCGGTGTTGCCGGCGAGGGCGTGCGCCCGGTAGAAGACGATTCCCACCGTGGGCCGGTCCGGGTCGGCGGGGTGTTCGCCGTGCACCCCGTACGCCGGGGTGGGGGCGGGCGGGGCGAAGCCCTCGCCGGTGAGCAGCACCGTGTCGGACAGGAACCGGGCCAACTGCCCCAGGTTGTCCGGCCCGCCCTCCACCAGGTAGGCCAGCGCCTGGGTGACGACCCCGGACGGCACCGTGGAGATGGCCATCAGCTCCGCGTCGGGTAGCGCCTCACCGCCGAGCACGACCGTCGGCACTCCGGTGGCGAGCACCGCGGCGAGGCCGTCCGGCCACGCCTGCCGACCGCCGAGCAGGCGTACGACGACGAGGGCGACCCCGTCGAGCAGGGCGGGCACCTCCTCGACGGTGACCCGCGCGGGGTTCGCCAACCGGTAGTCGGCGTTGCTGGCGCGGGCGGCCAGCAGGTCGGTGTCGGCGGTGGACAGCAGCAGGATGCGCACGGTTGGCTCCGGAAAGTGACGCCCTGGGCCCCGAGGGGGCGACCGGGACGATGCGGACGGGTACGGCGTCAGCCGGTACGACGGCCCGGGCGAACGACGCGCCGACGCGGGCGTCGGGGCCGGTCAGCGGCGGGCGCTCGGCTCAGCGGTACCGGAAGCCGGCGGCCTGGCGCACGCCGCGACGGCCGGCCCTTGGCGTGCGGGCGCGCCCGGTTCCGGGCGCGCTGCGGCGCCCTGTGCACAGGTTATGACGATGCTCGTCGATGAATGAGACGCCGTGCGTCATCGGGTCCTCCTCGGGTGTCCACGCCCTGGGGTACGTCCCGACGGCCGAAGTATCCTGGCTTCCGGATCGACGCTCTCCCCCGGCCTTCCAACCGCAGACACACGGCCGTGACTCACGAGGGGGGATCGCTCCCCGGTGACAGTGGCGGGACCGCGTCGGATTCGCACCGACTTCCTTCACTGCCGTCAGGCCGCGAATGCTGCCACACCGCCGCGCCGCCGGTCAACGCCGGTCAGGCCCTACCAGGCGGGTGGAACTCATCGAGATTCGGCGATTGGCGCGAGCGTGAATCCGCACGCCGCAATGCCCCAGATCAATGCCCGACGTCCTTTGCTCTGCTTACCTATGCGCACCGGACACGGAGCGTCACTGGTGCCTATAGGTAAGCAGAGCAAAGGACGGCCGAACGAACTCTGACCTGCGCCGATCATCCGGCAGCGCGATGCCGGCCGACACCCTCACCGAGGGTCGGCGATCGCCACACCAGTGTCCGTGATCAATCTCGGAGGTCGATCTCCTTGGTCGCCCCGCAGTTCCACCACCTCGCCGGTCGGGTCTGGCTCTGTCCGGGCGATCCGGACCCGGAGGCGGTCCACGCCGGCGTCGCCGTCGTCGTCGACGAACGCGGCAGTGTGATGATCGACGCCGGGCAGAGCCCCGCGCCCGCCGGCGACACCCAGGCCGCGCTGGCCGCCGCTGGCACATCTGCGCCGGCCGGAGGACGGCCTCGACCTCGACCTGACCCCGGCGGCACCGCCCCGCCGGGCACACGGAGGCGGGCACCTCGCGCCGACACGCCGTGCCCCGTCAGAACGATGAGGCCCCGGCCACGAGCGTTCGGGCGGTCTCCGTCCACCAGTAGAGGACCTCCCGGCCCGACCGGCGCTTCTGAAGCAGACCGGCCTCGGTCAGCACGCGCAGATGACCACCGACCGTGCCGAGCGGCAGCCCGGTCGCGGCGACCACTGCCGTGGTGCTGACCGGCTCAGCCGCCTGCACCAGAATCGTGCTCCGCGAGTTTCCCAGCAGGCGGCGCAGAGAATCCGGTGTGGTGAGAGCCTCCTCGGCGAAGATTCCCGTCACTGGATAGACGATTCCGAAGCGGTCGGGCAATCTCCAGGAGATCCAGCCTCCCCGGCAGTGGGCCGCGAAGAACGTCAGCGTCCCGCCGCGCACGTCGGACGGTGGGTAAGGCCGCTCCTCGACCTGCAGCCGGCCGTTGCCCAGCCAGCGCGTGCCGGGCCGCATGTCGTTGATGACCCCGGACCATCCGTCCCTGCCCAGGCGGGAGATCCGGGACACCACGTCGGCACGCAGCACCGACTGCCGGCGCGGCCAGTCCGCCTCGACGGTGTGGCGCCAGACCCAGCGCAGAAGAGCGGCTGTCCGGCTCGCCAACCCGGACCCGCGCAATTCCGGGGCCAACGGGGAACGTACGTGGGCCAGATCGGCGCGGATCCGGTCGTCCGACAGCGACTCCAGCTCCACGAGCTCGTCGTCCAGCGTCATGTCCGGACGGGCGGGCGGCACCGTCAGGAAGTCGGCCATCCAGGAGGACGATATCGCGTGCGCCAGAAGGGCCCTGGTCACCGGATCATCGTCGAGATGGCCCTGGAAGGCGTCGACATGCTGGTCCCGCCAGACCCGATGCCACGGCAGCGGCTGACCTCGGCGCAGGATATTCAGCGCCCCCAACGTCTCGGTGAGCTGCGAGGTGCCGAAACGCGCCTGCGCCATCACTTCGGCGTCGACCAGGAACACCGCCACGTTTCGCCTCCGGTCGAAACTCTAGGGAGGCGCCGCGGGATGTCCCAAGCTCCCGGCCATGCACAGCGACACCCTCCCAGGCCACCCGACGACCGTGAGCACGCGGAACTTCAACGCTCTGTGGGGCGGTGCCGCCGTCACCAACCTGGCTGACGGCGTCGTCAAGCTGACACTGCCGCTAATGGCCGTCTCGCTGACGGACTCCGTTGCGCTGGTCGCCGCCGCCACCCTGGCCAACACCCTGCCCTGGTTGCTCTTCTCACTGCCCGCCGGCGCCCTCGCCGACCGGGTGGATCGCCGGCACCTGATCATGACGATGGCCGCCGCGCGCGCCCTGGTCCTGGCCGTGCTCATGGGTGCCCTCGTCCTGGGCAGCCTTCCGCTGGCCGGCCTGTACGCGGGGGCGCTGCTTCTCGGCACCGCCGAGGTATTCGCCGACACCACCCGGATGGCGGTCGTGCCGATGGTCGTACCCCGCAACCGCATGGAATCCGCGTTCGCGAAGTTGACCGCGACCGAGACCGCGGCCAACGAGTTCATCGGGCCCCCGCTGGGTGGACTGCTGGCCGCCGCCGGACTGGCCGTGGCGCTCGGCGCGGGCGGCGTCGGCTACGCGGGCGCACTGCTCGCTCTGGCGGTCATGACCGGCCCTTACCGCAGCGACTGTCACCCCGGACCGGCGACGAACGCCCGGGGCCTCCTCAGCGACATCCGGGAGGGCATCCGGTACGTATGGCAGGCGAAGATTCTGCGGACCCTGCTGCTGGTGGCCGGCGCGGCGAGCGGATGCTGGGCGGCCTGGATGGCGGTCATCGTCGTCTACGCGGTCGCACCCGGACCGATGGACCTGAGCCGCGCGGAATACGGCCTGCTGATCGGAGCCCTGGGAGTGGGCGGCGTCGTGGGAGCCTCCGCCGCGCCCGCGCTCACCCGCCGGCTGGGACGGCGGGTCGTCCTCGCCGGGTCGATGGCCAGCTTCGCCGTGCTGCTGGCAGCACCAGCGATCACCTCGTCCCCCCGGCTGGTAGCCGTGACGACAGTCCTGGGCGGCGCCGGCTCCGGGGCGTGGAACGTCACCTACAGCTCGCTTCGCGCACTCGTCGTGCCCGACGAGATGATGGGGCGATACAGCGGGGTCAGCCGCCTGACCAGTTGGGGATCGATGCCGCTCGGGGCTCTGGTCGCCGGCCTCACCGCGGAACTGGTCAGCGTCAGAGCGGTCTTCGGGAGCGGAGCAGCTCTCTGCGCCCTCGCGCTCGCCGTGACGTTACGAACGGTGACATCGCCTGAATTCCGACGGGTGGAGGCCCGCGCGACCGCCCTCCACGAACCCGCGCCGGCCCACCCGCACCGATCCTGACTCTGGAAAATCCGCACAGCTGGAGTTCAGCGGGTGTGGCGTTCCGGGTGGGCCCGGCTCCAGGTCCGCATCCGCTCCGGGTAGCCGGTGCGCGCCGCCTCGTAGAGCGGCACCGCGTGCTTGCGGGCGATGGTCCCGGCCGCCCGGGGCGTTCCGGTACGCCGACGGATCCACTCGCCGTCGTGGGCGATCGCCACCACGGTGGTGTCCGTCGCGGTCGTCTCCGGCTCCAGGTAGAACTCCACCCCGCGCCGGGTGGCGACGAACTCCTCCAGCGCCGCGAGGTCGTCGCGGGTCGCCTCCCGGTCCAGCTTCGTCGGGGTCGCCTCGGCGCCCCGTGACCGACGATTGAACCAGCTCATGCCCCGCCCCTCTCCTCGACGCCCCTCCAGTGCAGCACCGATTCCTGGCAATACCCTGCACGCCGGATGGGAGACAGCTGACCTGCGTCGGAAACCGGGTGGAACCCGCGGCGGGTGGGCGGTGTCATGAGAGTGATCCGAACGGAGGTCTCTCCCCTGGACGACGAGGCGCTCGTCACCCGCGCTCGGGCAGGTGACCTGGAGGCGTACAACCTCCTGGTCGCCCGGCACACCGCGTCCGCGTACCGGACGGCGGTGCTGCTCGGCGCGGGCTCGGACTCGGAGGACGTCATTCAGGAGGCGTTCGTCAAGGCGTACCGGAAGTTGTCCCGTTTTCGCGGCGACGCGTCCTTTCGGTCGTGGCTGCTCACGATCGTCGCCAACGAAGCGCGCAACCTGCACCGCTCCCGGGGTCGCCGGGACGGGCTCGTCCTGCGGGCGGCGGCAGCGGACCCGGCGTCCGAGATGGTCGAGGACGACGCGGTCGGCGCGGTCCTCGCCGGCGAGCGCCGGGCGTCGCTGGTGCAGGCGCTGCGGCAACTGCCGGTGCGCGACCGCGAGGTGATCGTCTGCCGGTACTTCCTCGATCTCAGCGAGGAGGAGACGGTGGCGGCTCTGGGCTGGCCCCGGGGCACTGTGAAGTCGCGTACGTCCCGGGCGTTGGCGAAACTTCGCAGCCTGCTCGACCGTGAGGAGGTCCGGCATGGGTGACCTCGAACGGGAACTGCGTGACCTGTCCGCCTGGCTGGACACCCCCGATCCGCCCGACGTGACAGCCCGCGTCCGCGTACGACTCAGCACGCCCGCGCCCCGGCGGCGCCGGTGGCGGTCGCTCGCCGCGGTGGCGCTCGTCGCCCTGCTGGTGGCGGTGTTGCCGCCGACGCGGGCCGCGATCGCCGACGTCGTCACGGGGCTGCTGCGCTTCGCCGGGGTGAGCATCGCCACCTCACCCACCCCGACGCCGCCCGGCGGCACCGCGTCGCCGTTGCCCGGGCAGCGGGCCGTCGCAGTGGACGAGGCCCAACGGGCGGTGCGGTTTCCGATCCGCCTGCCGGCGAAGCTGGGCCAGCCCGAGCAGGTGCTGGTCGCCGACCCGGACGTCACGGGCCGGTACCGGGTGGCGACGCTGCTCTACGACGGGGGCGCGTTGCGTGTCGACGCCTTCGACGGTCGCCTCAACCTGGCCTTCCACAAGGAGGTCATCCCGCCGGGCGCGAGCTGGGTCCAGGTCAACGGCGACTTCGCCGTCTGGGTCGACGGCCCACACGTGCTGTCCTACGTGGATCGGGCGGGCGGAATCCGCAGGGAGACCGCTCGGCTGGCCGCCTCGACCCTGATCTGGCAGGACGACGACGTGAGCTACCGGCTGGAGGGCACCCTCACCAAGGCCGAGGCGATCGAGATCGCCCGCTCGCTGGACTAGGGAACCGGGCGGGATCGGGCGGTGTCTTGAAGACACGACGATTCGCCGCCGCTCGGTCTGTTCCAGCCCGAGGTGGCGGCCGGTGTACCGGAGGAGTGCGGATGGGTTCACGGGGCAGGTTGATGCTGGTGTCATCGGTAGTCCTGTTGGCGGGGTGCACGACCGCGACCAGCGGCGGGGCGGCCGCACCGGCTGCTACCACAGGCACGACGGCCACCACCGCCGCCACCACGGCCAGCGCCGCGAGCGCCGCGACGGGCTGCGGTTCGCGGGTCGAGACGGGATCCCTGCCCGACTGGGCGGACGCCGGGTTCAGCGGGGACGCGCGGATTCCGCACGTCTTCGGCGCGAAGGGTGACATCGTGGCGGTGCTGTTCGCCCATCCCCTGCGCCAGGTCCGCAAGGACGGGTCGAACAACAAGATCCTCTGGGTGGCCCGCGCCGCGACGACCTCACCCGACCCGACGGCACCGGCAACCCTGGTGATCACCGCGAGGCTGGACGGCAGCGACACCCTGGTGACCCGGGAGGTCGCCGGCGGCCCCGGTCCGTCGATCATCGACCTGCCCCAGGCCGGTTGCTGGCGCCTCGACCTGCGCTGGTCCGGGCACACCGACACGATGGACCTGGTCTACGCCCCCTGAGCCAGCGCCCCGGCTGTCTAGGCTGCCTGGCGTGCTGGAGAACGAGCGGGTGGCGGCGGTTCGCAACAACGCCGAATGGTGCGACATCGTGTGCGGCAGCCAAGGGCTGGCCGGCCGTACCGACGCCGCCGCCTGGTCGGTCCCCCACCGATCGCCACAGTGGTACCCGGACGCGGTCACCCTGCGGCCGGGCGTCGACGCCGAGGCCCTGCTGGCCCGGATCGACTCGGGGCCCGGCGCGACGGTGAAGGACAGCTTCGCCGACCTCGACCTGTCCGGGTACGGGTTCCGGGTGCTCTTCGACGCACAGTGGATCCACCGGCCAGCGTCGGCCCCGCCGCCCGTCCCGCCGCTCACCCCGGTCAGCACACCCGACGAGCTGGCGGCCTGGGCGGCGGCCCACGGCGGTGGGGAGCTGTTCCGCCCCGTGCTCCTGGCCGACCCCCGGGTACGGGTGCTCGCCCGCCACGACGACCGGGGTGTGATCACCGGTGGAGCGGTGCTCAGCGGCGGTGGCCCGCACGGCGTCTCCAACCTCTTCACCCGCACCGACAACTCCCGGGACATCTGGCGCGCGGTGTGTGCCACCCTGCCCGACGCGCCGCTGGTCGGCTACGAAACCACCCCGGACCTGACGCCGGCGCTCTCCGCCGGCTTCACCGCCACCGGCCCTCTCCGCGTCTGGCTGCACGCCTAGTATTCCGGCCACTGGCTCTGCGCACGGACAGCTATGCTGGGCGGCATCGGCACCGATCCGGCCATCACCGGGGAGCCTCCGGAAGAACGGGCAGCGCCGCCGCCCCAGTAGAACCGGACGTTGCGGCACGTCACGTCGCGAAATCGAGCGGCGCCTGCACCGTCGAGGCGCAAGCGGGGTGGTACCGCGGAGTCCTGGCCCTACGCCCGGCGCTTCGTCCCCGCGTGGGCAGTGAGCTGATGCCCGTGCGAGCGGATGTGAAGTGTAGGGAGAGCGTCGGTGCCGGACGGTCCATCGAAGTCGCCATTCGTGCCACTGCCCACCAAGATCGACCTTGGCGGGATGGACCGTGCGGTCATCGAGTGGTGGCAGGCCAACAACGTGTTCAACCGGAGTCTGGAACAGACGGCCGACGGCACGCCGTGGGTGTTCTACGAGGGGCCGCCGACCGCCAACGGCACGCCGGGCACCCACCACATCGAGGCGCGGGTCTTCAAGGACCTCTTTCCCCGGTACCGGACGATGCGGGGCTTCTCGGTGCCACGCCGCGCCGGCTGGGACTGTCACGGCCTGCCGGTCGAACTCGCGGTCGAGAAGGAACTGGGGCTCGGCGGCAAGCCCGACATCGAGAGAATGGGCATCGCGGAGTTCAACGCCCGCTGCCGCACCTCGGTGCTTCGGCACGTCGACGAGTTCGTCCAGCTCAGCGAGCGGATGGGTTACTGGATCGACCTGGAGCACCCGTACCAGACGATGTCCCCGGAGTACGTGGACAGCGTCTGGTGGTCACTGAAGCAGATCCACGACGGCGGGCGCCTGGTGGAGGACTTCCGGGTCGCGCCGTACTGCACCCGCGACGGCACGACCCTGTCCGACCACGAGGTGGCGCAGGGGTACGAGACAGTCACCGACCCCTCCGTGTACGTGCGGTTCCCGTTGCGCGGTGAGGTGGCCGGACACAGCGGTGTCGACCTGCTGATCTGGACCACCACCCCGTGGACCCTGGTGTCCAACACCGCCGTCGCCGTACATCCCGGCGTGACGTACGCGGTGGCCCGCACCGAGCGGGGCACGTTCGTCGTCGCCGAACCGCTGACCCAGCGGGTCCTCGGCGACGAGGCGGAAATCCTGGCGACCGTACCGGGGTCGGCCCTGGAGGGGTTGCGGTACGAGCGCCCGTTCGACCTGGTGGACATCCCGGACGCGCACCGGGTGGTCCTCGCGGAATACGTCACGACCGAGGACGGCACCGGCCTGGTGCACCAGGCGCCGGCGTTCGGCGCGGACGACCTCGCGGTCTGCCGCGCGTACGGGTTGCCGCTGGTCAACCCGGTCGCCCCGAACGGGCGGTTCGACGACGGCATCGACCTGGTCGGTGGGGTGTTCTTCAAGGACGCCGACGCGTTGCTCATCGACAGTCTCCGGACGACTGGTCGGTTGTTCCGGCATGAGCCGTTCGAGCACCCGTACCCGCACTGCTGGCGGTGCCACACCCCGCTGATGTACTACGCGCAGCCATCCTGGTACATCCGGACCACCGAGATACGCGACGAGCTGACGCGGGAGAACGAGAACACCAACTGGTTCCCGGAGCACATCAAACACGGCCGGTACGGCGACTGGCTGAAGAACAACATCGACTGGGCGGTGTCCCGCTCCCGGTACTGGGGCACTCCGCTGCCGCTGTGGCGGTGCCTGGACAACCATGTGACCGCTGTCGGTTCCCGTACCGAGCTCGGGAAGCTGGCCGGCGCCGACCTGTCCGAGCTGGACCCGCACCGCCCGTACGTCGACCAGATCACCTTCGACTGCCCGGACTGCGGCCGCACCGCCACCCGCGTCCCCGAGGTGATCGACGCCTGGTACGACTCCGGAGCGATGCCGTTCGCGTCGTTGGGCTACCCCCACGTGCCGGGGAGCAGGGAAATCTTCGAGCGCACCTACCCGGCCCAGTACATCTGCGAGGCGATCGATCAGACGCGGGGGTGGTTCTACACGCTGATGGCGGTGGGCACGCTGGTCTTCGACAGGTCCCCGTACGAGAACGTCGTCTGCCTCGGGCACATCCTGGCCGAGGACGGCCGCAAGATGAGCAAACACCTGGGCAACATCCTGCTGCCGATCCCGTTGATGGACACGCACGGCGCCGACGCGGTGCGCTGGTTCATGGCCTGCTCCGGTTCACCGTGGTCGCCGCGCCGGATCGGGCCCGGGCCCCTGGACGAGATCGTCCGCAAGGTGTTGATGACCTACTGGAACACCGCGGCGTTCTTCTCCCTCTACGCGGCGAACTCGACCTGGGCGCCGCACCTGGCGCAACCGGTCGCCCAGCGACCGGTGTTAGACCGGTGGATCGTCGGCGAGGTCCACGCCCTCGCGGCCGCCGTGGACGAACGACTGCAGAACTACGACACGGCGCGCGCCGGCCGACCGCTCGCCGACTTCATCGACGACCTGTCGAACTGGTACGTGCGGCGGTCTCGGCAGCGTTTCTGGGAGGGCGACCCCGACGCGCTCACCACCCTGTACGAGTGCCTCGACATCCTCACCCGGCTCCTCGCGCCGTTCATTCCCTTCGTCACGGAGGAGGTGTGGCAGCAGGTCGTCCGGCGGGGGGCCGTGGCGGCCCCGGAGTCGGTGCACCTGGCGACCTGGCCCACCCCCGACACCACGCTGATCAACACGGAGTTGTCGGCCCAGGTGGCCACGGCGCGGGCGTTGGCGGAGGCGGGCCGGTCCGCGCGTAAGGCGAGCAGTCTGCGGATCCGTCAGCCGTTGAGCCGGGCGCTGGTGGGGCTGCCGGCCGGCACCGTCCTCCCGCAGGCGTTGCTGGACGACATCGGCGACGAGTTGAACGTGAAGGTCCTGGAGCCGCTCGATCCCCACAGCGGGATCATCGACGTGCGGGTCAAGGCGAACTTCCGGACCCTGGGCCGCCGGTTCGGCAACCGCACCCAGCACGTCGCGAAGGCCATCGCCGGGGTGGCCCCCCGGGACCTGGTCGACGGCGTCCGGACGAACGGGACGTACCCGCTGTCGGTCGACGGCGCGCAGGTCGAGGTGGGCCTGGACGACCTGCTGATCACGGAGGTGCCGCGCACCGGTTGGGTGGTGGAGTCCCAGCGCGGCGCGACGATCGCGCTGGACACCGAGATCACCCCCGAACTGGCGGCCGAGGGGGTCGCACGCGATGTGGTTCGCATCGTCCAGCAGGCCCGCCGCGACGCCGACTTCGAGGTGTCCGACCGGATCACGGTGTCGATCGCCGCGCCCGCCGAGGTGGCGGCAGCGATCTCCACGCATCAGAAGCTCATCGCGCACGAGACCCTCGCGCTCAGGCTGACCGTGGTGGACGCGTTGTCGGAGGGTTTTCCCGGCACCGTGGGCAACGGCTACCAGATCGTCGTCCACGTCGTGCGAGCCTGAGCGGTGGCCGGGTGGCCGGTCAACGGAGCTGGGTCAGGTCCTCCGGGGTCAGGCGCAGGGCACCGGCCGCCACGTTCTGCGCCAGGTGGTCCGGGTCCGCGGTGCCGGGGATGGCGAGCACGTGGGGGCCCTGGTGCAGGGTCCAGGCGAGGCGTACCTGCTGCGGGGTGACGCCGTGCGCGCGGGCGACCGCCTCGACGGCCTCGCCCTGCGCGGCGCTCGCGCCCGCCTCCCGCCCGGTCCCGGCCAGCGCGAAGAACGGTACGTAGGCGATGCCCCGCTCGCCGCAGAGCCGCACGAACGTGTCCTGCTCCCGGTAGGCGTCCACCCCGTAGTTGTTCTGCACGCACACCACCGGCGCGATGCCCGCGACCTCGTCCAGCTGCTCCGGCCGGACGTTGGAGAGCCCGAGGTGCCGGATCAGCCCGGCGGCCCGCAACTCGGCGAGCGCGCCGAACCGGTCGGCGACCGGCACCGGACCCGGCCCCCGGCCGAGGCGCAGGTTCACCACATCGAGCTGGTCGCGGCCGAGCCGGCGAAGATTTTCCTCCACCTGGGCCCGCAACTGCGCCGGGGTGAACGCCTCGGTGAAGCCCGCCTCCGGGTCGTACCCGAAACCGACCTTGGTGGCGATCACCAGGTCCTCCGGGTACGGGGCGAGCGCCGTGCGGATCAGCTCGGTGGCGTAGCGGGCGGGGCCGGTGCCGACGCGCAGGGTGCCGCCGGGCGAGACGTAGAACGCGGCCGTGTCGATGTGGTTGACGCCCAGCTCCACGGCGCGGCGCAGCAGGGCCACGGCCCGGTCAGGGTCGGGGTTCGCGGTGATCCGCATGGAGCCGAAGCCCATCCGGTGCACTGTGCGGTCGCCCAGGGTCCAGGTGCCCGCCGCGGCGGCGGTGATCTCGTCGGTTGGCATCGGGCGACAGTAACCAGCACGGGTGCGCGGCGCAGTCGGCCACGCACCCGATACCGCCCCGCGGCGAGATGGGTTAGTTTTTACCTACCGACGGAGCGGTTTCGGCAGGGTGCGGCGGGCGCAGCACCGGCACCAGCAGCAGGGTCGGCAGCAGCAGCAACGGCACCGCCAGCAACGCGCGCAGGGTGCCGACCTCGTCACCGATCAGCCCCAGCAACGGCGGGCCACCGAGGAACGCGGTGTAGCCGATCACCGCGACCACGCTCACCCGCACCGCCGCGTGCGCCTCGTCGTCGGCCGCCGCGCTCATCCCGACCGGGAAGCCCAGCGACGCACCGAGACCCCACAGCGCGACGCCGATGATGGCCACCGGCCCGGAGCCCGCCAGCACGGCCAGGCCGGCGCCGACCACGGCGAGGCCGATGGTGCCGCTGAGCACCGGCACCCGACCCCACCGGTCCAGCGCGATGGTGCCGGCGGTGCGCCCGACGGTCATGCCCACCACGAAGACGGCGAAGACCGCCGCGCCGGCGGCCTCGCTGAGGTCCCGTCCGTCGATGAACGCAACGGCCAGCCAGTCGTTGGCGGCACCCTCGGTGAACGCCGCCACCAGCACGAACAGCCCGATCAGCAGGGTTCGCGGCTCCCGCCAGGCGGCGAGTTGCGCCCGGCGGCGGGCGGCCGGGGTGGCGTCCGCCGGGTCGCCGGTGTGATCGCTGCCCACCGGCAGGAACGTCCGGGCGGCAAGCGCGGTGCCGGTCAACACGACAACCGCCACCGCGGCGAGATGCGCGCCGACCGACACGTCGAACCGGGCCGCCCCGGCGCCGAGCGCCGCCCCGGCCACCGAACCGAGGCTCCACCCGGCGTGGAAGCGGGGCATGATCGTGCGGCCCAGCCGCCGTTCCACCGCCGCGCCCTCGACGTTCATCGCCACGTCGCAGGCGCCGGAGCCGTAGCCGAGGGCGACAAGGCCCAGCGCGACGATGGCGAACGACCCGGTCATCGTGGCGCCCACCCCCGCCACGGTCAGGCCGACCGCGACCAGCACGGTGGCCATCGTGACGGTGCGGGCCGCGCCGAATCGCTGGGCGAGCAGGCCGGAGGTGGGCATGGCGAGCAGCGCGCCGACGCTCATCGCCAGCAGCAGCAGGCCGAGTCGGCCGGCGGAGAGGTCCAACGCCTCACGGACCGCCGGGACGCGGGAGAACCAACTGCCGACGGCCAGCCCGTTGAGGGTGAAGGTGACAGCGACGCCGTTGCGGGCGAGCCGCACCGTCCGCAGGTTCGGCGACGCGGTGTCCGGGGCCAGGGGTCGACTGGTAGGGGCGCTCACGAGGGTGGTCCTCTTTCTCGGGGTGATCTCCTGGCACGATCGCACACCTGAGAGCGCTACCACCACAACCCGGGACCGCCCCTTACCGCTGCTGGTCCGGCCGGGGCATGATGTGCGCAGGCGTTGGCCCGACCGGACGGGCCGCCGCAGGAGGCGACGATGACGACAGCGGCACACCGACCGGCCACCCTCGAGGACGTGGCCCGGGTCGCCGGGGTGTCCCGGTCCACGGCGTCACGGGTGATCGCCGGCACCGGGTTCGCCTCGCCGGCCGCCCGGAAACAGGTCACGGCAGCCGTCGACCAGCTCGGCTACGTGCCCAACCCGGCCGCCCGGGCGCTCGTCCGCGGCGGCGGCGTACGCCTCGTCGTGGCTGTTCAGGGGACCAGCGCCGAGGTGCTGGACGACCCGTACGTGCACCAGGTGGTCGGCTCCGCCGCCCGGGTGTGCACGCCCGCCGGTGTCGGGGTGGCGCTGTACTGGCTGCCGTTCGGCGACCCGCGCAGCCTCGATCAACTCGACGGGGATCGCAGCGTGTGCGGGGTGATCCTGGTCAACACCACCGAGGAACTGCTGGCGGCGGTGCCCCGGTCGCTACGCGGTCGGGTGGTCTCGATCGGCGTCGGCTCGGCGTGGGTGCCGTCGTTCGACGTGGACAACGTCGCCGGCTCCGAGGCGGTGCTGCGCCACTTGTACGCCTCGGGTCGCCGCCGGATCGCCATGGTGACCGGCCCCCGGTGGCTGCCCTGCGCGCAACGCCCGGTGCAGACGTACCGCCGGCTCATGGCCGAGGCCGGCCTACCGGAGCGGATCCTGCCCGGGGACTTCCGGGCGGCGCGCGGCCGGACGGCGGCCGGCGAGGCGCTGCACCGCTGGCCGGACATCGACGCGATCTACGCGATCAGCGACGACACCGCGCTCGGGGTGATCGCGGGCCTGCGCGACGCCGGTGCGCGGGTGCCCGGCGACGTCGCGGTGGCCGGCTTCGACGACATCCCGTTGGCCGGGTTGACCGCCCCTGCGCTGACCACGGCGAGTCATCCGGTGGGGCGCATCGCCGTCGCCGCGACCACCGCCCTGCTGGACAGTCGCCCGGCGGATCCGGTGACCCTCTTCCCGTCCGCCCTGGTGGCCCGGGCCAGCGCCTGAGTCGACGCCCAGCCCCGCACGCCGACGGTTAACCCCGCACCGGCCGGGTAACCGCGTCGGACCTTTCGTCCACCGCGAGGAGCGCCGACCCGTGTCCGACTCCGCGCCGACGCACTGGGACCCGCCGCCGAGCCCCCGAGACGGCCGGTTGACCGCCCGCCGCCACTCGCCGGTGGCGCCGGGCCGCACCGGGCTGGTGCCGATCACCGGCCCCGACGGGGACCGGCTGGCCCTGGGGTACGCCCCGGAGCCGGCGACCGACGGTTCGGCGTACCGGTTGGTGCTGCTCCTGCACGGTGCGGGCGGTTCGGCGCGACAGGGGCTGGACCTGCTGTTGCCGGTCGCGGACGCGCAGCACCTGCTGCTGGTCGCCCCGGACTCGTCGGCGGCCAGTTGGGACCTGATCGCCGGCGGCTTCGGGGCGGACGTGGGGCGCATCGACTGCCTGTTGACGACCGTCTTCGACACCTACCCGGTGTCCGACGTGACGGTCGGCGGCTTCTCCGACGGCGCGTCGTACGCGTTGTCGCTCGGCCTGGCGAACGGGGACCTGGTCGACGCGGTGCTGGCCTTCTCCCCCGGTTTCGCCGCGCCACCGGTCACCCACGGCCGGCCACGGATCTTCATCTCGCACGGCGTCGACGACCGGGTGCTGCCCGTCGACGTGTGCAGCCGCCGCCTCGTCCCCCGCCTGCACGACCTCGGCTACGACGTGGCCTACCAGGAGTTCCCCGGCGGCCACGAGATCCCCGCCCCGATCCGCGACTCCGCCATCGCCTGGCTCACCGCCCAACCCCCACGGGCAGCGGCCCAGCCATGAGCGGTGCCGGCGTCAGACCGGTGGGAGGCCGAGGGCGTCGTCGACCCGAGCGAGGACGGCGGCGTCGTCCTCCGGGTTGACGCCGCGCAGCAGGTCGATGGCCGTGGCCCGCACCTGACCGATGATCATCGCCAGGGGGAGGGTCTGGGTGGAGCCGAAGAGCTGCCCGGCGATGTGCACCGCGGCCAACGCCGACTCGTCGGCCCGGGTGGCGTGCTGGTCGGCGGTCTCCTCCTGCCCGTCCAGGTCGGCGGCGAGGGCGGCACCGGCCGCACGGACCGCCTCGGCCAGTGACCGCAGGGCGGCGCCCAGTTCGGGCGGGGCCGGGGTGTGCAGCCGGCTGAGGGTCACCCCCGCGCGGGCCAGCACCCGGACGTTGCGGACCGCGTAGTCGATCTGCCGGATCGACTCGTCCACCGAGCGCAGCCGACCGATGTGCCGACGTCGACGGAGGTTGAGCCGCAGCGCCTCACCGGCGGCCAGCACACCGTCGCGCAGCCCGTCCACCCGGGCGTCCATCCCCCGCGCCTGCCTCAGCGCGGCGACCGCCGCCGTCTCGTCGCGGTCGTCCAGCGCGTCGGCGATCCCGCCCAGCAGCCCGGCCAACTCGTCGAAGGTCCGCCGCACCTCGGCGACCAGCGGCGCCAGCGGACGGCGGGCGTCGACCAGCAGGCTGGCCGCGAGGGCGACCACGCCGCCGACCAGCGCGTCAACGAAGCGGAACGGCACCAACGACCCGTCCGGGGGTGCGACCACCACCAGGTACAGCGCGGAGACCGCCGCCTGCACCAGCGTCACGCCGGTGGCGCCGAACGCCACCGCGAGCAGGACGGTGAGCAGGATGACGGTGAAGACCGTCCAGGTGCTGCCCGGGCCGAGCGCCTGCACCACCAGGTCCGCGACGAGCACCCCGGCGGCGACCCCGAGGACGACCTCGACGGCTCGGCGGATGCGCTGCCCCCGGGCCTGGCCGAGGACGATCAGCGCGGCGGCCGGCGCGAAGAAGGGCTGCGGGTGCCCGAGCAACCGGGTGGCCATCAGCCAGGCCACGGTGGCCGCCACGGTCGCCTCCAGCACCGGCCGCCAGCCGTGCCGCAGCCGTCCGCCGGCCGTCCGCACGCCGCTGAACCGCACCATCGCCCAACCTCTCCCACCCACGCCGGCCGGCCCGCCGCCGTCGAGCGCGCGACACCACGCCGCCGCTCACCGCAGCACGCCGTCCCCTCCCCCTGTGGAGCTGATGCCGCGAACGCATCAGGCTCGATGTCGTAAACGATTCAGCTCCAGAGGGCCGGCCCCACGGCACCGTGCCGGCGGCCCACGGCGTCCCGAGGCGATCGTCTCCCATCCCACGTCGCACCTGATCACCGGGCTGCTCCATGGTCCTGCGCGGCGTGCCAGCGCGCCGCGCTGCCGGGCCTGCGAGCCGTTCGCCGGTCGGGTCAGCTGCCGGTGAGGGCGCGTAGCAGCGTACGGACGGCGGCGCCCAGGTCGGCGCGGCTGGCCGCGGTACCGGGCTGTGGGGCGCTGAGCGCGCCCGCGCCGGCCAGCCGGTCGAAGAGCAGCCCGTCCACGAACGCGACGAACTGGTCGCCCTGCCGATCGGGGTCGGTGGCCCCGGCCCGGGTCAGCAGGTCCCGGGCCTGCACCCGCAGGCCCGTGCCGTGCTGCAGGATGCTCCGCAGCTCGGGCCGGTGCACCGCCTCCAACAGGCAGGCGTAGCGGGCGAGGCTTCGGCTCCGTCCGACGCTCAACCAGCGGTCGAGCACCTCGGCGACGCCGGCGGCGAGCGCGTCGAGGTCGTCGCCGTCGAGCCGGGGGGCCGACGTCGGGGGTGGCGGGCCGGTCGGCAGGTCGTACGCGGCCAGGTCGGCCCGGTCCCGTTCGGCGAGCCGTCCCACCACCGCCTCGATCAGGGCCTGGCGGGTCCGCAGGTACGCGGAGGTGGTGCCCGGCGGCATTCCGGCGCGGCCGTCGACCGCCCGGTGGGTCAGGGCCCGCATGCCACCGTCGGCGATCAGTTCGATGGCCGCGTCGGTAAGCGTCGCGATCCGGTTCGCCCGCGCCGTCATGGCACTCCTCCTTCCCTGGGTCCGCAGGTAGTATCACTCTTCTACAGCTGTAGAAGGAGAATCGACATGGACGACTCACACGCGGTGGTGGTGGGCGCCGGCATCGGCGGGTTGAGCGCGGCGCTCGCCCTGCACCGGCACGGCTGGCGGGTCACCGTCCTGGAGCGCGCCCCCGAAATGCGCGAGGTCGGCGCCGGCCTGAGCCTGATGGCCAACGCCGTGCGCGGGGTGGACGCCCTCGGCCTCGGCCCGGCCCTGCGCCGAGGTGGACACGGTGAGGCGCCCGGTGGAATCCGCAACCGGCACGGCCGGTGGGTGTCCCGGGTGGACGCCTCGGAGATGATCCGGCAGCTGGGCACCACGGCGCTCGGCGTGCACCGGGCCACGCTGCACCGCACCCTGCGCGAGGCGCTGCCCGCCTCGTCCCTGCACACCAACGCCACGGTCCAGCACGTCGAGTCCGGCCCGGACCGCGCCGAGGTGCACTACCAGGGGCCCGACGGCCCGCACACGGTCACCGCCGATCTGGTGGTCGGCGCCGACGGCCTGCGCAGCCGGGTCCGCGCCCAGCTCTGGCCGCAACACCCCGGCCCGGTGTACGCCGGATCGACGACGTGGCGGGCGGCCATCGCGTTTCCCGATCCGATCCCGGCCGCCATCACCTGGGGGCCGGGAGCCGAGTTCGGCATGGTGCCGATCGGCGACGGCCAGCTCTACTGGTACGGCGCACTGAACGCCCCGCCCGGCGGTCACGCCCCCGACGAGCTGGCGGCCGTGCGGGAGCGCTTCGGCGACTGGCACGACCCCATCCCGGCGCTGCTCGCGGCAACCCCACCCGACGTCGTGCTGCGCAACGACATCCACTACCTGGCCGAGCCGCTGCCCTCGTACGTGCGGGGCCGGGTGGCGCTGCTCGGCGACGCCGCTCATCCGATGACACCCAACCTCGGGCAGGGCGCCGGGCAGGCGATCGAGGACGCGGTGGTGCTCGGCGCGGTCTGCGCCGGCGGCGCCGAGGGAGTGCCCGCCGCCCTGGCCGCGTACGACGCGCAGCGTCGACCACGCAGTCAGTCCGTTGCCCGTGCCTCCTACGTCGCTGGGCGGTTCGGACAGCAGCTGCGCAACCCGATTGCCGTCGCGATGCGCAGCATCGCGTTGCGACTCACCCCGGGCCGGGTGGCCCTGCGCAGCATGGCCCGCTACGCGGACTGGCGACCGCCCGCGGGCTGAGCCGGCGGTCGCACGGCGACCGGGTGCGGTGGCCCGTCGGGATCCACCGGCATGACGCACGCGACAATTCTCCTCCGACCAGATGACGGTCGACGAGGAACCATCGTGGCCCCAAAGCTCCAGAATAGTCATTCGAGTCGCCGTCCGAGCTAATCAAAGGCGACAGCGCGCCGGTACAATCGGCGACTTCGTTGTGACCGATCGCTGACTGCTGATGATGAAAGCGATCACACACACTGAGCCCATGAACAGGAGAGTCAACCGCGGTAGGGCACTCCGCGTCGCGGTGTGCCTCCTTCTTCTCGCCGCGCTCAGCGGCTGCATGCAACTCAACATGGGGTTGACAGTCAACGCCGACGACACGGTCGACGGGCAACTCCTGCTGACCGCCCAGAAGTCGGTCCTGAGCGGGCGTAACAAGAACCTCCCGGTCGCCTTCGCGGAGTTGCGGCAGAACATCCCCGCCCTACCGGCGGGCGAGGAGACGCTTTACCAGGACGACACTTTCTACGGCTCCCAGATCAGTTACCGAAAGGCGCCGCTGGCCGGTTTCGACACCGAAAGTGTGAAACTGGTCAGGGACGGCGACCTGTACCGCTTCACGCTGCCGCTCGATCCCAAGAAATATGGCGGAAAGGTTGCGGAGCAGAATCCGCAGAACCAACAGGCGTTCCTCAAGCTCATGTCGTTCGAGATCTCGGTGACATTTCCCGGCCGGGTGATCGACAGCAATGGCACCGTCAACGGCCGTTCGGTCAGTTGGAAGGTCGATCCCAACCAGGAGAAGCCGGCCGAGCTGCGCGCCGTGGCCGAGGCGCCACCTCGACCGTCCACCTCGCCGGTTGCCGCCGGCGAGGAGGACGACGGCGGGTTCCCCTGGCTGCTGGTCGTCGGCGGTGTCCTCCTCCTGCTGCTGGTCGCCGCGGTGGGCGTACTCCTGCTTCGCCGCCGTCACCCCGCGGCGCCGGCTGCGCCCGGTCCGACCCCGCCGCCGGGCCCGCCCGCCGGCGCCCCGGGGCCCGGCTGATCCAACTGGTGGCCGGCTCAGCCGGCCACGCCCGGCCCCGGCCGCCCCCGAAACGACGGCGACCGGCCCCGGTGCCCCCGACGGGCACCGGACCTCACCACCACCACATCCCGGTCGCACCATCGCAGAAGGGGGATCGTCATGAACGATCTCTTCACCTGGGCAGCCCTGGGGACCATCGCCGGCGCGAGCGCCGCCACCCTGCTGGCCACCAACGTCATCGGCGGGCTGATCGGCCCGAGCGGCGACAAGCTCCGCAAGTGGATCGCCATCGCCATCGCGCTGCTGCTGTCCTACCTGACCGCGGCGTTCGCCGACGACGCCGGCGGCGAGAAGTGGGTCATCGCCTTCTTCAACGCGCTCGTCATCTTCTCCGCCGCGCTCGGCGTCAACCAGTTCCCGCCGGGCAACCGGCAGGCGACGCCGACCCAGGTCGCGAGCGGTCGCGAGCCCCGAGTCTTCCGTTCCTGGGTCTGAGAGGGGTGCCGTCATGGTCTTCGGAATTCTCAGCGCGGCCATTCAGGTCGGCTTCGGCGCCCTGCTCGGCTTCCTCGCCGGTGGCCCGATCGGGCTGCTGATCGGCGCCGTCGTGGGCCTGGTCGTCGGCGCGGTCTTCGGCTGGTCGGTGGCCTCCGCCGGGGTGTACGCCTCGGACGCCCGCGGCATCTTCCTCTTCGTCGTCGACCACACCTGGAGTCTGCTCAACACGGTCGTCGGCGCCATCTACCTGACCGTGCACCTGATCTTCGGGCACTCACTGGACCGGCCCACGTCGCTGGGCAGCGGTCGGGTCAGCGTGGTGGAGGGGGTCTCGCCCCGCTACGCCACCACCATCGGCACCGTCTGCGCCGGCTCCAGCTCGGGCATCCAGCGGCACGAGGACGTGCACATCTTCCAGGGTCGCCTGCTCGGCCCGCTCTACATCCCGCTGGTGCTGGCCAACTACGTCCTGTTCACCATCGCGCCGGTGTGGCTGCTCTACCACGACCACACCAACGCGCCGATCAACCGCTTCACCAGGTACTTCGAGATCGGCGTCTACCCGCACGTGTGGAACGAGGCCATCGCGTACCGGATCCAGGGGACGCCGCCGCGATGAGCACCCACGGGCGCGGACCGATCGAGACCGCCACCGCCGAACTGGTCGCCTGGGTGACCAGCGCGGCGGGGGAACCCGTCCCGGTCGGTCCGCCCCGCGCGTGCGACGACGCCGACGGGCTCACCCTCTGGCCCCTCGAACTGCGCCCGGCCCGGCAGACCCGCTCCAGCGGCGCGGTCCGCGAACCGTACCGGTTCACGGTCCGCCACCTGCTCTGCGTCACCGGGCCGGCCGGGCTGCCCCGGCTGGACCGGGTGCTGACCGCCGCGACAAGCGAGGGCAGCTACCCGGTCCTGCTGGAGGCCGGCGATCCCCCACTGTGGCTGGCCTTCGGCACGGCGCCCCGACCGGCGCTGCTGATCGACGTGGCGGCGCAGGTGGACCACCCGACTCCGGCCGCGCCGCCGGTGCTGCAACCGCTGCGGTTGCGGCAACTCGACGTGCGCAGCCTCACTGGGCGGGTGGTCGGCCCCCAGGAGCAGCCACTGGCCGCGATGCGGGTCGAACTGCCCGCCACCGGGTCCGCCGCCCGCACCGACACCGAGGGCCGGTTCCTGATCGTCGGCGTCCCGCACGACCCCGAGCACCCGAGCCCGGTCCGGTTGCGGCTGACCGGACGCGGGCTGGTCCTCACCGCCGACGTCGACCCGGCCGAGGACGACATCGTCATCGTCTGCGCGCCACCGACCCACTGACATTCACCCGCACAGGAGGACCGATGCCCAGTTACTTCTCCCCCGGCATCTATGTCGAGGAGGTCCCCAGCGGCGCCCGACCGATCGGGCCGGCGAGCACCAGCATCGCCGCCTTCGTCGGCGTCGCCCCGGACCGCTCCGCCCACCTGGGCAAGGCGGTGCCGGTCAACAACTGGACGGAGTTCCTGCGGCTCTTCGCCGCCGGCGAGCGGCTGGAGAGCACCGCGCTGGCCCGGGCGGTCTTCGGCTTCCTGGACAACGGGGGCGCCCGGTGCTGGGTGGTGAACGTCGGTGAGGGCGGCGCGATCACCGGCACCGGGCAGCGGCGCGGCGGTCTGCAACTGCTGGAGGCCGTCGACGAGATATCCATCATCGCCGCACCCGGCTTCCACGACGTGGTGTCCCACGAGGCGCTGCTCAGCATGGCCGAGCGCACCCGCACCATGGTCGCGATCTGCGACCCGGCGCCGGACATCGACGACATCTCCGCGTTGACCCGGGTCGCCACGCCATCCTCCGGCAAACCCCCCAAGCCCGCCGAGGGTACGGGCGGCGGCGCGGCCGGTGGTCCCGGCGGCGGCGCGGCCCAGCCGGGCGGCTCCGGGGGCCACGAGGGGGCCGCCTATCGGCCGCGACAGTCCGAGTTCGGCGCGTTCTACTACCCCTGGCTGCGGGTACGCGACCCGATCAGCGGCGAGTTGGAACTCACCCCGCCGAGCGGGCACCTGGCCGGCATCTGGGCCCGCACCGACGCCCTGCGCGGGGTGCACAAGGCCCCGGCCAACGAACCCGTGCGCGGCGCCGTCGACCTGGGTTACCTGGTCACCCGACCGGAACACGACGTGCTCAACCCCAAGGGCGTCAACGTGATCCGCTACTTCGCCGGCGAGGGCATCCGCGTCTGGGGCGCCCGTACGCTCGCCGCGGAGGCCAGCGAGTGGCGCTACCTCAACGTCCGACGCCTCAGCATCGCCATCGAGCAGGCCATCGCCAACGGCACCCGGTGGATGGTGTTCGAGCCCAACGACTTCACCCTGTGGCGCTCGATCCGGCGCGACATCGGGGCGTTCCTCACCCGGGTGTGGCGCGACGGCGCGCTGCTGGGGCGCAGCCCCGAGGAGGCGTTCTTCGTCAAGTGCGACGAGGAGACCAACCCGCCGGAGGTCCGCGACGCGGGCATGGTGATCGCCCACATCGGCATCGCGGTGGTCAAGCCCGCCGAATTCGTGGTGTTCAAGCTGAGCCAGTGGGCCGGCGGCACCGAGACCGAGACGATCGGAGGCTGACATGCCGACCACCGCCACTCCGCAGCCCGGCGCCCCGGTCGACCCGTACCGGGCGTACAACTTCCGACTGCTCATCAACGGCGTCACCAACGGCCACTTCACCGAGATGACCGGGCTGGAGGTGAACATCCCCGGGCAGCCGTACCGGGAGCACGGCCTGGGCCGGATGCGGATGGTGCCCGGGCAGGCCGAGTACGAGCCGGTGACGCTGCACTTCGGCCTCACCGCCTCCCGGGAGTTGTGGGACTGGGTGAACGCCACCGCCCAGGGCACCCTCAACCGCCGCAACGTCTCGGTGGTGCTGCTCGACTCGGTCGGGACTGCCGAGGTGCTGCGCTGGAACCTGATCGAAGCGTGGCCGACCCGCTGGCGCGGCGCGCACCTCAACACCCTCAGCCACGAGATCGCCATCGCCTCGTTGACCCTGCGCTACGAGGGCCTGGAGCTGGAGACCGGCGGTGCCACCGCGCCGACGCCCGCGTAGCTGGCTGGCCGGCCGGCTGCGCTCGGCGGCCGGGGCGGTGCAGCGCCTCGCCGGTCGGGTCGAGCCTGCCGGACACCTCCCGCCACCGTCGGCGACGCCCGCGCCGACACCACGCCGTTTCGGAGAGCCTCCGCAGCACTGGCTGGATCTGGTCGCCGCCCACGCGCCCGGCCTCCTGCACGACCTGGACCTCGATCCGTCCCCAGCCGGCAACGCCAAGCTCGGGGCCGGGGACGGCGGGCAAAGTGAATCGACGCTTCAGGTCGACGCCGACGGCGCGGACCCGGTCGCGAACGCCAAGCTCGGCGGGTCCGGCCGGTTCGGCAGGTCCGGCGGGCTCGCCGGGTCCGCCAAGCTCGGCCGGTTCGGCAGCGAGGGGGACGCGGGCGGCCCCGGCAGCGCGCGCGGCGTCGGCGGGCGCGGTCCCGGTGCGAGCGGGGACGCGGGGTCGACCAGGTCGGGTGCCGGGAGCCGGACCGGCGGGTCGGGCCGCCCATCGCGGGCTGGTGACCAGCCCGACGGTACGGGGATCGGTGCCGACGGCCCATCCGGCGGCCGGGTGCCTTGGCCCAGCTCGGACGGACCAGTCCCGCCGACCGAATCAGCCATGCCGGACGTGCGAACCCGGTCGGACGCAGCGACAGGGCCGGCGGGACCGGGTGCGGCGGTGCCTCCGGCACGGGAGGTCGCTCGGGGCAGCGCCACGGCCGCCGACGGCGGCGGTCTGCCCCGGTCGGACGGAGGCTCGCAGCCCGTCCGCTCCATGGTCTTCGGGCCGCCCGGCTCGCCGAGTGACCACCCGCACCGGACGGACGCCGAAGCCACCCGAGCCACTACACACCCGTCCCTCGACGCACGGTGGTCGGGTGAGGTCGACGATGGTTCCAGGCATCCCCCGGGCTCGTCCCCCGCACGGCCCGGCGCCGCCCGGCTGTCGGGTGGTGGCGACGGGTTCCGAGGCGACTCGGCGGACAGTCAGGCCCGGCCCGAAAAGGACCAGCGCGAGCACGCGCGTGGTGACACACCGAGCGCGAGCCGGACGTCGCGAGTGGACCCAACGGCGGCGGTGAGGGCGTCGGCCGGGCGACCGGCCTGGCCGAACCCGGGCGGGGCCGACGCCTCCTGGACCGGCTCGACGGCGACGAGCGCCGGGGACACGTCGACCTCCGGGCGCAGGGACCGCGTCGTGGACTTTGCACCCTGGCCGGCCCTGCCCGGCGAACCGGTGCCACCCGGGCGCCGAGCCGCGCTGCGCGACGCCGGAACGGCCGGCGGCGGCCGAGCGACGGACCTCGACGGACCACCACTCGACGTGGCGGTGACTGGCGTCGACCCGTGGCCGGCGCTGCCCGACGACACCGCACTCTGGTCGGTCGCCGGTGCGGCGGTGGACACCGCACAGCTGACCCGACTCGACCGGGAACAGGCGGGCTACTGATGGAACGCGTCGCCTTCCTCATCGACTCCTCCGGGGAACGGGTGGACTGCCTGCTCAACCCGGAGACCGTGCAGGTGACCCGGCTCGCCGGCGTACGTCAACGCGGCGCCGGTGGCGGGCAGCTCACCGGGTCCGGTTTGGCCGACGATCCGCTGGTCTTCACCGGCGGTGGCCGCACCGAACTGGTGCTCGACCTGCTCTTCGACGTCGACTTCGTGGAGGCGCAACTGCGTCCGGCCGACGTCCGGGTGCTCACCCGTCCGCTGTGGATGTTGGCGGAGAACTCCACCGCCGAGCACGGTTGGTTGCGGCCGCCGCTGGTCCGGTTGGTCTGGGGCAAGACCTGGAACGTGCCCGGTGTGATCATCGCGGTGGCGGAACGCTTCGACGCGTTCACCGGCACCGGGTCGCCGCGGCGCTCCTGGCTGCGGCTGAAGCTGGTCCGCGCGGCCGAGACGGCCGATCAGGCCGAGGCCGGCTTCGCCGAGGAGCTGGCCGCCGCGAGCACCCCGACCGCAGCGCCGGGCAGCGCGCTGATCGCCGCCGGTGACGGCGCGGCCGAGCCGGGTCGCTCCGGTGTGCGCTTCGACCTGCTGGCCAACGACGCGCTCGGCTCGCCGCTGCGCTGGCGGCTGCTGGCCGAACACAACCGGATCACCGATCCCCTCGCCGTGCCGGCCGGCACCACCCTCGCCGTCCCACCGGCCGGACCGCCCGGTGGCGGTGGGCCGACGGTGGCGGGTGCGGTGGCAGGCGTCGCGCGGGCGATGGCCGGCGCGGTAGGTGCCGGCGCGGCGTTCGTGGGCGCCTCCATCGCCACCGCGCCCGCAGCCTGGGGCCCGACGGCCGGATCGTCGACCGGGCCCACCCCGACCGGCACGCACCCAGGCCCCGGGGGTACGCCGTGACCAGCATCGCGCCCCGGGCGTTGATCGTCCTGCTCGACGGCGTCGAGCTTGCCGGCGCGGCCCGTCAGCGGGTCCGTTCGCTGCGGGTGGCGGCCCGCCTCGACCAGCCCACCCAGGCCGAGCTGGTGCTCGCCACCACCGCCGGGCCCGGCGCGTTCGACCCGGCGGTACGCCCCGGTACGGCGCTCGACGTACGGCTGGCCGACCACGCGGACACTCTGTTCGCCGGTGAGGTCACCTGCGTGGAGGTGGAGTACGCCGCCGACGGGGCGGCGGTGCTGCGGCTGCGGGCGTACGACCCGCTGCACCGGCTGCGCAAGCGGCAGGGATTGCGGGTCTTCACCTCGGTGACGGCCGCCGAGCTGGCCCGGGAGCTGTGCGGGGCGGTGGGGTTGGCGGTGACCGCCGAGGTCGACGGCCCTCGGCTGGAGCGGCTGCTCCAGCACCGGCACAGCGATCTGGAGTTGCTGCGCGAGGTGGCCGGACGGGCCGGGCTGCACCTCGCCGCCGACGGCGACGGCGTCCGGCTGGTCACCCTCGCCGGCTACGGGGAGCCGGTCGCGTTGACGCTCGGCGCGGGGGTGCACACCCTGCGGCTGTCCACAAACACCGACCAGGCCAGCGGGGCCAGCGCGGCCCTGGGCTGGCACCCGCAGCGGGCCGAGGTGATCAGCCAGCAGGTCGACGAGGCGCGCTGCGGTCGGCCCGCCGCCGACCGCCCGGATCCGGCCGACGTGGGCGCCGACGGCGTTCGCACCGCCGTGGACCAGCCCGGCCGCAGCGACGACGAGTTGGCGGCGGTGGCCCAGGCCCGGCTGGACACCCGGGCGGCGACGCTGGTCACGGCCGAGGGGGTGGCCGAGGGCGATCCGGCGCTGCGGCCGGGCCGCCGCGTCGACCTCGGCGGGGTGCCCGACCCGGTCGCCGGGGCGTACGTGCTGACCGAGGTGGTGCACACAGTGGACGCCGACGGGCACCTGACCCGCTTCTCCACGGTGCCGCCAGCGACCCCGGCCACCCCGACCGGCGGCGCGGTGGTCACCCTCGGCACCGTCACCGACGTCGCCGACCCGGACGGGTTGGGCCGGGCCCGGTTGACCCTGCCGGCGTACGGGGACCTGGACGCCGGCTGGCTCGCCGTGCTGTGTCCCGGGGCCGGGCCGGGCAAGGGTCTGGTGGCGCTGCCCGATCCGGGCGACACCGTGCTGGTGGTGCTGCCCGGCGGCGAGCCGGCCTCGGGCATCGTGCTCGGTTCGCTGTTCGGCGCCGTCGAGCCGTACGACACGGGCATCGACGACGGCAAGGCCCGCCGTTGGACGATGCGCACCGCCGGCGGGCAGTCGATCGTCGTCGACGACGTGCGACGGAGCCTGCGGCTGGCCACCGAGGGCGGCAGTTTCCTGGAGTTGACCCCCGACCTGCTGACCCTGCACGCGGCGTCCGACCTGGTGATCTCCGCACCCGGCCGGGCCATGGTGGTGCGCGCCCGCAGCGTGGACTTCCTGCACGCCGACTCGACCGAGGACCCGACCACCGCGGCGGAGCAGGCCCGTTCGCTCGCCCGCGCCCACCACGAAGGAGGCGGCTGATGCGCTGGATCCACCGCGACTCCGTGATCACCTGCGATCACGACGGCCGGGTCGAGAACCGACCCTCGCGGCAGTGGGTGACAGTCACCGGTGTGCCCGTGCTCGTCGACGACGACCCGGAGGGACGCACGATCACCGCCTGCCCGAACTACGGCCCGACCATCAAGCCGTGCACGACGACGCTGACCGTCCGGGTCGGCTACAGCGACTGGGTCCGCGTCGACGGGCACCGGGTGGTGTTGTCGCACCTGGAGGGGTTCACCAATGGCACGCCGCCGGGGCTGGTCAAGCACACGGTGCGCGACCCGGGCCAGGGGTTCCTGGGGGCGGACCGATGAGGGCCTTCCGCTTCGTCGGTGCCGGCTTCGACGCCGGCCGTTCCGGTGGGTTGGCGCTCACCGCGGCCGGCGGCCTGGCGATGGCCGAGGGCGACGAGAGCGTACGGCAGGCGTTGTTCCTGCTCCTGTCGACCACGCCGGGCGAGCGGCTGATGCGACCCGGGTACGGCTCCCGACTACACCGGTTGGTCTTCGCGCCCAACGACGACACCACAGCCGGTCTGGCCATCCACTACGTCCGGCAGGCCATCGCCCGGTGGGAGCCCCGGGTCGAGGTGATCGACGTGGACGCCGGGCCGGACCCGGACGACGCGTGGCGGTTGGTGATCCGGTTGGACTACCGGGTGCGGGCCAGCCTGACACCCGGGCAACTGGTCTTCTCCGTGGACCTGCTCCCGGCCGACGAGCCCGCCCAGGGAGGTCGATCATGACGCTGCCCGTGCCGCACCTGGACGATCGCGGCTTCCTCGACCTGGTCACCGAGGCCCGGGAACGGATCCGGCAGTCCTGCCCGGGTTGGACCGACCTGTCGGCGCACGACCCCGGCATGGCGCTGGTGGAGGCGTTCGCGCACCTCACCGAAGTGATGATCTACCGGCTGAACCAGTTGCCGGAAAAGGCGTACGTGTCGTTCCTGAACCTGCTCGGGGTCACCCGGCACGCGCCGACCGCCGCCTGGGCGGACGTCCGGTTCACCCGTACCGGCACCGACCGCGGCGCGGTCCGGATCCCGGCCGGGCTGCGGGTCGCGGCGGCCCGGGGCGCGGACCCCCGGCCGGTGGTGTTCGTCACCACCGAGCCGACGCTGCTGCCCGACGACGAGACGTCGGTGACGGTGCGGATGCACCACTGCGAACCGGTCGAGGCGGAGCTGCTCGGGGTGGGCACCGGCCAGCCGGGGCAGGTGCTGCGCGCGGCGCACGCGCCGCTGGCGCACACCGCCGAGGCGCTCGACCTGCTGCTCGGGGTGGAGGTGCCGGCCGGCACTGTCGAGCTGGGCGTGGCAGCCCGCGAGCACGACGGTCGCACGTTCGAGATCTGGCAGCCGGTGGAGAGCTTCGCCGGGCTTGGCCCGCAGGCCAAGGCGTACCTGGTCGACCGCTGCTCGGGCACTGTCACCTTCGCCCCGGCCTTCGACCTGCGACCTCCCGCCGGGACGCGCCCGAACGGCGAGGTCACCGCCGACGCGACCGCACCGGCGGGCGCCGCGCCGCCGGTGACGGTCGCG
>NZ_JBEXIM010000044.1:0-51049 GCF_040608575.1 Micromonospora sp. NPDC005171 | reverse complement strand
GATCTTTTCCTCGCCCCGATTGACCTGGCGTCCGCGCGGTCGGCCGGTCGGCCGGAGTCTTTCCTCGCCCCGCCTGGTCTCGCGGCCGCGCCGTCGGCCGGTCGGCCCGAGCGCGCGGCCGGGTGGGTCGATGCCGAGGTTGGCGGCCCGGGAACCGCGCCGGTCGGCATCGTTACGATCGCCCGATGTCCGCCGTTCCCCGTTGGGCCCTGCTGTCGGCCGCTGGCGCACCGCTGTTCCTCATCGGCGGCTGGACCCTGGCGCAGGCCGCCCAATCCGACGGGTTCGACCCGGTGCGGCAGACCATCAGTGCGCTCGCCGCCACGGGTGCGGACCATCGCTGGATCATGACGGTCGGGCTGGCCGGTCTGGGCCTCTGTCACCTGACGACCGCGCTCGGCCTGGTCAGCGCCTCGGCGGCGGGCCGAGGGCTGCTCGCGCTGGGCGGGCTGGCGACAGTGGTCGTGTCGGCATTCCCGCAGAACCCGGCCGGTGACTCGACGACGCACGCCGTGGCCGCCGGTGTGTCGTTCGGGGCGTTGGCCGTCTGGCCGGCCCTGGCGGTGCCCCGTCGCGCGACGCCGTCCCTCGACCGAACGGACCGCCACCCGCCGGGCGAGGGGCCGGCTCCCGTACGCCGGCGGGCGCTCGCGGCGGCGGCGGTCCTCCTCGGGCTGGTCGGCTGGTTCGCCGTCGAGTTCTTCACCGAGGGGACATGGATCGGGCTGACCGAGCGGCTGGCGGCGGCCGCCGAGGCGGGCGTACCGCTGGCCGCCGTGCTGCTTTCCCGGCGGCGGCCGAGGCCGTCCGGTCCCGGCTGACCGCCGTCGCGCTCCCCCGGCGTCGGCGGTTCGGTGGCCGTCAACGCGACGCGGGCCGCCGGAGTGTTCCGGCGGCCCGCTGGCGGTGTGTGGATCAGAAGACGCTGACGCCGTAGCGGCTGAGCGCCTCGGTGACCGGCTGGAAGTAGGTCGTGCCACCGGTGCGGCAGTTGCCGCTACCACCGGAGGTCATACCCAGGGCGGTGCTGCCGGCGAAGAGCGAGCCGCCGCTGTCGCCCGGCTCGGCGCAGACGTTGGTGCGGATCAGACCGGAGACCGAGCCCTCGGCGTAGTTCACGGTGGCGTTGGTCGCGTTCACCGAGCCGCTGTGCAGGCCGGTGGTGCTGCCGGAGCGCTGCACCGACTGGCCGACGGAGGCGTTGCCGGCGCCGGTGATGTCACGGAAGCTGCCGTTGTAGAGGGAGACGTTGCCGGCGGCGTTGGCCGAGTTGCTGTGCCGCACGATGCCGTAGTCGTTGCCCGGGAAGCTGGTGCCGGTACGGGTGCCGATCAGCGCGGTCTGGGCGGAGTTCGAGTACCAGCTGGCCGAGATGTTGGTGCAGTGCCCGGCCGTCACGAAGTAGTAGGTGCTGCCACTGCGCACGTTGAAGCCGAGCGAGCAACGCCCGCCCCCGCCGGCGTAGATGGCCTGGCCGCCGGAGATCCGGGTGCTCAGCACGCCGGCCTCGGCCTCGATCCGGACCGCGCCGTTGGCCCGCGCGGCGGCGGCCTTGACCCGCTCCAGCTTGGCCCCGGTGACGGTGCTGTCGACGGAGACGACGACCTGGTTGGTGACCGGGTCGCTCCACCAGGCGGTGCCCGGGATCTTGGCGGAGCGCTCCAGCTCGGCCGTGGCCCGGTTGAGCTCGGCGGCACCGCGGGTGACGTAACGGACGACGGCGCCGGCCTTGCTCGCCTTGCTGGCGGCGGCCGCGTCGGTCACCGTGACGACGGACTTGCCACTGGCGTCGATGTACGAGCCGGCGGAACGGTCGCCGAGTTCCGCGGAGATCGCGGCGGCGGTGTCGGGCGACGCGGCGGGAGCGGCCTGAGCGGGCGCGCCGATGAGCGAGCCGACGACCAGGGTTCCGGAAACGGCGACTGTAGCCGCAACGCGGAATGAGGACCTCGTGGGTCGCATGTAACAACCTCCTGGGCGGGGGAGCGGGTCTGGCCGGGGGCGGCTGACCCGAGGACAACCCGGCCGATCTGGGGAAACCGGCCAGCTGAGACTGAAGTATTCACATACTTAAGATCATTAACAAGGCTTGGATTCGCCCGGATTCACCGACCTTGATCGGCCACCTGGCCGCAACACCCCTGACGCGCTGGTGAACAGGCACCGTCACACCCGACCGACATCCGGTCCATCAGGGAGAGCGCGATCATCGATGTGTTGTCGCGCCGGGCGTCGCGTGCACCGCACACCAGAACGGCACGACGACGAGCGCCGCCCGCTGAGCACGCCGCGATGAGCGCCGCCTGTCAGGGGGTACGGCGACGGGCGCCGGGACCCGGACTGGGCACCACGTCGCGTAGCCGGACCACGTCGTGCCCGTCGGCGCAGCGCAGTTCGGCGCGGACCTCGGCGCCGCAGTCGCGGTGCGTGACACTGAGCGGGGGGCCTTCCGCGTCGGCGAGGTACCGGTCACCCCACCCGAGGACGGCGACCAGCACCGGCCACAGGTCCAGCCCCTTCTCCGTCAGCCGGTACTCGTGGCGCAGCCGACTGCCGGGCTCCCGGTACGGCTCGCGACTCAGCACGCCCTGCTCCACCAGGCCGGCGAGCCGGTTGGTCAGCACCTGGCGCGGAATGCCGGTGCGCACCCGCATGTCGTCGAAGCGGCGTACGCCGGTGAACACCTCGCGGAGGACCACAAGCGTCCACCGCTCACCGAGGATCTCCATCGCGCGGGCGATGGTGCAGTTCTCCACTGACCAGTCCAGAGCCGCGGGTCGCATCCGACCAGGCTAGATCTCGTTGACAGACTCAGCAACCGGCTGCCAGGCTGCGTCCATGACGCAGACGCAGGAACCAGCGCGCAGCCGCACCTTCACCTGGGCGGACCCGTCGGTCAACGCGGCCCAGGTCGGTCGACGCAGCGGCCTCGACATGCTCCGGGCGATGATCGCCGGCGAACTGGCCGCGCCGCCGGTGATGCACCTTCTCGACATGACCCGGATGGAGGCCGACGAAGGTCGGGTCGTGGTCGAGCTGACTCCGCAGGAGTTCCACTACAACCCGCTCGGCAGCGTCCACGGTGGCGTGCTGTCGACCCTGCTGGACACCGCCGCCGGGTGCGCGGTGCACACCACCCTGCCGGCCGGCGTCGGCTACACCTCGCTGGACCTCAACGTGAAGTTCCTCCGCCCGGTCACCGTCGACAGTGGCACGCTGCGCTGCGAGGGAACGGTGCTGCAACGCGGCCGCCGCACCGCCTTGGCCGAGGCCCGCATCACCGACGCCACCGCCCGCCTGATAGCCCACGCCACCAGCACCTGCCTCCTACTCCCCCTCCCCTAACCCCGCCCCCAATGCGTTGATCATGAAGTTATTGCCCCGACACGCCGGCGCGAGTGGCAACAACTTCATGATCAACGGGGCGAGGGACGGGGGCAGCAGGGTGGGGCGGGGGTGGGCTAGCGGAGGGCTAGGCGGGCGGCTCGGGCGTCGCGCTTCTCCTCGAAGCGGCTCGCGGCGCGGTCCAGGTCCTCCAGCTGGGCGGCGAGCTGCTCGCGGGCGGCTTCGCCGTCGGCGTTGAGGCCGGTCACGTTGAAGACGTCCCACTGGCGCAGGACCGGCTGCAGCACCTCGTCGCGGTGCTGGCGCAGGTCGTAGATGCCGGCCAGGGCGATCGCCACCGACTTGCGGGCGAACCCGTCGATGCCGCTGCCCGGCATCTGGAAGTCGGCCACCACGTCGGCGACGGCCCGCATGGCCTGGCTCGGAGCCAGCTCGAACGCGGCCGCGAGCAGGTTGCGGTAGAAGACCATGTGCAGGTTCTCGTCGGCGGCCACCCGGGCCAGCAGCGCCTCGCAGGTGGGGTCGCCGGTGGCCTTGCCGGTGTTGCGGTGCGAGATCCGGGTGGCCAGCTCCTGGAACGAGACGTACGCCAGTGAGTGCAGCACCTCGTCGCCGTGGGCGTTGGTGTAGCCCTCCGACATGTGCGTCATCCGGGCCCGCTCCAGCGCCACCGGGTCGACCGCCCGGCTGACCGTCAGGTAGTCGCGGATCGCGACGCCGTGCCGACCCTCCTCGGCGGTCCACCGGTGCACCCAGGTGCCCCACGCGCCGTCGCGGCCGAACAGGGTGGCGATCTCGTGGTGGTACGAGGGCAGGTTGTCCTCGGTCAGCAGGTTCACGATCAGCGCGGTGCGGGCCACGTCCGGGATGGTGGAGTCGGTCGGTGACCACGCCTCGCCGCCGAGCGGCCCGTCGAAGGTCCGCCCTTCGCTCCACGGCACGTACTCGTGCGGGAACCACTCCTTGGCGAGCGAGAGGTGGCGGTCCAGGTTGCGTGCGACAACCGGCTCCAGCTCGACGAGCAGCGCGGTCTGGCTCACTGTGGTGCTGACGGTCACGAGAAACTCCCTACGGTGGCGTAACTTACGCTACCGTAGGTCCCCGCGGCCGTCAGCGCCAGTGGGGACACTCAACCGACCGTCGGCTTGAGGTCCGCCAGGGGTGGCATCCACTCCTGGGCGACGGCGGTGACCTGCTCGCCGGAGCGGATGTCCTTCACCTCGTCGGGCGCGCCCTCGGCGCCGGGGAACCAGACGTACGGGATGCCGCGCCGCTCGGCGTAGCGGATCTGCTTGCCGAACTTCGCCGCGCTCGGCGACACCTCGGTCGGCACCCCGCGCCGCCGCAGCGCCTCGGCCACCCGGTTGCTGGCCGTACGCTGCTCCTCGCTGATCACCGCGACGAGCACGGCGGTCGGCACATCCCGCGAGACCGACAACTCCCCCGCGCTGAAGAGCAGCCCGAGCAGCCGGGTCACGCCGATCGAGATCCCCACCCCCGGGTACGAGACAGTGCCCGCGCTGGCCAGGTTGTCGTACCGGCCGCCGGAGCAGATCGAGCCGAAACGCTCGTAGCCGCGCAGCTGGGTCTCGTAGACGGTGCCCGTGTAGTAATCCAGGCCACGGGCGATGCGCAGGTCAGCCACGCAGAGGCCGGGCGAGTGCTCGGCGGCGGTGTCCACCACCCGGACCAGTTCCTCGATGCCCTCGTCGAGCAGCGGGTCGCTCACCCCGAGCGCCCGCACGGCGTCGGCGAACGAGGCGTCCGGGGCGGAGATCTCGGCGAGCGAAAGGCACGCCTTGGCCTGCGCCTCGCTCGCCCCGGCGGTCTGGGCCAGCAGCTCGGTCACCTTCGCCGGGCCGATCTTGTCGAGCTTGTCCACGGCGCGCAGCGTCGCCTCCGGGTCGGTCAGCCCGATGCCCCGGTAGAAACCCTCGCAAATCTTGCGGTTGTTGACCTGGATCGTCACCGGCGGAATCGGCAACGAGCGCAGCGCGTCCCCGATGACCAGCGGCATCTCCGCCTCGTGGTGCGCGGCCAGGGTGTCCCGGTCGACGATGTCGATGTCGGCCTGGACGAACTCGCGGTAGCGGCCCTCCTGCGGCCGCTCACCCCGCCACACCTTCTGGATCTGGTAACGGCGGAACGGGAAGCTCAGCTTGCCGGCGTTCTCCAGCACGTACCGGGCGAACGGCACGGTCAGGTCGAAGTGCAGGCCGAGCTGGTCGTCACCACCGGCACCCTCGGCGTCGGCGTGCAGCCGCCGGATCACGTAGACCTCCTTCGAGGTCTCGCCCTTGCGCAGCAACTGGTCCAGCGGCTCCACGGCGCGGGTCTCCAGCGGCGCGAAGCCGTACAGCTCGAACGTGGCCCGGATCTTGTCGAGCACGAACTGCTCGATCATCCGCTGGCCGGGGGTCCACTCCGGGAAGCCGGAGATGGGCGTGGGCTTGCTCATCGGCGTACTCCTTGCGGTTCCGCGCCCGCGGCGCGGTGGTGTCGTGGGTCCGCGCGCGGCGCGGACAAAAGATTTAGAGGCCCCGGGTGGGCGCGGCCGGCGACGTGCCAGCCACCTCGATGAGGTACGGGTTGCTGGCGCGCTCGCGGCCGATCGTGGTGCTGGGGCCGTGGCCGGGCAGCACGACGGTGTCGTCGGCCAGCGGAAGGATCTTGTTGCGCAGGCTGGTGAGCATGGCTGGCATGCTCCCGCCCGGCAGGTCGGTGCGGCCGATCGACCCGGCGAAGAGGACGTCGCCGGAGAGGCACAGCTCGTCAGCCTCCCAGCTCGACCCGGCGCCCGGCAGCCGGAACAGCACCGACCCGCCGGTATGGCCCGGGGCGTGGTCGACGGCGATCTCCAGGCCGGCGAGGGTGAGGGTCGCGCCGTCGGTCAGCTCGGCCACGTCCTCCGGCTCGGTGTAGCTCAGCCGACCGCCGAAGAGCGACGTCAGGTCGGTCGAGAGGCCCTTGGCCGGGTCGGCGAGCATCTCCCGGTCACCGGGGTGCACGTACGCGGTGATGCCGCGCGCACCGCAGACCGGCGCGACCGAAAACGTGTGGTCGAAGTGGCCGTGGGTGAGCAGCACGGCGGCCGGATACAGGCGGTGCTCGGCGAGCAACGCGTCGAGCTGGTCGAGCACCCCGACGCCGGGGTCGACCACCACGCACTGCTCCCCCGGCGCGGTGGCAACCACGTAGCAGTTGGTGCCGAAGGCGTCCGCGGGAAAGCCGGCCACGAGCACGGGCGCTGTCCTTTCCGTCGATCAGCTGTCGTCCTGCACAGCAGCCTATCGGGCGCGCCGAGCGAGTTTGCCGCGTCCGTCCCGCGCGCCCCGTACGGCACAGTGACGATCTCCGATAAGCGCTGCTCGGGATGGGGTGGACCTCGTACACCACATTCTCAGTCACTAGCCGTACACTCTGGCGGGCGTGTGGCGCGGCACACGTGACGCCCGGACGGGCCGGGGCGACCGGCCGCCGGCGACGACCAGGTAGAGGAAAGGGGAGCACGGGTGGCTTCCAGCAGGGACCGGCAGCGCAAACTGGCGCGGGCCAAGCTCGACCGGCAGTTGGCTCGCCGGGCTGCCGCTACGCGGCGCCGACGGCAGATCCAGGCCGGAGTTGGCGCCGCTCTGATCCTCGTGTTGGTCGTGGCCGGCTCGGCCTGGGCGCTCGGCGCGTTCGACTCCGACCCGAAGCAGAACACGGCCGCGGAGGACACCTGCCTCTGGACGCCGCAGGACGCGACGGCCAACACCAACCTCAAGGACGTCGGCACGCCGGCCACCAAGGATCTGCCCACCGACGGCACCCGGCCGATGACGGTGACCACCAACCAGGGCGCGCCGATCACCGCGGAGCTGAACCTCACCAACTCCCCGTGCGCCGCGGCGAGCATCGCCCACCTGGCGAGCCGGTCGTTCTACGACAACACCAAGTGCCACGAGATCACCGCCGAGGGCGCGCTGCGCTGCGGCGACCCCAGCGGCACGGGTCTCGGTGGGCCGACCTACTCGTTCTACGACGAGGAGCTGCCGACCGTGCCGTCGGCGTCCCCGTCGGCCAGCCCGGCCCCCGGCCAGCCGCCGACGTACCCGAAGGGCACGGTGGCGATGATCTCCAACCCGCCGGGCAGCAACGGCAGCCAGTTCCTGATCTTCTTCAAGGACTTCACCACCGCCGACCCGAAGTACCCGGTCATCGGCCGGGTGACCGGCGGGCTGGACGTGGTGGAGAAGATCGGCGCCCTCCCGACCGTGGACAATGGGACCGGGGCGAAGGTCAAGCCCAGCACCGATGTGACGATCCAGAGCCTCACGGTCGGTGAGCCGGTCACCGGTGCGGCACCGGCACCGTCGGCCTCCGGCACCCCGGCCAGCAGCCCGAGCGCCGGCTGACCGGGCGCCACCACCCACCCAAGCGGCACCCAGCAGCAGACAGCCAGGAGGATCCAGGCGTGACGTCCACCAGAGAGCGGCAGCGCGCGGCGGCACGCGCCCGGCTCGAGAAGGAGATGGCCGAGCGCGCGGCCAAGGCCCGCAAGCGCCGGCAGACGACGGCGATCATCAGCGCGGGTGCCGCGCTGGTGCTCGTGGTCGCCGGCACCGTCTGGCTGGCGGTGAGCCTCGGCGGCGACGACGACAAGCCCGGCACCACCACCGCGGCGCCCGGCGCGTCCGAGTGCGCGTACAACGCGCTGCCCACCGAGCAGCGGCCCCCGCAGATCAAGGACGTGGGGGTGCCGAGCAACGAGCAGTCCGGCACCGGCGTGCAGACCATGACGATCGACACCAACCTCGGCCCGATCACCGCCAAGGTCGACCGGTCGGTGGTGCCGTGCACGGCGGGCAGCTTCACCTACCTCGCCGAGAAGAACTTCTTCGACAACACCAAGTGCCACCGTCTCGTGACGGAGGGCATCAAGGTGTTGCAGTGTGGTGACCCCAGCGCCACCGGCAACGGCTGGCGGGACACCGACGGTCAGGGCGGCCCGAGCTACCGGCTGCCCGAGGAGAACCTGCCCACCGACAAGCGCCCGCCGTACCCGGAGGGTGTCATCGCGATGGCCAACTCCGGCCAGCCGGGCAGCACCGGCAGCCAGTTCTTCATCGTCTACGGCGACTCGCCGCTGGACCCGGCGTACACGGTGCTGGGCACCATCACCGGCGGCCTGGACCTGGTCAAGGACGTGGCCAAGGCCGGCGACGACGGGGCGTTCGCCCAGCAGGCCGGCGGCGGCCACCCGAAGAAGGAGGTCATCATCAAGGACCTCACGATGAGCAACCCGCAGGGCTGACCCCCGCGCAGACGACACAGCGCCCGCCGGCTGAGCCGGCGGGCGCTGTCGCGTTCTCGGGTACACGTCGAGGCGTGGAACTGGTCCGGTGGGCGTCAGGCCCCGGAGATGACCCGGTAGGCGTCGAAGACGCCGTCGACCTTGCGGACCGTGGCCAGGAGGTGGCCCAGGTGCTTCGGGTCGGCCATCTCGAAGCTGAACCGGCTCACCGCCACCCGGTCGCGGGTGGTCGTGACGGTGGCGGAGAGGATGTTGACCCGCTCGTCGGAGAGCACCCGGGTGACGTCGGCCAGCAGCTTGTGCCGGTCCAGAGCCTCGACCTGGATGGCGACCAGGAACGTCGAGGCGGAGGTGAGCTTCCAACTCACCTCGACGACCCGCTCGCTCTGCGCGCGCAGGTCCTCGGCGTTGGCGCAGTCGTCGCGGTGCACGCTGACCCCGCCGGAGCGGGTGACGAAGCCGAACACCGAGTCCGGTGGGACCGGTGTGCAGCAGCGGGCCAGCTTGATCCAGACGTCGCTGACGCCCCGGACCACCACGCCCGGGTCGCTGCTGCTCTGCCGACTGCGCGGCGGACGGGTGGCGACGGCGGTCTCGGCGATGTCCTCCGCCGCGCCCTCCTCGCCGCCGTACGCCGCCATCAGCTTCTGCACCACCGACTGCGCGGAGACCTGGCTGTCGCCGACCGCCGCGTAGAGCGAGGCCACGTCGGCCAGGTGCAGGTCCCGGGCGATCGACATGAGTGCGTCGGAGGTGAGCATCCGCTGCAACGGCATGCCCTGCTTGCGCATCGCCTTGACGATCGCGTCCTTGCCGGCCTCGATCGCCTCTTCGCGGCGTTCCTTGTTGAAGTACTGCCGGATCTTCGTGCGGGCGCGCGGGCTCTTGACGAAGCCCAGCCAGTCCTGTGTCGGGCCGGCCGTCTCGGACTTCGACGTGAAGATCTCGATCACGTCGCCGTTGGACAGCGTCGACTCCAACGGCACCAACTTGCCGTTGACCCGCGCCCCGATGCACTTGTGCCCGACCTCGGTGTGCACCGCGTACGCGAAGTCGACAGGCGTCGACCCGGTCGGCAGCGGGATGACGTCACCCTTCGGGGTGAAGACGTACACCTCCTGGCTGGACAGGTCGAAGCGCAGCGCGTCCAGGAACTCGCTCGGGTCGGCCGCCTCGCGCTGCCAGTCGAGCAACTGCCGCAGCCAGGTCATCTCGTCGATGTGCGCGGGCGGGCCGACGATCTGGGTGCCCTTGTGCTCCTTGTACTTCCAGTGCGCGGCAATGCCGAACTCCGCGGTGCGGTGCATCGCGTACGTGCGGATCTGCATCTCCACCGGCTTGCCGGTGGGCCCGATGACAGTCGTGTGCAACGACTGGTACATGTTGAACTTGGGCATCGCGATGTAGTCCTTGAACCGGCCCGGCACCGGCTGCCAGTTGGCGTGGATGACCCCCAGCGCCGCGTAGCAGTCGCGAACCGTGTCGACCAGGATCCGCACACCCACCAGGTCGTAGATGTCGTTGAAGTCGCGACCCCGCACGATCATCTTCTGGTAGATCGAGTAGAGGTGCTTCGGCCGCCCGGTGGTCTCCGCCTTGATCTTGGCGGCCTTCAGGTCGGTCTGCACCTTCTGCGTCACCTGCCGCAACAGCGCCTCGCGCTGCGGCTGGTGCTCCCCGATCAGCCGGTTGATCTCCTCGTAGCGCTTCGGGAACAGCGTGCCGAAGGACAGATCCTCCAGCTCCCACTTGATCGTGTTCATACCGAGCCGGTGCGCCAGCGGCGCCAGGATCTCCAGCGTCTCCTTGGCCTTCTGCTCCTGCTTGGGGCGGGGCAGGAAGGTCAGGGTGCGCATGTTGTGCAGCCGGTCGGCCAGCTTGATCACCAGCACCCGCGGGTCCTTGGCCATTGCCACGACCATCTTGCGGATCGTCTCGGCCTTGGCCGCGTCGCCCAGCTTGACCTTGTCGAGCTTGGTGACGCCATCGACGAGCAGGGCGACCTCGCCACCGAAGTCGGCCCGCATCTGGTCGAGGGTGTACTCGGTGTCCTCGATGGTGTCGTGCAGCAGCGCGGCGACGAGCGTGGTGGTGTCCATCCCCAGGTTGCCGAGGATCGTCGCCACGGCAAGGGGGTGGGTGATGTAGGGGTCACCGGACTTGCGGTACTGCCCGGAGTGCCACCGCGCGGCCGTGTCGAAGGCGCGCTGGAGCAGCCGGGCGTCCGCCTTGGGGTGGTTGTCCCGGTGGCTGGCGATCAGCGGCTCCAGCACCTCGCTGACCTGTGAGGTCTGCCAGGGCGCGTTGAACCGGGCCAGCCGGGCCCGGACCCGCCGGCCGGTGGGCGCGTTGGACAGCCCGAAGCCACCAGTGGGCGACGGGTCGATGCCGGCGTCGGTCGGGAACGGCACCACGACACCATCGGCGCCGGGAGACGCCTCGGCGCTCGGCGGGCCACTGGTCGGACGCACCGCGCCCTCGCCGGGAGCCCTGCCGGAGCCGTTGCCGGTGCCCGTCACCCGGGCCGGCGCGTCGCCTGTCAGGTCGGTCACCGAGCCGTCAGCGTCGCCTGTCGGGTGCACCGTGCCCTCCGCCGGAGGGACGACATCGTGGGACACCGGCCTCCTCACCGCTCGCCGGAAACACGCCGGCCGAAGATCGGCCGACCTGGTCTCGCCCGCCGGACGGGGTACCGCCGGCGTCAGCAAAGGGCAATGCTACCCGCACGGACGGTCCCCTGCCGCTCCGCCGGACGGTCGGCGCCGGGTCCGTCCGACGGGTCCGGGATCAAACGGTCATCAGAGCACCGACCGGCTCAAACGGTCAACAGGGCGTGCACAGGACGCGGCGCCAGTCGCTCACGCCCACCCAGGAAGCCGAGCTCCAGCAGCACGGTGAAGCCGGTCACGGTCCCGCCGGCCCGCTCGACCAGGTCCAGCGTCGCCTCGGCGGTGCCACCGGTGGCCAACACGTCGTCGACCACAAGCACCCGGTGCCCGGCGGTGAAGGCGTCCTCGTGCACTTCGAGGGTGGCCTCGCCGTACTCCAGCGCGTAGGAGACCGAGTGCGCCGGGCGGGGCAGCTTGCCGGCCTTGCGCACCGGCACCACGCCCACCCCGGTCGCGTACGCGATGGCCGCCGCGACGACGAACCCGCGCGCCTCGATGCCGACCACCACGTCGAAGGCGTCCCGCCCGTGGTACGCGACGATCCCGTCAATCACGTCATGGAAGACCTTGCCGTCGGCGAACAGGGGCATCAGGTCCTTGAACATGACGCCGGGCTTGGGAAAGTCGGGCACGTCCAGCACCCGGCTGGCGACCAGTCGGGCGACCTCCGGGCCACTGTCCCCGCGCGCTGCGGTGCTGTGGGTCTCCGTCACGGCTGTCTCGCTCCCCTTCGACGACGAACGGCGTCCGGCAACAGCATGCCGGACGCCGTTCGGGTGTTTCCTGTCGGGTCAGCGCCGCTTGGCGCCACCCGGCCGGTTGCCGCCGCCACCCGGGCGACCGCCCCGGGCACCGGTGGGCCGCTTGCCCGCCGGCCGAGCGCCGACCTTGGGGGCGGCACCGGCCAGCGCGGCGGCGTCCTGGTCGACCGGCTCGTCGGTCGGGTCGGCCTGGGCCACCGGGCTCGCGGCACCCTTGCCGGGGACCTCGCCACGGCTGACCGCGCCCCGACGGGTCAGGACCCGCTTGTTGTGCGCCTGGATCCGCGGGTCGTAGTTCTTCAGCAGCGCCAGCAGCGGGGTGGCCACCAGGATGGAGGTCAGGAACGCCACCGCCATACCGACGAACAGCACCAGACCCAGGTCCTTCAGCGTGCCGGCGCCGAGCAGGCCGGCACCGATGAAGAGCAGACCGCCGACCGGCAGCAGAGCGACCACCGAGGTGTTCAACGACCGCATCAGGCTCTGGTTGATGGCCAGGTTGGCCGCCTCGCCGTACGTCTGGTTGTTGTTGGCGGTGATGCCCCGGGTGTTCTCCTGGACCTTGTCGAAGACCACCACCACGTCGTAGAGCGCGAAGCCCAGAATGGTGAGGAAGCCGATGATCGTCGACGGGGTGACCTCGAAGCCGACAAGCGAGTAGATGCCGGCGGTGAGGATCAGGTTGGTGATCAACGAGGCGACCGCGGCCACGGCCATCCGCCACTCGAAGCGCAGGATCAGGTAGACCATCACCAGCGCGATGAAGATGACCAGACCGAGCACGGCCCGCTCGGTCACCTGGCTGCCCCAGGCCTCACTGACCTGGTTGCTGCTGATCTGGTCCACGTTGATGCCGAGGTCCTCGGCGATCTGGGCCTTGACCGCGGTGGCCTGCTCGGCGGTGAGCTGCGGCGTGCGCAGCTCGTACGAGTCGCCGCCCGGGCCGCCGACCTTCTGCGTGGTGGCCACCGTGACGCCGGTGTTCTCGGTGGCGAGGGCCGAGTTGACCTCCCGCTCGGCGTCGTCCAGGGTGCCGACGCTGGCCGGCACCTGGAACGAGTTGCCGCCGGCGAACTCGATGCCCAGGCTGAACCCACGGATCGAGAAGCTGAGGATCGCGATCAGGATCAGGACGCCGGCGACACCGAACCAGAGCTTGCGCCGGCCGACGATGTTGAGACCGGCCTCGCCGTTGTAGAGGCGGCTCGCCAGACCGTTTTCAGCCATCTCAGGCCTCCTTGGCGCGCGGGTTGCGGGGCTGAGTCGGCTGGTTGCGGGCCGGAAGTGCCCGGCCCAGACCGCTGACCCGCGGGGACAGGAACGCCCGGGTCCGGGCGAACATCGTCATGATCGGGTGCCGGAAGAGGAAGACCACGACCAGGTCCAGCACGGTGGCCAGGCCGAGCGCGAAGGCGAAGCCCTTGACCGTGCCGACCGAGACCACGTACAGCACCACAGCGGAGAGCAGCGTGATCGCGTTGGCCGAGATGATCGTCCGACGGGCCCGGATCCAGGCGCGGGGCACCGCGCTACGCGGGCTGCGCCCCTCCCGGATCTCGTCCTTCAGTCGTTCGAAGTAGATGACGAACGAGTCCGCCGCCACACCGAGCGAGACGATCATGCCGGCGATGCCGGCGAGGGTGAGCGTGAAGCCGATCTGCCGACCGAGCACCACCAGCGCACCGAAGACCAGCAGCGCGGAGAGGATCAGGCTCAGGAAGATCACCGAGCCGAGCAGCCGGTAGTAGAAGAACGCGTAGATGATGACCAGCAGCATGCCGATACCGGCCGCGAGCAGACCCGCGCGCAGGTGGCTGGCACCCAGCGTGGCGGTGACGTTCTGCGCCTCCTGCTGCTCGAAGGTCACCGGCAGCGCGCCGTAGCGGAGCTGACCGGCGAGGGTGCTGGCGTCCTTCTGGGTGAAGGTGCCGGTGATCTGGGAGTTGCCGGTCAGCACGGCCTGGATCTCCGGGGAGGAGACGATCTCGTTGTCCAGCACGACTGCCACCCGGCACTTGCCGTCCTGACCCAGCGCGGTCGCGTCGCAGGCCTGACCCTCGTTGTTGAACGCCTCACGGGTCAGCGAGGTCCACTTGCCCTGGCCGTCGCCGGTGAAGTCCAGGCTGACCACCCAGGCGTTGGTCTGGTCGAGCACCGCGTCGGCGTCGGACACGTCGGTGCCCAGCACCTTGGCCTGGTCGAGCAGGTACTTGGACGCGCCGTCCTCGCAGGAGACCACCTGCTGCTTCGGGTCGGAGATCGACGCCGGGGGGCGCTGGTCGAGCTGCGCGCAGCCGATCGTCGGCACGTTGAACTGCATCTGCGCCGGCAGCACCGCGACCTCCTGCGGAGACAGCGTGCCGAACGGCTTGAGCTTGTCGGCCAGCGACGGGTCGGTGCTCAGGTCGGCAGGGGCCTGCAGCGCGTTGGCGGCCTGCCACGCGGCGGCGCCGACCTTCTGCTCGACGGCCTTGCGCTGCTCCTCGACGCTGGCCGGCACCGGCTCGGCGCTGGCGCTGGGCGCGGCGGCGCTCGGCGAGGCCGATGCGGACGCGGAGGGGGTCGGGTTGGCGCTGGGCGACGCCGGGGCCATTCCGCCCTGGCCGCCGCTGGGCGACGAGGTCACCTTCGGCGAGGCGCTGCCCGTCGGGGTCGGGGTCGCGCCGCCGGACGGGGTCGCGCTGCCGGTCGGGGCGGCGCTACCGGACGGGGCCGGCGTGGCGGCGGGCGGCGCCTCGGCCACCCCGCTGCCGGAGGCGGCCTTGAGCACCTTGCGGAAACGCAGCTCAGCCGCTTCGCCCACGTCGTCGAGGTTGCGGTTCTCACCAGGCAGGGAGATGACGATGTTGCGGTTGCCCTCGGTGACCACCTCGGCCTCGGCCACGCCGAAGGCGTTGACCCGGCTCTCGATGATCTCGCGGGCCTCCTCGAGGTTCTCCGCCGTCGGGGGCTTGCCGTCGACGCTGTTGGTCGCCTCCAGTGTCACCCGCGTGCCGCCGATGAGGTCCAGGCCGAGCTTGGGCTCGAGCCGGTCCTTCCAGCTGCCGCTGGCGCCGGCGAAGAACACCAAAAGATAGAGGACCACGAAGATGAACCCGAGCACGGCGAGCTGCCGCCCGGGGCGCATCTGTCCCTGAGGTGGTGCCACGGCTGTCCTGTCTCCCTGTACGGTCGCGCCGCTGTCGCAGCGGCGGCGGTGTCGGGCCGGGGGTCCCGCCCGACGGGGTCTGCCTTGAGCCGACGAGATGCCGACACGAGGACCGGGCACCCCCGGCGCGGAACGCCGACGGTCACGGGAACGTGTCGACGCCCGGCGTCGACCCAACTATCCAGTTTTCACGTCTCGTCCGCTGCCCCGTTCGGGCGCGACGACCCGGAAGCCGGCCGACCGGCCGTACGCCGAACTCGCCGCTCCCGGGGGGAGGGGTCAGTCCTTGACGGTGTCCGCGTCCTCGGTGACCGGCTCGCTCGGCAGCTCGGCACGGGTGACCACCCGCGCGATGGCCGGGCGGGCGTAGCGGGTCTGCACGCCCGGTGCGACCTCGATCAGAACGGTGTCGTCCTCGATGCCGGTGACCGTGCCGTAGAGCCCACCGATGGTCACGACCTCGTCGCCGGGGCCGAGGTTGGACTGCATCGCCTCCGCCTCACGGCGGCGCTTCTGCTGGGGCCGGATCATCATGAAGTACATGACACCGAAGAGCAGGGCGATCATCAGGATCGGCGTGAAACTGCCGGCCCCGCCACCCGCTGCTGCGTAATGCACGGTTACTGACCTTCCCATTGGCCACCTGCCCGGCACCGTGGGTGCCGGAGCGGAGGCGGATTCTCACGTCCTGTACAGACCGCGGCGAAGTCTAAACCCTGCACCTGAGAACGCCGAATGCGGCACAGATCACGTTCACATCACGGCTGATCGACATCCAACGAGAACAAGTCGGGCACGGCTGGACTATCCGCACCAAATGTACCATTCGGCGGCGTCCGCCCCAGATGCCGCCAGGCGGCCTCGGTCGCCACCCGCCCCCTCGGCGTACGGGCCAACAGTCCAGCACGCACCAGGAACGGCTCGCAGACCTCCTCGACCGTGTCCGGCTGCTCCCCCACCGCCACGGCGAGGGTGGACAACCCGACCGGACCGCCCCGGAACGACTCGACCAACGCGGTCAGCACCGCGCGGTCCAGCCGGTCCAGGCCCAGCGCGTCCACGTCGTACACGATCAGAGCCGCACGGGCGGTGTCGAGATCGACCACCCCGTCGGCCCGGACCTCGGCGTAGTCGCGGACCCGGCGCAGCAGCCGGTTGGCGATCCGCGGCGTGCCCCGGGACCGACCGGCGATCTCGATCGCGCCCTCCGGCGTGATCGGCACCCCCAGGATCCGCGCCGAACGGTGCAGCAGCGTCTCCAGATCCGCCGGGGCGTAGAAGTCGAGGTGCGCGACGAAGCCGAACCGGTCCCGCATCGGCCCGGTCAACAGGCCCGAGCGGGTCGTCGCGCCGACCAGGGTGAACGGCTCGACGTCCAGCGGGATCGCCGTCGCCCCCGGCCCCTTGCCCACCACCACGTCGACCCGGAAGTCCTCCATCGCGCTGTACAGCAGCTCCTCGGCCGGGCGCGCGATCCGATGGATCTCGTCGATGAAGAGCACGTCGCCCTCGGCGAGGCTGGTCAGGATCGCCGCCAGATCACCGGAACGTTCGATCGCCGGGCCGCTGGTCACCCGGATGCCCGCGCCCAACTCGGCGGCGACGATGTTGGCCAGGCTCGTCTTACCCAACCCGGGTGGGCCGGAGAGCAGGATGTGATCCGGCGGCGACCCCCGCCGCATGGCGCCCTGCAACAACAGGTCGAGCTGGTCGCGTACCCGGTCCTGGGCGATGAACTCGGCCAGCCGCCTCGGCCGGACGGTGGCCTCCGCGTCCCGGTCGGCGTCGCTGACGTACGCCGAGACGAGCCCCTCGGTCTCGCTCATCGTGCTACCCGGGCGGTCATCGGGTGCGACCGAGCAGTCGGATGGCCTGCTTGAGCAGGACCGGCACCGGCGGGGTCTCCCCCTCGATCGACTCCGCCACCGCGGCCACCGCCTGATCGGCCTGACCGGCCGTCCAGCCCAGCCCCACCAGCGCCTGCCGGACCTGGTCCGGCCAGCTGCCGCGGGTCACCCCGGCCACCCCGTCGGCGCCGATCGGCACCGGGCCGATCCGGTCGCGCAGCTCCAGCACCAGTCGTTCGGCGCCCTTCTTACCAATCCCGGGTACGCGGGTCAGGGCGGCCGTGTCGGCGTTGGCGATCGCCTTGCGCACCGCGTCCGGGGTGTGCACCGCCAGCACCGCCTGGGCCAGTCGCGGGCCGACCCCGCTGGCGGTCTGCAGCAGCTCGAACAGCGACTTGGCGTCGTCGTCGGCGAAGCCGTAGAGGGTCAGCGAGTCTTCCCGCACGATCAGGCTCGTGGCGAGCCGGGCGACCTGGCCGACCCGCAGCTCCGCGAGGGTCCCCGGGGCGCAGTGCACGGCGAGCCCGACCCCGCCGACCTCGATCACGGCCTGGTCCGGACCCGTCGCGGTCACCGTGCCGCGCACGCTGGCGATCATCGTGCTCCTCCTCGTCGTGCCCGGTCGGCCGCGGCGGCCAGCTTGGAGCGGGTGCCGCCGCGCCACACGTGGCAGATGGCCAGGGCCAGCGCGTCGGCGGCGTCCGCCGGCTTCGGCGGCTCGGCCAGCCGCAACAGCCGGGTCACCATCGCGGTCATCTGCGCCTTGTCGGCCTGACCGGACCCGGTCACGGCCGCCTTCACCTCGCTGGGGGTGTACGTCTGCACCGGCAACCCGGCCCGCGCCCCGGCCAGCACGGCGATGCCACTGGCCTGCGCGGTGCCCATCACCGTTCGCACGTTGTGCTGGCTGAACACCCGCTCGACGGCGACGCTCTCCGGTTCATGCTTGGCCACCAGCTCGGTGAGCGACCGGTCCAGGTGCAACAGGCGCAGCGCCAAATCGTCGGCCGGGTCGGTGTAGACCACGTAGTAGGCGACCAGCGTGCAGGGCCGGCCGGGCACACCCTCGACCACGCCCACCCCGCACCGGGTCAACCCCGGGTCCACACCGAGCACGCGCACGCCGCCCCCTCCCCAGCCGTCAGCAGTACGTGTGTTCGACACCCTAACCGGCGCCGTTCCCACCAGCCCCACGGGACACGCCCTCCGCCCCCGCACCCCTACCCCGCGCCCCTGCCTGCCCCCGCACCCCTGCGGCCGGCAAGGTCACGCTCGATCCTGGATGTAGTGGCCACGAAGCGCCCGGGAGGCCACTACATCCAGGATGTTGCGCGATCTTGCGGGCGCGACGGCGCGGCGCGCCCGGGAAAGGGCGGACCCCGGGTCGGGTGAGGCGGAAGCGGGCGACGAGGGCGGCACGAGGCGGGGCACGGCGTGGCGGTGGCGGGGCGGGCGGGGCAGGGCGGGCGGGACGGGGCCGGCGGCAGGGGCGGGTGGGCCACACAGCTCCGGTACGGAGTATGTGTCGCTGGCCCATGTGCCGGGGAGCACACAGCTCGTAACTTCTTGCGCCATGACGGCAGAACCCGTGGTGGTCCCCCACGTCGTACAGGTCGACCTCGCCGGTCGGACCGCCCTGGTCACCGGGGGCGGCGGCGGCATCGGGCGGGCCTGTGCCCTGCGACTGGGCGCGGCCGGCGCCAAGGTGCTCGTGGTGGACCGCAACCTGGAGGCGGCCAAGGCGGTGGCCGCCGAGGCTGGTGGCCGGGCCGAGGGTGTGGACCTGTCCGACGCCGCCGCTGTGGATTCCCTCGATGTGGACGTGGACATCGTGGTGAACAACGCCGGGCTCCAGCACGTCGCGCCGTTGCAGGAGTTCCCCGTCGAGCGCTTCGAGTACATCCAGCGGGTGATGGTGGAGGCGCCGTTCCTGCTGATCCGCCGGGCGCTGCCGCACATGTACGCCCGGGGCTGGGGGCGGATCATCAACATCTCGTCGGTGCACGGGTTGCGCGCCTCGCCGTACAAGGCGGCCTACGTCTCGGCCAAGCACGCGTTGGAGGGGCTGTCGAAGGTGGTCGCGCTGGAGGGCGCCGCGCACGGGGTCACCGCCAACTGCATCAACCCGGCGTACGTGCGTACCGCCCTGGTGGAGAGCCAGATCGCCGACCAGGCGGCCAGTCACGGCATCGACGAGGCAGAGGTGATCGAGAAGATCATGCTGGCCCGGGCCGCGATCAAGCGGTTGATCGAGCCGGAGGAGGTGGCCGAGCTGCTGGCGTACCTCTGCTCGCCGCCGGCGGCGTTCATCACCGGCGCGTCGATCGCCCTCGACGGGGGCTGGACGGCCAACTAGTGGGGTTGAGCACAATGTCGACCATGTCATCGCCGGTGGAGTTCCTGGAGTTGCTCGCCCGAGAGGCCGCGGCGGTCGAGTTCGAGGGACCGCTGGTGGCCGCGCGGGCTGCCGGGCTGCCGCCGGACCGGCTGGCCGAGCTGGAGCAGGCCAAGTCGGTGGCGTTGCGGGTCCGCGCGCTGTTGGAGCGTCGGCGCCGTCGGGAGAGCGAGCTGTCCGGCCTGTACGACACGGTCAGCGACCTGGCCGGGCTGCGCGACCTGGACGACGTGTTGCGGGCGATCGTGCACCGGGCCCGTCACCTGCTCGGCGCGGATGTGGCGTACATGACGCTCAACGACGACGAACGTGGCGACACCTACATGCGGGTGACCGACGGGTCGGTGTCGGCCCGGTTCCAGCGGCTGCGCCTGCCGATGGGCGCCGGTCTCGGTGGCCTGGTGGCCCAGTCCGGCGCGCCGTACGTCACCGCCAACTACGGCGAGGACGCGCGCTTCCACCACACCGGCGAGATCGACGCCGGGGTGGGCGAGGAGGGTCTGGTGGCGATCCTGGGGGTGCCGCTGCGGCTCGGCTCGACCTCGATCGGTGTGCTCTACGCTGCCAACCGTTCGGCCCGGCCGTTCGTCCGGGAGGAGGTGGCGCTGCTGGTGTCGCTTGCCGCGCACGCCGCGGTGGCGATCGACACCGCCCGGCTGTTGACCGAGACCCGGTCGGCGTTGGCCGAGTTGTCGGCGGCGAACACCACCATCCGGGCGCACAGCAGCTCGGTGGAGCGGGCCGCGGCGGCCCACGACCGGATGACCGCGCTGGTGCTGCGCGGCGGCGGGGTGGAGGACGTGGCGGCCGCGGTCACCGAGGTGCTGGGTGGCGCGCTGCTTGCGCTGGACGCCGAGGGCCGCCTGCTGGCCCGGGTGGGCGAGATCGAGGAGCCGGATCGCACGGACATCGTCGAGGCGGTGGCCGCGTCGCGGACCGAGGGGCGCAGCGTGCGCCGGGGTCCCCTCTGGTACGCGGCAGTGGTGGCCGGCGCGGAGAACCTGGGCGCGCTGGTGCTGCGCCCGGACGACGAGTTGGTCGACGCCGACCAGCGGATCCTGGAGCGGGCCGCGTTGGTGACCGCGTTGCTGCTGCTGTTCCGCCGGACGGTCGCCGAGGCGGAGGGGCGGGTACGTGGCGAGTTGCTGGACGACCTGATCGCCCGCCCGCTGCGCGACACCGACGCGCTGCGCAGCCGGGCCCGTCGGCTCGGGGTGGACCTGGACGCACCGCACGTGCTGGTGGCGGTGGGCGACGACGCGATCGCCGCGACCGGCTCGGCTCGGCAGCGGGTGCTCTCCTGGGCCACCACGTACGCCTCGGCGCGCGGTGGACTGGCCGCGGCGCGCGACGGCCGGGTGGTGCTGATGCTGCCGGGGTTGGACGCGGGGGGAAGCGCCCGCGCGGTGGCCCGGGATCTGTCCCGGGTGACCGGCCGACCGGTGACCGCCGGGGCGAGCGGCCCGTCGAACACGCCGGCGGCGTTGGCCGGGACGTTCCAGGAGGCGGACCGGTGCCTGACGGCGCTGGGCGCGCTGGGCCGCGCCGGGCAGGGCGCGAGCACCGTGGAGTTGGGCTTCGTCGGGTTGTTGCTGGGCACTGTCGGTGACCGGGGTGAGAAGGACGTGACCGAGTTCCTCGGCGCCACCGTCGGGCCGGTGCTCGACTACGACGCCCGGCGCGGCACGGCTCTGGTGAAGACGCTGGAGGCGTACTTCGGGGTGGGTGGCAGCCTGGCCCGGGCCGCCGAGCAACTGCACGTGCACGTCAACACGGTGACCCAGCGGTTGGAGCGGGTCGGGCAGTTGCTCGGCGTCGACTGGCAGCGGCCCGAGCGGGCGCTGGAGGTGCAGCTCGCGCTGCGTCTGCACCGGCTGCGCGCGCCGGCCAGCTGACCGACGCCGGTCAGCGGGTCCGGATGCCCTCCAGCACGGCGTCGACGACCCGCTCGGGCAGGGACTGCTCGTCCAGGTCCGGGTTCCACTGCAGCACCCGCTGGATCAGCATCGGCCCGGTGAGCAGCGCCATCGTCACCTCGACGTCGATGTCGGCGCGGAGCACCCCCTCGTCGATGCCGCGCCGCAGCACCTCGCGCATCAGCTGCCGGCGGGGCGAGATGATGCTCTGGTAGAGCTGGAACTGGTCGGCGCTGCGGTTCACGGCGGGGGCCAGGCAGGGCATGATCTTGGCCGCTCGCGGGTCGACGTTCTTGCCGATCGCGCCGACCAGCAGCACCAGGTCGTCGCGGACGGAGTGGCCCGCCGGCTGCGCCAGGACGCCCTTGAGTCGCCGCAACGCGTCCAGCAGCAACGCGTCCTTGCCCGCCCAGCGGCGGTAGATGGTGGCCTTGCCGACCCCGGCGCGGGTGGCGATCGCCTCGATCGAGAGCGCCTCGATGGTGCTGCCCTCGGCGAGCAGGTCGAGGGTGGCCTCGATGATCGCCTCGTCGGCGCGGATGCTCCGCGGTCGCCCGGGCGACCGCGGAGCATCGGCAGTGGACGTCATGTCCGCCATTCTCCCCGAACCTATGCCGTGCCAGCGAGCTCAGGCTCGGCGACCGGCGCCGCCGGGGCGACGCTGGCGTCCTCCTTGCCCGGCATCCAGCGCAGCACCACGATGATCCCGAGTGCGGCGATGACCGCGGAGAGCCCGGCCGCCCAGTGCATGGCGGTGACGAAGGCGTCGTTGGCCGCCGAGATCAGCCCCGGCGCCGCCGGGCCGAGCTGGCCCGCCGCCGCGTACGCCCCGGAGATCGACTCGTTGGCCGCGTCCTGGGCCTGCGTGGGCAGACCGGTGAGCGCGTCGCCGATGTCGCTGCGGTAGACCGCGGAGAGCACCGAGCCGAGGACGGCCACGCCGAGCGCGCCGGCCACCTGGCGGATGGTGTTGCTGACCGCGGAGCCCACACCGGCCTTCTCCCGGGGCAGCGCCGACATGATCGACTCGGTTGCCGGCGGCATGATGTTCGCCATCCCGGCGCCCTGGATGAGGAAGACGAGCAGCACGATCCAGATCGGGGTGGAGGCGCCAATGAAGACGAAGGCGCCGAGTGACACCACAGTCAGCGCCAACCCGACGGTGGCGACGGCCTTACCGCCGTAGCGGCGGACCATCGCGGCGCTGCGCGGCGCGAAGACCAGCTGGGCGCCCGCGAAGGGCAGGAAGAGCAGACCGGTCTGCAGGGGGCTGTAGTCGCGTACGAGCTGCAGGTAGAACGAGCCGAAGAACATCGAGCCCATCGCGGCGAAGAAGACCAGGCCGACGATGGCGACCGGTGCGGCGAAGCGGGGCACCTTGAACAGTCGGACGTCCAGCGACGGGTGGTCGCTGCGCCGCTCGTGCTGCACGAACCAGGCCAGCACCGCGATGCCGACCAGGATCGAACCCCAGGCCACCGGGCGGTCGAAGCCGTGCTCGCCGCCGTCGATGATGCCGTATGAGAGAGCGACCAGGCCGACCACGGAGAGCAGGACGCCGAGCACGTCGACTCGGCCGGGCCGTGGGTCACGCGACTCGGGGACCAGCAGCGCCACCAGGACCACGCCGGCGGCGACCACCGGCACGTTGATCAGGAAGACCGAGCCCCACCAGAAGTGCTCCAGCAGCGCGCCGCCGAGGATCGGGCCGATCGCCACGGCGAGACCGACAGCGCCGGCCCAGACCCCGATGGCCCGGCCGCGCTCGCGCGGGTCGAAGACGTTGGAGATGATCGACAGTGTCACCGGCATGATGGCCGCGCCGCCGACCCCCATCAGGGCGCGGGCCGCGATGAGCTGTCCGGGGCTCTGGGCGTACGCGGAGAGCAGTGACGCCAGGCCGAACAGCACCAGACCGATCATCAGGAAGCGCTTGCGGCCGGCGCGGTCGCCGAGCACCCCGAAGGTGAACAGCAGTCCGGCGAAGACGAGCGTGTAGGAGTTGATGGACCACTCCAGCTCGCCCTGGCTGGCGCCGAGGCCGTGCACCGGGTCGGCCAGGGTGCGTAGCGCGACGTTGAGGATCGTGTTGTCGAGGACGACCACGAGGAGGCTGATCACCAGCACCCCCAGGATCGCCCACCGCCTCGGGTGTCCGGTGTTGTTGTGCAGCTCCATGCCTGGCTTTCCCCCCACGCTGATCACCCGCGACGAAATACGATACGGGTCAGACTCGTAACGTGGGTCAGCCTACGACCCGCATTAACGATACGGCACCGATCCGTATCGTATGTGGTGGGCATCACTCCCGGGCACGACCGTCAGGCAGGCGTTGACGGCCTCCGTCAACGTGCCGAGGCGGATCGCCGGTCCGCCGAGCGGCTCGACCCAGCCCGGCCCCGCGCCGTACACCCGAAGGAGCGGAAAATCCCGGGCGAAGCGCACCAGGCGGTACGCGCGGCCGGTGAGCGGTGTCTGCGACCAGAGCACGACGGTGCGCGGGCGGGCCCGGTACACCGCGCTGGTGAGGGCGGACCAGGGCAGCGCGGGGCCGAGGTTCAGACAGCCGCGGCCCTGCTCGCGCAGCGCGGCGGCGAGCGCGAGCAGACCCAGGCTGTGCGCCTCCTTCTCGGCGCCGGCCAGCAACACCCCGCCGGCGGGCAGTGGCAGGCCCGGCTCCCGGCGGTACGCGTCCAACCCGACCCGGACGCCCTCGAAGAGGGCGTGCTCGATGACGATCTCGGCGGCGGTACGCCCCGACAGCCGGGCCAGCAGCGGACGGCAGACCTGTTCCCAGAGCGCCGGCACGCCCCACGCCTCGACCACCTCCAGCAGCACCGAGGCGACGCCGTTGGCGTCCAGGTCCTCGGCCGCCAGCGAAACCTGCTTGTGCGCGATCTCCACGGCCTCCGCCGGCATCGGATCAGTCAGCACCAGACGTACCCCCGGGTAGACGTTCTCTACCCGGGGGTTCGCTCGGAGGGCGCGCGGCGGATGCGCCGCGACGGAAATTCAGCGGCGGCGGGCCGCCAGCCGGTGGGCCAACGCGGCGACGCTGCCCCAGATACCGCGCCGGAACAGCACCACGACGAGGACGAAGATGCCGCCGGTCACCAGGCCGATCGCCTCGAACCCGGAGAACGACAACCAGTCCTCCAGCCGGACCACGAGGGCGGCGCCGAGCACCCCGCCCCAGAGGGTGCCGATTCCGCCGAGCACCACCACGATGACCGCCTTGCCGGAGGTGGTCCAGTGCAGCACGTCCAGCGAGACGAACCGGTGGCCGACCGCGAACAACCCGCCACCGAGGCCGGCGATGAACCCGGAGAGCACGAACGCGGTGAGTTTGTAGCTGTGCACCGGGTAGCCCAGTGCCCGCGCCCGGGCCGGATTGTCCCGGATGCCGACCAGCACCCGACCGAACGGTGAGTGCACGATCCGCCAGGCGGCGGCCAGCCCGAGCAGCACGATCGGCAGGATCGCGTAATAGAAGAAGTAGTCGTCGGTGAGATCGACGCCGAACAGCTCGCGGGGCACGCCCTGGAGGCCGTTCTCGCCCTGGGTGACCGAGCGCCACTCGTTGGCCACGTAGTAGACCATCTGCGCGAAGGCCAGGGTCACCATGGCGAAGTAGATCCCGGTCCGCTTGACGGCCAGATAGCCGATCGGCACCGCCAGCACGGCCGCGGCGAGGGCCCCGGCCAGCACCGCGAGCGGGAACGGCAGGCCGGCGTGGATGGCCACCAGCCCGGTGACGTACGCGGAGGTGCCCCAGAACGCGGCGTGGCCGAAGGACATCAGCCCGGTGAAACCGAGCAGCAGGTCCACCGCCACGGCGAACAGCGCCCAGCAGAGGATGTCCACAGCGACCGCCGGGTAGAGGCCGTTGGGCAGCCACGCCGCGACGGCCAGGCCGACGGCGAGCAGCGCGTACCGGACCCAGCCCGGAGCCCGGGCCACAGCGATCAGCCCGGACGGTGGCGTCGAGCGGGACGCGTCGGTAGCGGTGTCCACGGTGTTGGTCATGCGGGGGCCTCCTCCCGACCGAACAGGCCGGCCGGGCGCCAGAGCAGCACGCCGGCCATCACGACGAAGACGATCGTCTGCGAGACGAGCGGAAAGTCGGAGAGGTACGCCTCGCCCCACGCCTGCACCAGCCCGATGCCGAAGCCGGCGGCGACCGACCCGAAGATCGAGCCCAACCCGCCGATCACCACCACTGCGAACACCACGATGATCAGGTCGGCGCCCATCAAGGGGTTGACCGCGCGCATCGGCGCGGCCAGCACACCGGCGAGGCCGGCCAGCCCGATGCCGAAGCCGAAGACCGGGGTCACCCACCGCCCGACGTCGATGCCGAACGCGCGGGTCAGGTCCGGCCGCTCGGTGGCCGCGCGGACCACCATGCCGATCCGGGTACGGGTCAGCACCCACCACACCGCGACGCAGAGCAGCAGCGCGAAGCCGAGGATGAACACCCGGTACGTCGGGAAATCGAACAGCCCGAAGTTGACCGACCCGCTCAACAGCGACGGCGTCTCGTACGGGCTGGACTGCACGCCGTAGCGCAGTTTCACCAGGTCCTGCAGGATCAGCGTCAGACCGAAGGTGAGCAGGAAGTTGTAGAGCGGGTCCAGTTTGGTCAGCCGGTGGATCACCGCGCGTTCCAGCGCCATGCCGAGCAGACCCAACCCCACCGGCATGATCACCAGGGCGGCCCAGAACGGCACGCCCGCCTCGCTGAGCAGCACGTACGCCCCGAACGCACCGAGCATGTAGAACGCGCCGTGGGCGAAGTTGACCACCCTCAGCATGCCGAAGATGACAGCGAGCCCGAGGGCGAGCAGGGCGTAGAACGCCCCGCTCACCAACCCGTTGAACGTGTTCTGCGCGAATCCGCTCATAGCTTGCAGTCCGCGGAGGGCGCGCGGAACGCCTCCGCGGCGGGGATCGTCTTGAGCACCTTGACGTAGTCCCACGGCTCGGCGACCTCGGACTGCTGCTTCACCTGGGCCAGGTACGCGTCGTGCACCACCCGGTGGTCCTCGGCCCGGATCTTCCCGTTGCGCAGGAAGACGTCCTCGACCGTCTTGCCCTCCAGACCCTTGACCACCGCGTCCGCGTCGTCGGTGCCGGCGGCCTGCACCGCCTCCAGGTACTGCAGGGCCGCGGAGTAGTTGGCGGCGTGCGCGAACGTCGGCCGGGTGCCGGCCTTCTGCTGGAAACGGTCGGCGAACTCCCGGTTCCTGGCGTCGAAGTTCCAGTACCAGGCGTCGGTGTACGTGGTGCCGGCCAGCGCGGCCGGGGTGAGCGAGTGGATGTCGGTGAGGAACATCAGCCCCACCGCCAGGCCGACGCCCTTGTCCCGCAGCTTGAACTCGTTGTACTGCTTCACCACGTTCACCAGCTCCGCGCCGGCCTGCATGGTGCCCAGCACGTCCGGCTTCGGCTTCAGGTTCGGCGCCTTGAGCAGGAAGGTCGAGAAGTCACCGCTGGTGTTCGGGAACGGCGCCCCGTCCCTGCCGACCACAGTGCCGCCGGCCGCCGTGATCGCGGTGGAGAAACTCTTCTCCATGTCCTGACCGAAGGCGTAGTTCGGGTAGAGGATGTACCAGTTCTTGCCGATCTGCTCGGTGGTGGTCTTCCCGGTGCCGTTGGCCAGCATGTACGTGTCGTACGCGTAGTGGAAGGTGTACTTGTTGCAGCTCTTGCCGGTCAGGTCGGTGGTCGCCGCGCCGATGTTGAAATAGAGCTTCTTCTTCTCCTTCGCCACGTCGGCGACCTTCAACGCGGCCGACGAGGTGGGGACGTCCAGGATCAGGTCGACGCCCTTGCGGTCGTACATCTCCTGGGCCTTCGAGTTCGCCACGTCCGGCTTGTTCTGGTGGTCGGCGGTCTGCACGGTGATGTCCTTGGTCACCGCCTTGTCGCCGTACTTCGCTGTGAAGTCGGCGATGGCCATCTCCACCGCCGCCACCGAGTTCTTCCCGGACAACTCCGAGTACGCCCCGGACTGGTCGTTGAGCACGCCCAGCACGATCTTGTCGCCGGTCAGCTTCTGGTCGCCACTCGACTGGGGGCCACCGCCGCCGCACCCGGCGACCAGCACCACCACCACCGCCGACGCCGCGGCCACACCCATCGTCCTGCGCATGCCCACTCCATCCATCCCGCGCGTCGTCGCGCGGGTCCCGTTGAGAAATTCAGATCCCGAGGTACGCGAGCAGTTCGCGTTCGCGCGAACGCACCTCGGAGTTGTCCATCGCCTCGGCGACCCGGCCCTCGGCCAGCAGGTAGTGCCGGTCGGCGACACCGGTGGCGAAGTGCAGGTTCTGTTCGACCAGCAGCACTGTCACGCCGTGCCGCTTGGCCTCGCGCAGCAGGTCGCCGACCTGCTGCACCAGCAGTGGCGACAGCCCCTCGGTGGGCTCGTCGCAGAGCAGCAGTCGGGCGCCCATCCGCAGCACCCGGGCCAGCGCGAGCATCTGCTGCTCGCCGCCGGAGAGCGTGGTGGCCGCCGAGTCCCGCCGGGTGTGCAGGGCCGGGAACGCCTCGTACACCCGCTCCAGCGACCACGGGTCGGGGCCGACAGTGGGTGGCAGCGTGAGGTTCTCGGTGACTGTCAACGTGGCGTAGCTGCCCCGGTCGTCGGGCACCCAGCCCAACCCCAGGCGGGCCCGTTTGTGCGCCGGCAGCCGGGTGATGTCCCGCCCGTCCAGTTCGACAGTGCCGCGCTGACCGGGGTGCAGTCCCATCACGCAGCGCAGCAGTGTGGACTTGCCGGCACCGTTGCGGCCGACCAGGGTTACCACCTCGCCGACGGAGACCTCGAGGCTGACATCACGCAGCACCTGCGCCTCGCCGTAGAAGGCGGACAGGTTCTCAATGCGCAGCATCAGCGGCTCCCAGGTAGGCGGTGATCACGCGCTCGTCGGCGCGGACCTGCTCGTACGGGCCCTCGACGAGGACCCTGCCGGCCTGGAGGACGGTGACGGTGTCGGCGAGCCGGCCGACCACGCTCATGTTGTGCTCGACCATCACCACGGTCCGGCCCTGGCGGACCCGACCGATCAACTCGACGGTGCGGTCGACGTCCTCCAGGCCCATCCCCGCGGTCGGCTCGTCGAGCAGCAGCACCTTCGGGTCCAGCGCCAGGGCGATGGCCAGCTCCAGGGCGCGTTTGCGGCCGTACGCCAGGGCCGCCGAGGGGGCGTGTGCCAGCTCGGCCAACCCCACCATGGCCAGGAGTTCGTCGGCCCGCTCGGTGTAGCGGCCCATCAGCTTCGCCGAGCGCCAGAACCGCCAGCCCAGCCCGCTTGACGACTGCAACGCCAGCGCGACGTGCTCGCGGGCGGACAGTTGGGGAAAGAGGCTGGTGATCTGGAACGAGCGGGCCACGCCGAGCCGGGCCACCTGCTCCGGGGGCAGCCCGGTGACGTCCCGCCCAGCCAGCTCGATCCGGCCACCACTGGGTCGCAGGAAGCCGGTGAGCAGATTGAACAGGGTGGTCTTGCCCGCACCGTTCGGGCCGACAAGCGCGTGCACACTGTCCGACGCCACGTCGAGGTCGACGTCGTCGACCGCCCGGAAGCCCCGGAAGTCGCGGGTCAGCCCACGGGCCGACAGGAGCGCTTGCCCGGCCATCGCCTCATCCTCCGCACGTCGCGGCGACGGTCGGTTCGGTGACCGTGGTCACAGGCCCGTCGCGTGGACGAAACCTACGGCGGGCCGCCGGAGTCGAACCATGTCGATGAACTCCATATTCGACAGGCGATTGACGTGCGCGAACTCCACTCCCCCACGCCGTCGATTTGACCGGACCCCCTAGATTGATGATCCACACAGCCCATCGGAAGGTCCCCACCCCATGCCCGTCGGCTTCACCATGGCGATCGTCTTCGCCGTCGCCCTGGCGGTCAGCGCCATCGTTGCTCTCGTCGCTCCCGCCCGGTCGCTCAAGCGGATGGCCGCCCTCGCGGCGCTCGGCTTTCTCGCCCTCACTCTGGTGGTCGGCGTCGCCTCCAGCGCCCACTCGGTGCCCATCCGCTCGGTCGGCATCGTCACCAGCTTCGGCAAGCCCACCGGCGAGGTGACCGGCTCGGGCCTGAAGTGGGTGGCGCCCTGGCAGAAGGTCGGCGAGTGGGACGCGGGCCGGCAGAAGTACGACCACATCGGCGGCAACAACTGCGTACGGGTGCGGACCGGCACCCTCGCCGACGCCTGCGTCGAGGTGCTCGTCGAATGGCAGGTCAAGCCGGAGAACGCGCCGAAGCAGTTCATGGACTACAAGGGCGACTTCGGCAGCTTCCGGGGTCAGCGGGTGGGTGTGCAGCTCGACAGCGCGGTCAACGACGCCTTCGCCGCGTACAACCCGCTGGAGAAGATCGACGCCCAGACCGGTGACCTCAACGTCGACCTGAAGCCGTTCGCCGCGAACATCAAGACCAGCGCGGAGACCCGCCTCGCCACCGACGTGGACATCCTCTCGGTGACCATCACCCGGGTGAACCACGACGACAAGACCGAGGGCAACATCAAGGCGTTCCAGGACAAGCTGGCGCAGACCCGCAACCTGGAGCAGGACCGCAAGAACGCCGAGATCTCCAAGCAGATCACCGAGACCAACGCGAAAGTCGACAAGGTGACCCGCTGTCTGGAGATCGCGGAGAAGAACGGCGCCAACCCGGGGCTCTGCATCAACCCGGGCATCGTCACCGGCAAGTGACGAGCGGCCGGCCCACCCGCCACGGGTGGGCCGGCTCGCGCGGCACGGCCCACCCGGCCGGTCCGCGCCGACTAGGCGAAGCTGAACAGCGGTGGGAAGACGAGGACCACGATCCAGGCCCACGCGGCGTACACCGGCAGGTAGCCAGTCTGCCACCGTTCGAGTGTCGCGAACGGCGTACGTCGGCGGATGAAGGTCAGCAGGAGCCACGCCGACCACGCGAGGTTGACCAGGAGGATCACGTTCTCGCCGAGCGCGGCAGCCCGGTTGGGCGTACCGCCGTACTCGTCGGTGATCCGCTCGGTGATCTCCAGCAGGACCAGCACGTCGATGGCCAACGCACTGACCACGAGCGCGAGTTGGAGTTTGTCGAACGGGCCGGGCGGGGCCAGCGGCTCACGGGCCGAGAGCGAGTAGAGCAGCAGCCCCAGCACCACGACCAGCAGCAGGTCGAAGAGGAGCAGCGCCTCCCGCTCGACGTCGATGCCGTGGCTGGTCCAGACGACAGCGACGAGGAAGGCGAGCAGGGCGGCAGTGAAGAGCGGGGTGAACAGCCTGGTGAGGACCGGCGCGATGTTCTCGACGACGCTCTGTTTGGCTTCGACGAGCCAGCCGGCCACCACGACCGCGGCCGCGGCGCCACCGGGCAGCAGCCACTGCGAGATGAACTCCTCCGGGACGATCCCGATGGCCGCGAACGTGTTGAACAGGAACGCGGCGAGCACGCCGCCGCCGAGGGCCATCAGCACCAGGTAGATGAACCACTCGCCGGTGAACCGGATGAAGTCCATGCGTCGACGGGACGAGCGCCAGTCGTCGGCGACGTAGGCCAGACCGACCACCAGCCACAGGGCGATGGGCAGGTGGATGCTGGTGACGACCACTGACTGCGAATCGTCCGCCAGGGGGTAGGCGTTCGCCGCCACGGCGCCGAGGACGAAGAGCGCCGCCAGTGCCGCGATCACCGTCCGCCGGGCTCCCCGGCGCCACGCCAGGTACGCCGCCAGCCAGGGCAGCACGAACACCGTGAAGTTGCGCGCGTAGAACGAGCCGTCGTCGGCGAAGCTCAGCCCGAACAGCGCCGGCACCTTGACGGACGCCAGCGCACCCGCCGCGCAGCCGAGCATGACCCACAGGTCCCGACGGGAGCGCGTGCCACCGACCGGGATGCCGGAGTCGCCGGTCAGCACCAACTGCTTCCACAGCCGTTCCGAATGTTCCCGGGCGAACTCGCGGGAGAGGTCGTCGAGGCTGCCCATCCGTTTCACCGCGACCAGGAACGCCTCGTCCGGGCTCAGGCCGGTGGCGACGAGCTCGTCGACGGAGCCGCGGAGGTGGTCTTCCAGCTCGTCGGCGTCCACAATCTGCAGTTCCCTGCGACGCAGCACGTACTGGCGCCACTGCTCGAACTGCGCTTCCAACTCCGGTGGCCCGTCGTGCGCCGTCATGCGAGGCCCTCCAACGGGTACGCCGTGAGCGGCCCGCGGTCGTGCCAGATCTCCTTGAGCGCGCCCACCACGGTGTCCCACTGTCGGCGCTGCTCGGCCAGCTCAGCCAGGCCCCGGTCGGTGATGCGGTAGTACTTGCGCTTCCGCTCGCCGGCGACCGCCTGCCAGCTCGACTCCAGGTGGCCGAGGCGCTCGAGCCGGTGCAGCAACGGGTAGAGCAGCCCTTCGGTCCAGTCCAGCTCACCCCCGGACAGCTCGTTGATCCGCCTGATGATGGCGTAGCCGTAGCTCTCGCCCTCGGCCAGGATGCCGAGCACCATCGGCGTCGCCGAGGCGGCGACCAGATCCTTGGCGACCTTCACGTGACCTCCTGCCCCTAAACCTAGAAGTACGATGCATAGTACTGCTAGGTGTAGCTCCCGGCGCAACGGCCGGGAGCGGGACGCCGACCGAATCGCCGTCACGGGCAACTGTGGTGCCGCGATCGGGCAATTCCGGGTTAGCCTTGGCGCATATGGCTACCTTTCGCAGCGCCTCAGTGCTCCTTTCCTCAGACGGCACCAGGACCCCCGGCACCGCCGCGCTCTTCGCCGAGCCGGCCCGTAGAGGCGGGATTCCGCCGTGGGCGGGCGACTTCCGGCCCGCCAACAGCGCCGGCAACGGCCCCAAGAACGCGGTCGGAAAGACCTTCACCCTGGAGTTGCCGGACGGCAGCACCGGCAAGGTCGTGGTGCAGGGTCTCAAGAGCGGCAAGGGCGGCGTCGTGCTGGCGCTGATGGGCGAGGACGCCCCGCCCTTCTGACCAGTCGCACGGCTCTCATCGCCCGGGTGCCCCGGGTTGACCCTCCCGGGGTCGGCCCCGGGCACCTGGCCAACCACGCCCGGTCGTCCCCGACAAACCGCTGGGATGTCGACTGTCGCGTCGCGATAATGGCCGCTGTGCCGGAGGTCGAAGTCGTCGTCGCCCATCAGGAACGCGCGACCCTGCGCGTCGGCGACGTGTTCCTGAAGATCGACGCTGATTCGGGGCGCACCGACGTCGAAGTCGAGGCGATGGCCATGGCGCCGGTCCCGACCCCCGAGATCCTCTGGCGCAAGCCGCCCGTCCTCGCGCTCGCCGCCCTGCCCGGAACGGCGCTCGGTCGCCTCGGCGAGCCGTCGACCGCGTCCCCGGCGGCGTGGGCCGCAGCGGGCGCCGCCGTTCGGAAGCTGCACGACGCGCCGCTACCGCCCTGGCCCGGCCGCAGCCGCGAGGAGTTGACGTCGCAGCTCGACGCCGAGTGCGCGTGGCTCGTCGGCAACGGCGTCCTCCCCACCGACCTGGTCACCCGCAACCGCCAGGTGGCCGAGGCGGCGCTCCGACCGTGGACACCGGTTTTCACGCACGGCGACCTACAGATCACCCACGTGTTCGTCGAGGGTGACGAGATCATCGGTGTGATCGACTGGTCCGAGGCGTGCCAGGGCGATGCCCACTTCGACCTCGCCACCTTGACGCTCGGGCACGAGGAGCGCCTCGACGACGTCCTCGCCGGCTACCGCGCCGACGTCGACCTCGGCGTGATTCGCGCCTGGTGGTCGCTGCGAAGCCTGCTGGTGATCCGCTGGCTCGTCGAGCACGGCTTCGACCCGTTCGCACCAGGCTGCGAGGTCGACGTGCTGCGATCCCGGATGTGACGAGCGTCAGTCCAGGGTGACCACCCAACGGGCGCCCTCGCCCCGGGCCAGCCGGTCGAACGCCGCCGGCGCCTCGTCCAACGGAATCGTTCCGCTGACCAGCACACCCAGATCCAGTGTGCCGTCGGCGAGCTCGGCAGCCAGCACCGGCACCTCCCGGTCCGGGTCGGACGAGCCGTACACCGAGGAGCGCAGCGTGCGCGCGGAGTGGAAGATGTCCAGGGCGCCGAGGCTGACCATGTCGTCCTTCGCGCCCATGCCGACCACTGTCACCCCTCCCCCACGCCGGGTGAGCCGCCAGGCGGCGCGGATGGTGGCGGCCCGACCGACGCACTCGAAGGCGTGGTCGACGCCACGGCTCTCGGTGCGCGCCCGTACCTCCTTGGAGAGCCGGTCGTCGGAGAGCAGGAAGTCGGTCGCCCCGGCGGCGAGCGCCAGGTCCCGCTTCGCCTCGGCGACGTCGATGGCCAGGATCGTCGTGGCACCGGCCCGTCGGGCCGCGCTGAGGACGGCGAGCCCGACCCCACCGAGCCCGACGACAGCCACCGACTCGCCGGGTGCCACCCGGGCGGTGTTCCGGACCGCGCCGACGCCGGTGAGCACCGCGCAGCCGAGCAGTGCGGCCTGCTCGGGCGGCAGCCCGGCGGGGATCGGGATGACGGCACGCTCGGGCACCACCACCGCCTCGGCGAGCGCGCCGAGGCCGAGGGTCAGGTGCAGCGGGACCCCGTCGTCGGTCTCGCCGCGCGGCACGGTCGGGGCGGTGGTGTCGGCGCAGAGCCACGGTTCGCCGCGCCGGCACCACCAGCAGGCCCGGCAGGCCGGTGCCCAGTTGAGCACCACCGGGGTGCCGACCGTCAGGTGGCTGCCCGGCCCGACCTCGGCCACCACTCCGGTCGCCTCGTGCCCAAGCACCACTGGGAACCTCGCGGCGAGAGTGCCGTTGACCATGGACAGGTCGGAGTGGCAGACACCGGCCGCCCTGATCGTCACCCGCACCTCGCCGGGGCCGGGCGCGGGCAGGCGTACCCGCTCGACCCGCAGTTCGGCGCCGGACCCGCGCGCGACCAGCGCGCGAACAATGACCGGCTCGGTGCCGCCGCCCGGCGCGGCCGGGGACAGCTCGGCGTGGCCCGTCGACGCGGCCGGGGACAGCTCGGGGCGACCCGGCGCGGCCGGGGACAGCTCGGAGCCGGTCATCGCTGGATCGCCTTCAGCTCGCAGAACTCGGCCAGCCCGTGCACGCCCAACTCCCGGCCCAGGCCGGACTGCTTGTAGCCACCGAACGGGGCGAGCGGGTTGAACGGGGCGCCGTTGATGTCGACGGCGCCGGTACGCAGTCGCCGGGCCACCGCGAGCGCCGCGTCGGTGTCGGCGGACCAGACCGCGCCGGCCAGCCCGTATTTCGAGTTGTTGGCGATGGCGACCGCCTCGTCGGTGTCCGCGAACGGGATGACGGCGAGCACCGGACCGAAGACCTCCTCCTGGGCGAGCGCGCTGTCGGGGTGCACGTCGGCGAAGACGGTCGGGGCGACGAAGTGCCCGCGGGCCGGCACCGGGGCCTCGGGCCCGCCGACGACCAGCCGGGCGCCGTCGGCGAGGGCCCTGTCGATGTGGCCGCGCACCCGCTCGGCCTGCGCGGCGGAGACCAGCGGGCCGAGCCGGGTCGCCGGGTCGAACGGGTCGCCGAGTCGGTAGCCGGCCACCGCCGTGGCGATCAGGTGCAGAGCTTCGTCGTATCGATCGTTGTGCACCAGCATCCGGGTCCACGCCGTGCAGGTCTGCCCGGAGTTGAGCAGGGCGTTGCCGACGCCCACCTTGACGGCGGTGGCCAGGTCGGCGTCGGGGAGGATCACGTTCGCGGACTTGCCGCCCAGCTCCAGCGCGACCCGGGCGATCCGGTCGGCGGCGAGCCGCATGATCCGCGCGCCGGTGGCGGTGGAGCCGGTGAACGAGACCAGGTCGACGTCGGGGTGCCCGGCGAGAGCCTCGCCGACCACCGGCCCGGTGCCGGGGACCAGGTTGAGCACGCCGGGCGGCAACCCGGCTTCGGTGACCGCGTCGAAGAGCAGGTACGCGGTCAACGGGGTCAGCTCGCTGGGCTTGAGCACCACGGTGCAGCCGGCGGCCAGGGCGGGTGCGAGCTTCGCCATCACCTGGTGCAGTGGGTAGTTCCACGGGGTGATCGCGCCGACCACGCCGATCGGCTCGCGGACGACGAGGGAGTTGCCGATGCTCTCCTCGACCGGTGCGCGGGCGGCGAGCGCGACGTGGTCGCGCAACACGGTCAGTGGCAGCCCGACCTGCACCCGGGTGGCGAGCTTGAGCGGCGAGCCCAGCTCGACGGCGATGGTGTGGGCGAGGTCGTCGGCGCGGGCGGTGAGCGCCGTGTGCAGCCGGTGGAGGTGGGCGGAGCGCTCGGCGGGAGTGGCGGCCGACCAGTCGGGAAACGCGGCCCGGGCTGCGGCCACGGCGCGATCCACGTCGGCCGGGGTGCCGGCCGGCACCTGCCCGACCAGCTCTCCGGTGCTCGGGTTCTCCACGTCGATCAGATCGGTGGCGGCGGGTGCCGTCCACTCCCCACCGACGTGCAGGTGGTGTCGGAGGCGCAGGGAGTCGGGCAACTGCGACGGCGGGGCGGCGAGGTCCATGTCGTCCCTTCGAGGGTGGGCGATGGGCGATGAAACTAGCGCTGGGAGTTTGGACGCTACCCGGTGGGCCGGGCGGACTCCACCGTGTCGACGGTGCGGGTGTACTCGGCGGCCAGACCGTGCAGCAGGGCGTCCAGGCCGAGGGCGAAGGCGCCCTCGTCAACGCTCTGCTGGTGCTCGGCGAGCCGGTGCGCCTGACGCAGGTGCGGGTAGTGCGCCGCGTACAGCTCCGGGTCCTCGACGAACCCGCGGGCGAACGAGCCGAGCGCCGACCCGGCCACGAAGTAGCGCAGCGCCGCGCCGATGTGGGTGGCGCGGGCCGGCGGCCACCCGGCCCGGACCAGGCCGCCGTAGACCGCGTCGGCCATGGCGAGGGCGGCCGGACGACGACCCGGCCCCTGCGCCAGGTAGGGCACGATGTTCGGGTGCGCGGTGAGCGCCCGCCGGTACGACCAGGCCCAGTCGCGCAGCGCGGCGACCCAGTCCCGGCTGGCGAAGCCGCGGGTGTCGACGGCGCCGGTGACCGTGTCGGCGACCGCGTCGAGGATCTCGTCCTTGGTGGCGAAGTGGTTGTAGAGCGAGGGACCCTGCACCCCGAGCGCGGCGGCGAGCCGGCGGGTGGAGAGCGCGCCGAGCCCGTCGGCGTCGATCAGCGCGAGCGCCGTCTCGACGATCCGGTCGCGGGTGAGCAGTGGCCGCCGAGGTCGGGGCACGTCAGACCTCCTCGGTGTGGGGCGTCTCTGCCCGTGGGAACCACCTGTTCACGCACCCTATCGGGGACCGCTGGCGGGCAGGCGTCTCCATCTGGGGTCTGGACGAATGAAAACTTACACCGCTAGTTTAGGTATGACCGCTGCGGCCCGCAGCGGCGCACCGCCACGCCGACCGAGGGGGAACCGTGGACTTCGCACTGTCCGACGAGGAACGCGCCGTCCGAGACACCGTGCGCGCGTTCATCACCCGCGAGGTGATGCCCCTGGAAGCGGAGGTGCTCCGCCGCGAACGGGCGCACCAGCCGGGCCTCGACCACTCCGAGGTGCGCGAACTGCAACTCAAGGCGCGCAAGTTCGGCTTCTGGGGCCTGGCCACCCCGGAAGAGTACGGCGGGATGAACCTGCCAGCCGTCCTCCAGTCGTTGATCTGGACCGAGCTGGGCCGCACCTTCGTGCCGTTCCGCTTCGGCGGCGAGGCGGACAACATCCTGTTCCACGCCACCGAGGAGCAGAAGCAGGAGTTCCTCATCCCGACCATCGAGGGCGAGCGGCGCTCCTGCTTCGCGATCACCGAACCGGGCGCCGGGTCGGACGCGGCCAACATCCGGCTGTCCGCCCGCCGCGACGGCGACGACTGGATCCTCGACGGCGAGAAGACGTTCATCACCGGCGGTCACGACGCCGACTTCGCCATCGTCGTCGCGGTGACCGACCGGGAGAAGGGCGCCCGCAACGGCGGTGCCACCGCGTTCCTGGTGGACCGGTCCATGGGCTGGCGCTCGGAGTTCATCCAGACGATGGGCGAGGGCGGGCCCGCGTCGCTCGTCTTCGACGGCGTACGCGTGCCGCACCGCAACATCCTCGGCGAGATCGGGCAGGGCTTCACGCTCGGCATGGAATGGATCGGCAAGGGGCGCTACACCATCCCGTCGCACGCCATCGGCATCGCCGAGCGGGTGTTGCAGATGGCCATCGAGTACGCCAACACCCGGGAGACCTTCGGCGCGAAGATTGGCACCAACCAGGCCATCCAGTGGATGATCGCCGACTCCGAGACGGAGCTGGAGGCGGCCCGTTGGCTGGTGCTCCGCTCGGCGTGGACTGTCGACGCGGGCCTGGACCCCCGGCACGCCTCGTCGATGGGCAAGCTCTACGGCGCCGGCATGGTCAACCGGGTGGTCGACCGGGTGCTGCAGATCCACGGCGGCATGGGCTACACCCGAGAGCTGCCGATCGAACGCTGGTACCGGCAGGTCCGGCTCTACCGGATCTTCGAGGGCACCGACGAGATGCAGCGGCTGATCATCTCGCGGGACCTCCTGCGCGGCTACACGAAGATCGGTGGCCACCTGGCCTGAGCCGGATGTCTGCTGCCGTCGAGGACGGCCGGCCACGCGCCCGGCCGTCCTCGACGCCGGGTCAGCCGGTCAACGCCGTCAGCGCGGCGTCCACGTCGGCCTCCGTGGAATAGACGTGGAACGAGGCCCGGACCCGTCCGGCACGCACCGCCGCCCGGATGCCGGCCGCCGCGAGGCGCTGCTCCGCGTCGGGCACGTCCACGCTGACGATGGCGCTCTCCCCCGGCGGCCGGCCCAGCCCGGTCAGGAACCGGTTGGCCAACGCCACGTTGTGCGCCCCGATCGCCGACACGCCGATCTCGGCGACCACCTCCAGGGCGGGCGCCGCCCCGACCCAGCTGAACCAGGCAGGTGAGATGTCGAACCGGCGGGCGTCGTCGGCCAGCCGCAGCGGCGGGCCGTAGTAGGAGGCGTGCGGGTCGCCGGCCGCGTACCAGCCGGCCGCGTCCGGACGCAGCCGCTCACGCAACGACGGGGCTAGATAGACGTACCCGGTCCCGCGCGGATTCATCAGCCACTTGTAACCGCCCACCGCCACCGCATCGGCCCGGCCGCCGTCGAACGGCAGCCAGCCGCACGCCTGGGTGGCGTCCACCGCCACCAGCGCGTCGTGCGCGCGGGCCGCGGCCACGATCTCGTCGTACGCCGCGACCGCCCCGTCGGCCGACTGCACCAGGCTGAACGCGACCAGGTCGGTATCGGCGTCGATGGCGTCGACAAGCGACTCCAGTGGCACCGTGCGGACCGTGACGCCCCGCTGCTCCTGCACCAGCCAGGGGAAAAGATTCGAGGTGAACTCGACCTCGGGGACCACCACCGTGGCACCGGCCGGCAGCGCCGCCGCGACCGGCGCGAGCAGCTGGGACACCGCCGCGCCGACCGCCACGTCACCGACCGGCACCCCGATGAGGCCCGCGAAGGCGACGCGAGCCCGCTGCGTCGACTCGCCCCAGCCCTCCCACGACGTACGACCAACCCGCCAGGCGGCGAGGGCCTCCTGCACCGCCGCCCACGCCGGCTCCGGCGGCAACCCGTAGCTGGCGGTGTTCAACCAGCCCGGCTCCGGCTGCCACAGCTTCTGCGCCTGCTCGATCTCCATGCCGTCGACGCTAGGCCGAGCGGCGCGCGACCGGCACGACCAATCGGCGATCGGCGGCCTGTCAGATCCGTACGACGTCCTGACCGCGCGTTTCCTCCCGTGACCCCGGCGGGCTTCCGGCGCGGGCAGACGGTTTCCCGAGGGCGTGATGACTCTGCGGGATGGCCCTCACCAGCATCCTTCCGCGCACGGCGACGGGCGACTCCGGCGTCACGGCTTCCGGCGGGGCCCGACCGACTCATCGGCAACAGGCGGGCGGGCGCGGGCGAGACTGTCGGCGAGGCCGGCGAGCCACCTGTCCACCTCCACCAGGTGCCGGACCGACTGACCGTCGGCCTCGCCGAGGAGCGGACGGATCCGGTCCAGCTGGTCGACGCAGCTGCTCGACACCGGCGTCCAGGCCGAGGTCCGGCCGCTGGCGACCTCGTCGGCGAGGGCGTCGTACGCCGACCGCAGGCGCCCGGCGGAGTCCCGCAGGAACGCCACCGCCTCGGGCCAGCTGGCGAGACAGCCTGGCGGGTTGCGCCGCAGCAGCGACTCCGCGCCCGGCATGACGTGGTGCCCGGCGCTCAGCACGGCATCCCAGTTCACCTGCTGACGGTGTGGATCGTGCCGCTCGGAGTGGTACTGGCAGTACGACGAGTCGATCAGGACCATCCGCCGACGAACCCGGTTGAGGGCACCCTCGGGTGGCGGAGCGTCGCCGAGGATCGCCTGGACCGTCTGTTCGACCGCGTCCGCGTTCGCCGACAGGTAGCCGGCGGCGTTGTGCCGCAGGTCGTGGACCGCGCCGCGCGGCCACATGGCCACCCCGGCGAGCACGCCGATCACCGCGCCGAGCAGCACGTCGACGAGGCGGGCCTCGGCGAGCCGCCACCCTGCCGGGCTCAGCTGGGCGAAGACGACAGTCAGCAGCAGGGTGAAGAGCGCCTGCTGCCACACCGGACCGAGCAGGCGACCAACACCGAAGGCCAGCAGCAGGGTGATCGGCAGGACGACGGCGTACACGATCGGCTCGTCGACGACGAACATCACCCCGCCGCTGACCACCGCGCCGACGATCGTGCCCAGCACGGCCGGCCGCAGCGCGGTGCGGGTGTCGGAGGCCGAGGTGCGCAGGACGGTGAGGGTGGCCAGCAGCACCCAGAATCCGTGGGTCAGCTGCAACACTCCGGCGGCCACCCGGGCGATGGCGAGCGCCACGGCCAGCCGCAGTGAGCTGTGCAGGTGGGCCGAGCGCGGCGCCAGGTGGGAGCGGAACTGCCACCAGTACAGCGTCCACGGGCTGTGCCGGGTGTACTCGAACAGCCCCGAGGAGGCGTCGTCGCCGTCGAGCCGCGCGCCGGTGGCCACCCGGGAACCGACGGCGAAGACCCGCACCTGGTCCGCGAGGGCCAGCGCGGTCGCGTCCCGACACAACCGGGGTACGTCGGCCGCGTCGCGGACCTGACCCTCTCCCACCGGGTACGCCGCCTCGGCTCGTCCGACCGCCACGTCCAGGTCGGCGGGGGCTACCGCCGGGCCCCCCGGGGACAGGCTCCGGCCGGTGGCGCGGGTCATGTCCGCGCACGAGCGCAGCAGACGCGCCGCGGTCAGATCCGGGATCGGTTCCGGCGGGGCTTCCGTCGCCAGCCGGTCCGCCTCGGCGAGCACCTCCCGTAACGCGGCCGCGCAGATCCGCAACGCCCGGTCCTGAGCGCCCGCCGCGGTGGGCGCCCACGCTGGAGGGCTGCGGTTCAACTCGATCGCCGCCACCACGTCGTACGCCCGCTCGCGCCGATTGTCCCGGCCGCCCGCAGCGGCGTGCGGGTCGGTCAACCGCTCGGCGGCGGCGTCGAGGAGGGCGGCGACGCCGTCGGCCGCCTCGGCGAGGCGCTGCCGGTAGGAGACCGGCACCGGGTCGGGCCAGAGGAACACGTCGGCGGCGGCCAGTAGCACGACGGCGAGGGTCACCCCACCGAGTCGTTCCGGCAGGGTGCCCGGCTGGTACGGCGGGAACGACGCCAGGATGTAGAAGAGTTGGAACGCGCTCGCCAACCCCACCAGGCGCGGGTTGCCGACCCCGGCGAACGCCACCACGAACCCGACGACGAGCATGCCGGCGGCGGCCGCCCAGGTGCTCCACGCCAACAGCGAACCCACAGTGATCAGCGCCCACACCGCTGGCAGCGAGGACACCAGGATCCGCGCCCGTTGCGGCGCCGGACCGGGCAGCTGCGCGAACGACCCGGCGGCGATGGTGCCGAACAACCCGTAGGTGGCGAGCGTCGAACTGCCCGCCCCGTACCGGCAGCCGTAGAAGACGACGGAGGCGACGAGCGTCAGCCGGGCCGCGCGTCGCAGGATGGCGTCGCCCGGGTCACGGCGACGAAGCCGGCCAAGGAGGCTGGTTCCGAGCACGCCCGCTCCCCCGGTTCGTCGCAGCACCCCTCCCCGGCCCACCATTTTCCACCGCGCCCCGGCGGGGGCGGCGGGTTTGGCGACGAATCACCGTCGGGTGCTGCCGAGCAGACCGAGTCGGAGGGCCCGGAACAGGGTGCCCGGACGGCTCAGGGAGGCCGGATGGTCGAGCATGGTGGTGACCCGACCCAGCCGGGCGTTGAGCACCGGGTCGGTCAACGACGCCCGGAAGAGCAGGTCCCCGAACCACTTGGTGACCTTGTAACCGGGTGGGTAGGGCCCGTCGACGTGCGGCAGCTCGATGTCGGCGGTGGTGGAGATCTGCCAGGCGGCGTCGACCACCACGCGGACCTGGTCGAAGTACGCCCGCGCGGGCTCGTCGTGCGGCTTCGGACCGGACCGCAGGTACCTCGACAGGCAGGAGGCGTGCAGCGCCGCGGAGGTCATGCCCTGGCCGTACACCGGGTTGAAGGAAGCGACAGCGTCGCCGGCGGCGACCAGCCCGGCGGGCAGCCGGTCGAGCTTGTGGAAGTCGCGGCGTCGGCTGTCCGCCTGGTGGTACGTGACCACCCCACCGAGCATCTCCCCGTGTTCGGCGATGTCACCGAACATCTGCGGGTAGTGCTCCCGGCAGCGGGCGGTGAAGTCGGCGACGTCGCGGCTGGGCCGGTCCCCGTCGTACCCGGCCACCAGCATGATCCAGCGGTCCCCCTCGACCGAGTTGATTCCACCGATGCGGGCGGTACGCCCCTTGCCCGCCATGGTGTGGAAGACCGCCACCCAGGCGTCGCTGACCTCCTCGTCGCGCCTGAAGAGCGCCGTGGCGTAGTTCAGTTTGATCGGCATGCGGTGCATCGGCGGGCGCGGCCACCCGTGCTCGGCCAGCCAGTCGCTCAACCGGCTGGACCGCCCCATCGCGTCGACCACCAGGTCGGCCGCTTCGACGACGGGCTCGGTGCCCCCCTCGGGCAGGTACCGGGCGCCGGTGACCCGCCGATCGTCGAAGAGCAGGCCCTCCGCCCGGCCGTACACCATCCGGATGTTGTCGACGGCGAGGGTGCGCCCCCGGACCAGCGCCTCCAGGAACGGACGTGTGGTGATCAGCGCCGGCCCGGTGCCGGTCGGCGCGGGCGGCAGGCCCAACATGCCGTTCACGAAGACCTTCGCCGTGCTCGGGTCGCTCGGCGGCGGCGGGGCGCCGAGCGCGAGCGCCTCGTCGGCGATGCCGGGGAACCAGCGCTCCAACTGGACCTGACCGGCGGGCAGCAGCGCGTGCACCTGACTGCCCTGGGGCACACCCGGGCGTGGCCCGGCGTCGACGTCGGACGGGTCCCGTTCGATGATCAGCACTTCGTCGGCGTGGTCGCTCAACACCCGGGCCGCCAGCAACCCGGCCATGCTGCCACCGAGCACCACCGCACGTCGCATGACCACTCTGGTCTCGGCCGGTCGTTCGGCCGTCGCTAGCTCGGCGAAGAGCCGGGACGGAGAGGGGGGCATGCGATCACTCCTCGAACGGTCGGGAAAGCTCGGCATCCACGACCGTAACCACCGCAGCCCTCGTCGTCAGCGCCCAATTGGCCCGCCGCTTCTGGTTGGCACCCGGACGCGCTGGCCAGATCCGCGGCGGGCTCCGCTGACGAGGGTCGCGCCGGGTCCGGCCACCAGCTATGAATATCGGATGAGCGCGCATGCCGGCGCGACCCGGACCCTTCGTGCCCCGGGCCTTCCGGAGCCCGGGGTGGGCAGCCGGACCAGGCCGATCGCATGGTGGGGCTTCCTCTGCCTGGTGGTGGTCCTCTTCGCCTGCACGCCGGGAGACGAGTCGCGCCAGCCCACCACCCGGCCGGCCAACGGCACGGCGTCGTCGACGGATGCCAGCGGTGGCCGGCCGCCGTGCACGGCATCGGTCGATGCCCTGGCGGCACCGCCGACGGGCTACCGGCTGGTGGGGAAAGACGTGGCGGTGCCCGACGCCCGCGTGATGTCGACGGAGGATTCTGGGAAGGCCGATCCGGCGGCGCGACTGTTCGCCAAATGGGGGCTCGTCGTCCGCGCGGGCAAGGTCGTCGACCTGCGGGTGGCACCCGACTGGCAGGACAAGGCCCGACTTGGCTGGGGTGGCACCAGCACGCCCGCGAGGACCGCCAGGGTGCACGCCTGCACGCCGGAGGGTGGGCAGGCCCAGTGGCTGGCCTTCGTCGGTGGCACCTGGGTCGCGCAGGCCGCCTGCGTACCGCTCATCATCACGTCGGACGGCCGGGACGACCGCGTCAACCTCGGCATCGGTGCCCCCTGCGACGAGACCACCACGCCCTAGCCCCGCGCGCTCGGCCGGTCGGAGTGGACGGCGGCGTCTACTATCGACAACCTGCGTACCGACTGCTGGCGGAGATCGCTGTTCACCCCCGCCGATGCCCTGGACGTTCTGTCGAGAGGTCAACGACATGCTGACGGCCGAGGACCTTCCCCCGTTTCAGCGCGCCGTGTCCTACGAGTCGCAGCGCGGCCAACGCGTGTACGCGACCTTGATCGCGCTGCGGCTGTCCCTGCTTCTGGTGGCCGCGGTCGCGGGAGTCGTCACGTGGAAGCTCGACAGTGTCACACTGGGCCCTGCGCTCGCGGCGGGCGCGTTCGCCGCCACCTCGATCGTCGAGGTCTTCCTCCTCACCAATCGCCCCAACGAGCGGTGGTACGTCGGCAGGGCCCTCTCCGAATCCATCAAGTCACTCACGTGGCGATTCACCGTCGCAGCTGATCCCTTTCCCCGATCGCAGAGCGATTCGGCCGGCGTCGACGAATTCACCGACCGATTGTTGGGCTTGACCCGAGACATGTCAGCCGCCGGGTTGGCGGCCCCCGCAGTGGCGGGGCAACAAATCACGCAAGGAATGCTGTCACTGCGTTCCGCCTCCCTTGAAGACCGCCGCGCCGCGTACCTGACCGGTCGTCTGGAGGCCCAGCGAGCCTGGTACGCCGAGCGGTCGCTGTCGAATCGGGCACGGGCAACCCGCTGGTCGGTCAGCATGCTCGTGCTGGAGATAGTCGGGGTCACCCTGGCCGTGTCGAGGGCCGCCGGGCTGACCGACCTCGACCTGCTCGGAGTGGCCGCCGCGGCGGTGGCGGCCGGCGCGGCCTGGACGCAGACACGGCAACATGGCGCGGTGGCGACGGCCTACGCCCTGGCGAGTCAGGAGCTTGCCGCCATGGGCTCGCTGTCCACGCGGATCAGCTCGGAAGCCGAGCTGTCCCGGTTCGTCAACGACACCGAGACGGCGATCTCCAGGGAACACACGATGTGGCGAGCACGGCGACGCTGACGCCTCCCACTCTCGGCGCCCGCTACCCGCGGATCGACTCGGTCTTCCGGAAGTCGCGCTGTCGCTGTGGCTCGGATGCCCCGGCTTTCCGGCAACGGAGTGGATCACGGCGTGGACCGGGGTCGGGGCAGCCAGCGCCGCCCCGACCCCGGTCTCACGTCGTGAATCAGGCCGGCGCTCCGGCAGGCGCCGCTGCCTTCTCGTCGGGGCGGGACTCCGCCTGGTCGTCGTCGTGCTCGTCGAGCATCGTCGCCTCGTCGAACGGGTCGTTGCCGCTCAGCACCGCGGCCGCCCGCTCCCTGTCGAACTCTCCGGTCCAGGTTCCCACCAGCACTGTCGCCACGGCGTTGCCGGCGAAGTTGGTCAGCGCCCGAGCCTCCGACATGAACCGGTCGATGCCGACGATCAGCCCGACCCCGTCGACGAGGTCCGGCCGGTGTGACTGGAGGCCGCCGGCCAGCGTGGCCAGCCCGGCGCCGGTGACCCCGGCGGCACCCTTCGACGCGATGATCATGAACAGCAGCAGTGAGATCTGCTCGCCGATGGCCAACGGCTTGCCCAGCGCGTCGGCGATGAACAGCGACGCCATGGTCAGGTAAATCGCCGTGCCGTCCAGGTTGAACGAGTAGCCGGTGGGCACCGTGATGCCGACGACGGGCTTGCTCACACCGAAGTGCTCCATCTTGGCGATCAACCGCGGCAGCGCCGACTCCGACGACGAGGTGGACAGGATCAGCAGGAACTCCCGGCCCAGGTAACGCAGCAGCGAGAAGATCGAGACCCGGGCCACGGACCACAGCAGCGCGCCCAGGAAGACCAGCACGAAGATCAGGCAGGTGACGTAGAAGCCCACCATGATCTGGGCGAGGCTCTTGAGGGCGTCCACGCCCGTCGCTCCGACCACGGCGGCCATCGCGCCGAACGCGCCGATCGGCGCCAGCCACATGATCATGGCGAGGACCTTGAAGACGACCCGCTGGATGACGGTGATGGCGCTGAGCACCGGCTCACCCCGCCGGCCCATGGCCTGGACGGCGAAGCCGACCAGCAGGGCGACAAGCAGCGTCTGGAGCACCTTGCCCTCGGTCAGCGAGGAGAGCAACGTCGTCGGGATGATCCCGAGCAGGAAGTCCGCCGTACCGGCGGCCTCGTCACCGGCGGCGGCCTTGCCGGAGCCGGCGAGGTCCGGGCCGAGATTCAGGCCGGAGCCGGGGTGGATGAGGTTGCCGACGACCAGGCCGATGGCGAGCGCGACAGTCGACATGGTCAGGAAGTAGCCGAGGGCCAGGCCGCCGACCTTGCCGACCTTCGCGGCCTGCCGGACGGAGCCGACGCCGAGCACGATGGTGCAGAAGATGACCGGGCTGATCATCATCTTGATCAGGTTGACGAAGCCGGTGCCGATCGGCTTGAGTTCCTTGCCGAAATCGGGGGCGACCAGGCCGACCACGATGCCGGCGACGACGGCCACGATGACGGCCAGATACAGGTAACGGGTACGGTCCCGGCGGACCGCCGGAGCCGGGGTGGTGGCGGATGTGGTGGTGTCCATGTCGACAATGTGAAGCGCGTCTCACCCGTTGACAGCCTTGCGGTCATTCTGTTCACCGCGATGGCCACAGCGGTGGCGCGACAAGGAGGTGACGGGGTGGCCCGACGCCAGTGGAGCATCGCGGGGCAACTCTTCGCCCTCCAGGCAATGGTGGTGACGCTGCTCGTGCTGGCCGGCGCGGCGGGCGCCGTCTGGCTGGCCCGCAGCGACTCCCGCCAGGCCGCGCAGGAGGAGGTGCTCGCGGTGGCGCAGACAGTGGCCCGCTCCCCCGACGTCCGGGCGGCCCTCACCACCGCCGACCCGGCAAGCGTCCTCCAGCCGTACGCCGAATCGACCCGGCTGGCCACCGGCACCGACTTCGTGGTGGTGATGGCCCCCGACCGCACCCGTTTCTCGCACCCGACCCGGGACCGGATCGGCGAGCCGTTCGTCGGCGAGATCGGGCCCGCCCTGGCGGGCCGCCCGTTCACCACCACAAACGTCGGCACGCTCGGCGAGTCGGTGCGCGCCGTCGTTCCGGTCTACGACGAGCAGCGACGCCTCGTCGGTCTGGTGTCGGTGGGCATCACGACCCGCGCGATCGACCGTAAGCTGCTCGGCCAGTTGCCGGTGCTCTTCGGTGTGGCGGCACCGGCTCTGGCGCTCGCCGCGATGGGCTCCTGGCTGCTCAGCCGCCGGCTCCGCCGCCAGACGCACGGCCTGGGGCCGGCGCAGATGACCCGGATGTACGAGTACTACGACGCCGTCCTGCACTCGGTGCGCGAAGGTCTCGTCGTGCTGACCACCGATCGTCGGGTGGCGCTCGTGAACGACGAGGGCCGCCGGCTGTTGGGGCTCGACGCGGACACGCCGGTGATCGATCAGCCGGTGGCCGGGATCGACCTGCCGCCCGCGGTGGCCGAGCTGCTCGACTCCGGGCGGGACGCCCGTGACGAGCCGATCCTCGCCGGCGACCGGGTGCTTGTCGCCAACCAGCGGACCACCCGCTTCGAGGGCGCGGTGCTCGGCACCGTGCTGACCCTGCGCGACCAGACCGAGCTGCGCACGCTGGCCAGCGAGCTGGATTCGGTGCGGGCGCTGACCGAGGCGTTGCAGGCGCAGACGCACGAGTCGGCCAACCGGTTGCACACAGTGCTGACCCTGGTGGAGCTGGGCCGCGCCGACGAGGCCCTCCGGCTCGGCACCCGGGACCTGGCCCTCGCCCAACAGCTGACCGACCGGGTGGTCGGCGCGGTCACCGAGCCGGCGTTGGCCGCCCTGCTGCTCGGCAAGTCCGCACAGGCCGGCGAGCGCGGGGTCGACCTGGTCATCGAGCCGGACTGCCGCCTCGACGACAGCCCGCTTCCGACCGGCGACCTGCTCACCGTGGTCGGCAACCTGGTCGACAACGCCCTGGAGGCGGTGGCCGGCACGCCGCCGCCACGCCGGGTGCGGGTCTTCGTCGGCGCAGCCGACGACGAGCTGGTGGTCCGGGTCGCCGACAGCGGCCCCGGGCTGGCACCGGAGCGGGTCGCCGACGCGTTCCGGCGCGGCTGGTCCACCAAGAGCACCGGCCGGGGCCTCGGCCTGGCGCTGGTCGGGCAGGTGGTGCGACGGCACGGCGGCAGCGCCGAGGTGGGTCGCTCGGACGACGGCGGCAGCCTGTTCACCGTCCGGCTGCCGGGCAGAAGCGAGCGGTCGTGACGGACATCCGCGTGCTTGTCGTCGAGGACGAGCCGCTGCTGGCCGAGGCGCACAGCGCGTACACCGAACGGGTTCCCGGTTTCGTGGTGGTCGGGGTGGCGCACACCGCGCGGGCGGCGATGGCGGCCCTGCGCGCGAACGACGGCGGCGACGTGGACCTCGTACTCCTTGATTTTCGGCTGCCCGACCTGCACGGCCTGGACGTCTGCCGGGCGCTGCGCGCGGCCGGCAGCAGCGTCGACGTGCTCGCGGTGACCTCCGCGCGGGACCTGGCGGTGGTACGCACCGCCGTGTCCCTCGGGGTGACCCACTACCTGCTCAAACCGTTCACGTTCGCCGCGTTCCGCGACAAGCTGGAGCGGTACGCCGACTACCGCGCCCAGGCGCTCGCCGACGGCGAGGTCACCGCCCAGCACGAGGTGGACCAGATGTTCGCCACCCTGCGCGGCACCGCCGGGCACAGCCTGCCCAAGGGGCTCGACGCGCACACCCTCGACCGGGTACGCGCCGCGCTCACCGACGGCACCCGCGCGGAGGTCGGGCTGTCCGCGACCGAGGTGAGCGCGTTGACCGGAATCTCCCGGGTGACCGCCCGCCGTTACCTGGAGTATCTGGTCACGGTCGACCGCGCCGCCCGAACGCCCCGCTACGGCACCCCCGGCCGCCCCGAGGTCGAGTACCGCCCTCGCTGAGCGGGGCATGACTCCGCCCCGACACCGGCCGCGAGATGCCGCCCGCCGATGGTGGAAGTGGGAGAATCGACGTCGAACCGATACCCGGAGGTGGGCCGTGACGTCGAGCAATGCCGAACGGACGCCCGAGTGGCCGGCGGCTGAGCACGTGCCGGCCGAGGAACTGGCCCGTCGTCAGGGCATTCAACCCATCGCCTCGGTGGACGACCTGGCGCGTCCGGACCTCTTCGAGTCGGACGAGGAACTGGATGAGTTCCTCGCCGACCTGTACACCTCTCGGCGGGCCGGCGCCGCATGAGCCTTGTCGTTCTGGACACTCGCCGACTTCGCTGAGTACGACGGGCTACGTCTCTTCGACGTGTCCTAGCTTCGGCACCAGCGAGCATCGCTGTCCAGTCTGCGAAGCTGCACCTGGCCGGGAATCCGGTGGCGGGGTGAAGATCCGTTGTTAGACTTGCCTAGTTGGGTTAGTGGCACGACCAGGGAGACCAGACATGGCGGGTGACGACGACATCTCCGGGTGAGACCGGACATGTTCGGCCATCGGTCCGGCGCGCGTAGGCGCAGCCGCCGTGGCCATGCCGTCGTTCCACCGGTTCCCGTTGTCGTCGGGCGGCCTAGGCGCGCCCACCCCACCCTTTGAGGTCACTCGCATGTCTGATGCGTTCATTGTCTGCTCGAATCTGTCCTTCTCCTGGCCGGACGACACCCCGGTCTTCTCGGAGCTGTCCTTCACAGTGCCGGGCGGCCGCACCGGCCTGGTCGCGCCCAACGGCGCCGGCAAGAGCACACTGCTGCGGCTGATCGCCGGGGAGCTGCGGCCCAGCGGCGGCAGCGTCACCGTCGACGGCCTGCTCGGCTACCTTCCGCAGACGCTGCCCCTGGCCGGTGATCTCAGCGTGGCGCAGGTGCTCGGTGTGGCCGAGCGGATCGCGGCACTGCATGCCATCGAGGCCGGCGACGCCAGCGAGGAACACTTCGCCACCATCGGCGACGACTGGGACATCGAGGAGCGCACCCACGCCGAGCTGGACCGGCTCGGCCTCGGTGAGCTGTCACTCGACCGGCGGCTGCACACCCTCAGCGGCGGCCAGGTGGTCTCCCTCGGCCTGGCGGCGCAACTGCTGCGCCGGCCGGACGTGCTGCTGCTCGACGAGCCGACGAACAACCTGGACCTGGAGGCACGGCACAAGCTCTACGACGTGCTCACCGACTGGTCCGGCTGCCTGCTGCTGGTCAGCCACGACCGGGAGCTGCTGGACCGGATGGACCGCATCGCCGAGCTGGACCGGGGTGAGATCCGCTGGTACGGGGGCAACTTCACCGCGTACACCGAGGCGGTGCAGGCGGCGCGGGAGGTGGCCGAGAGCAACCTGCGCAACGCCGAGCAGGAGGTCAAGCGGGAGAAGCGGGAGATGCAGCAGGCCCGAGAACGCGCCGACCGACGGGCCAGCAACGCCGCCAAGAACCTGAAGAACGCGGGCCTGGCCCGGATCGTGGCGGGCGGTCTCAAGCGCAGCGCGCAGGAGTCGGCGGGCAAGGCGCAGGAGACGCACGCCGGCCGGCTCGGGCAGGCCAAGGCCCGACTCGACGAGGCGGGGCGAGCGGTACGCGACGAGGACCGGATCACCGTCGACCTGCCGGACACCACCGTCCCGGGCGGTCGCACGGTCTTCTCCGGCCACGGGATGCGGGCACGCTTCGACGACCGGGAGCTGTTCGGCGGCGACGGCGCCGACCTGGTGATCCGGGGGCCGGAACGGATCGCGCTCACCGGAGCGAACGGCGTCGGCAAGTCGACCCTGCTGCGCCTGGTCCAGGGTGACCTGGAGCCGGCCGGCGGTGAGATCCGGCGGGCCGACGGGCGGATCGCGTACCTGTCGCAGCGGCTGGACCTGCTGGACCTCGACCGTACGGTGGCGGAGAACTTCGCCGCGTACGCGCCGAACCTGCCGGACGCCAAGCGGATGAACCTGCTGGCCCGGTTCCTGTTCCGGGGTGCCCGGGTGAACCTGCCGGTCGGGGTGCTCTCCGGCGGCGAACGGCTGCGCGCCACTCTCGCCTGTGTGCTCTGCGCCGAACCGGCGCCGCAACTGCTGCTGCTCGACGAGCCGACGAACAACCTGGACCTGGTCAGCGTCGGGCAGTTGGAGAGCGCGCTGTCCGCGTACCAGGGTGCGTTCGTGGTGGTCAGCCACGACGAACGGTTCCTCGCCGAGATCGGCGTGCAGCGCTGGTTGCGGTTGGCCGACGGCCAACTGCGGGAGATCAGCGCCCCCGACCGAGGCTGAGCCTGGCGGTCCGGCCGGCGCACGCCGGCCCGGCCCCGGCCCGGTCCCCGCACGTTTGAACAC